>CASFRN010000128.1 GCA_949296855.1 uncultured Bacteroides sp. | reverse complement strand
TCCAGCATTTCAGCCATGTCAGAGCATAAAAAAGAGAGCTACATCGCTGTAACTCTCTGATTTTCAAGTGGTGCCACCAGGAATCGAACCGGGGACACAAGGATTTTCAGTCCTTTGCTCTACCAACTGAGCTATGGCACCGTTGTTTCTCGTTTGCGGGTGCAAAGGTAGCCAAAGTTTTCGAAACTGCAAATATTTTTGGAATTTTTTTTTAAAGAGTGAAGAAATAACAGAACATACAGAGAAGATAAAACAAGGCTGCGGACGATTAAGATGGGGCACACAAAAAAAATAATATTTGACTTTATTGGGGTATTATTGGTAACGAAATGATTTTCTGCATATCTTTAGACCGAAATTAAACAGACAACAAAAATACGTACAATTAAAATAAACATACGATGAAGAAAATATATCCGAAAGAGTGGGTGAAGTTACATCCTTACCGGCAGACAGATGAAATAGATCACTATTATACCGACATCGCCAATCAGATTTACCAGGTGTTGCAAACACGTTTAGCGGACGGAATGTTCGATGATGATGAAGATATCCGTTAACGCCAGCCTCTGTTTGACGGCTTGGTTTGAAGATGTCATTAGTCAAATAGGTATTTGGACAACCTTTACCGCAGAATGCAAGAAGCGTTACGGAAACTGGCTTCCCTTTTATCCACTGAACGAGGAATATTATCCTGATGAAATCAATCCGGAAGACATACAGTTCTTGTTATGGCATCATATCCAAACCTGTTGTCGGGGAGAAGGACGCGTTATTAATCCGGAGAATCCGGCGATAACAATAATCGCTAATGAAATTTATTGCCTATTAGACAAGATTTATGAAACGGCACCTGAAAACGAACGGCTTTGGCAATTTATGCACCCAAAGGAAAAAAGGATAGAAGGCTTTGATAAGCATCGGCTTGTATTGCAATGGTTCCATTATGATTCATACTTCAATATCGAAAATGAAGAACAATATTGGGACGAAGTGGAAGATTTGGATGAAAGTTTGGGTGAAGACTGGCAGGACAAGCAGGAAATGATTCGATACAGTATCTATACATCTTTGATGCTAAAAGGACGTAGAGACCTTTTGTCATTGCCTTCCTGTGAATGGCTGGCTTTGTGGGCTGAACGGAACGACGGACCGCAAGACTGGCGAACAGCAAAAGAAAGTTTGGAAAGTTATTTCCTGCTTACGGAAGAAGATTCCGAGTTTTTGTATTTACAAGACTTATGCGCTAAAACTAATGTATATAAGGTGTTCAAAGAATCTTTTGACTTGAAGAAAATCAAAAAACGACAGGTGGGAAAATCAACTATTTACTGCACGTTATTACATTACGGAAACGCTTGGTGCCAAATGGGTATATTGGTAATGTCTCCGTCATTGGATGATGACATTAAGTCATCGATAGAAGATATGTGTAAAGAAAAAGAGCATCTGAATGAAAAGGCTGTTTACAAAGATTTCATGAAAGCAACCGGCGGAAAGCCGTTCCACTTCTGTAAGTCACGGCAGGAGATGATTGACTTCTTTACACACGATTTAAAATATAACATGACTAAAGATGCGGAATTGCCTCCGACAATGAAAGCCGACCATGGTATGGTCTTGATGGTAAGCTCCCGAAACGGCTTGTGTGTACAAACCCGATTGTGCGAGTGCATCAAATCGCCCGACAATGCTTTCTACGACGCAAAAGTTGCTGCTCAAAAAGCTATTTCCTTTTTACTTAATCCGGATGTAATACCATACGATTTGAGTTGTATGTTGCAAGATAAAGGCATGTTGCCCGATGCGGCATTAAACAGCTTGAAAGGGGAAGCGTACGGACGGAAGTTCTTGCAACAGAACGCACACTTCCTGACTGATTATTTCTTCCATCGTTGCCGGGAGAAAGATTATAATGATTGAGTTTCATTCTGCAATGGAATCAAACACAGAGACGTAAAACTTTGCGCTTTTGCGTCTCTGCGTTTGATTTATCTTATTTCAACGGATTCCAGCCTTGGGCTTTCAGTTCCAGTTCGGTTCCGTCACGGGTTATCAGGGCACAGCCTAAGTCGGGCTTGGTGATATAGCCGATTACTTTTACGCCCTCTATCTGCGACACTTGCTCGTGTGCGGTGAGAGGAACGGTGAAGAGCAATTCGTAATCTTCGCCTCCGTTCAGGGCGCAAGTGGAAAGATTCATGTTGAACTCTTCTGCCATGACGGCGGTCTGGTAATCAATCGGAATACGTTCTTCATATACCCGGCATCCCGTCTTGCTTTGCGAACAAATGTGCATCAGTTCTGAAGAAAGCCCGTCCGAAATATCCATCATTGCCGTAGGCTTGATTCCCGCTTTAGCCAAGCTTTCGATGATGTCACGGCGTGCTTCCGGCTTTAAAATACGTTCCAATAGGTATTCTTTGCCGGCAAAGTCGGGCTGAACGTCCTTTTCTCCTTGGAATACCGCTTTCTCGCGTTCCAATAATTGAAGTCCCATATAGGCGGCACCCAAGTCGCCCGACACACAAATCAAGTCGGTTTCTTTCGCTCCGTTCCGATAAACCACTTGGTCTTTATCCGCTTCGCCGATGCAAGTGATGGAAATGGCAAGACCGGTTACTGAAGAAGTGGTATCTCCTCCTACGATGTCTACGTGATGCTGCTGGCAAGCCAGTTTCACACCGTCATAGAAGTCTTCTAAATCTTCGATGCAGAAGCGTTTTGATACGGCTAAAGATACGGTAATCTGCTTGGGCGTTCCGTTCATGGCATAGATATCCGAGAAGTTTACCATTGCCGATTTGTACCCCAAGTGCTTGAGTGGAGTATACACTAAGTCGAAATGTACGCCTTCCATTAATAGGTCGGTGGTGACCAATACTTGCTTATCCGGATAAGAAAGCACGGCGGCATCATCACCTATGCCATACACCGACTCTTTATTTTCCAATTTAATATCTTCCGTCAGGTGTTTGATTAAGCCAAATTCGCCTAACGTGGCTATTTCGGTTCTGTTTCCTTCGTGCATGGTTTACGCTCTGTTAATCAATTCTTTCATAATGGTAGTCATACGTGGTTGAGCGGCATCAGCAGCTTTTTGCACTTCTTCGTGTGATACTTCTACGATTTGCCCTTCTATGCCCAAATCAGTAATGACCGATACGCCAAACACCTTGATGCCACAATGGTTGGCAACAATCACTTCAGGTACGGTCGACATACCTACGGCATCACCGCCCAAGATATGGAACATCTTATATTCAGCCGGAGTTTCGAACGTAGGTCCTTGTGTGCCTACATAGACGCCTTGCTGCACCTTGATGTCTTTTTCTTTTGCGATTTCCAGTGCTTTGGCGATTAAGTCTCTTGAATAAGCTTCGCTCATGTCCGGGAAGCGCGGTCCGTAATCAATGTTCTTTCCGCGCAACGGATGTTCAGGGAAGAGGTTGATATGGTCGGTGATAATCATCAGGTCGCCTATCTCGAAGTTCGGGTTCATGCCTCCGGCTGCATTTGATACAAAGAGGGTCTTGATGCCCAATTCACGCATCACACGTACCGGGAAGGTCACTTGTTGCATGGAATAACCTTCATAAAAGTGGAAACGTCCTTGCATAGCCAGGATGTCTTTACCACCCAACTTGCCGAATATCAGTTTCCCGCTATGCCCTTCTACCGTTGAAAGAGGGAAGTTGGGGATATCTTTGTAGCTTATTTCGTATTTATCTGTAATTTCATGCACCAAGCTTCCCAAACCGGTTCCCAATATAATGGCGGTTTCGGGATGAGTCTGCATCTTAGCCTTCAGAAAGGCTGCTGTTTCTTGAATTTTCTCTAACATAATCCGTGATGTTTTGGTTAAACATAATTCTTTCTTCCTCGTTGAGGAAACTTACCTCAACGGGCAATACATATATATAAGGTGTCAGTTCCGGTGCTATGTCCGGATGCCCGATGAGCCTTGCGGCGTCTTTTTCGGTGGTAATAATCAGCCGTTTCCCTTCCGGAAGCTTTTCGAATGCGGTTTGAATGCGTTGTATATCATTGGCATCGAAAGCATGGTGGTCGGGGAAAGTCAGCGGCGTGACGTGAGAAGTATACTCTGATAATTTTTCGATGAGCGGGGCTGGCGAGGCAATGCCTGTTAATAGCAAGATGTGTTCATCCGCTTGGAGGTTTTCCAGTTTGCGTTCTGGAGAAGAGACGAACAAGGCTTGCAATCGCCCGTATGCTAACGTTGTAAAGAAAAGAAGCTGACCTTGCTTGGGAGCGATTTCTCTTCGCACCTCCGCTTGTTCTTCTTTCGTCAGAGTAGAAGGACATTTGCTAATCAAGATAATGTCCGCACGGTTTTTTCCTTCAACGGGTTCGCGCAAGCGTCCTGCCGGAAGCAGCCGGTCTCTTGTTATTAACCGGTTATAGTCGGTAAGCAGGATGCTGATGCCGGGTTTTACATGCCGATGTTGGAAAGCATCGTCTAAAAGGATGACTCGTGTGCCGGGAGCCGTATGCCCGTCTGTTAAGAAGCGAATGCCTTCACATCGTTTCTCGTCTACCGCTACATAAACGTCGGGAAATTTATGCAACATTTGGTAAGGTTCGTCGCCAATCTCTTCAATCGGTGTTTCGGGATTCCCCAATACAAATCCTTTTGATTTCCGTTTATACCCCCGGCTCAATACCGCCACTTGATATTCCGGACGCAACAAACGAATCAGGTATTCGGTATGCGGAGTCTTGCCTGTGCCCCCTACCGTAAGGTTACCGATGCAGATAACCGGAACAGGAAATGTATGCTGACGCAATATTCCTTTATCGAAAAGGAAGTTGCGCAAGCGCACGCCTGCTCCGTATAGCCAGGCTATAGGGAGCAGGGAGCGGTATATTTTCCAGTTATGGCTCATCGCGTTAGTTTATCAATTTATTTAATCGTTATCATAAACGGCAGGCGTGCCTGTATCGGGTCGCTCTTCTCAATGCTTTGCAAGTGGCGGAACGGTTCGTAGAATACGCCCAACTCGTCTTTCAGGCGTGCCGATAAATAACGGTCTGTACCCGAATTCATCAGGCTGCTGAAGAAGTCTTCCTGTTTGGGATAACTCATTACGGTATAGTCTTCTATCTCTGCACGTTCAGCCGCTACGGCAATGGCGCGGTCTATTCCTCCTAACTCGTCTACCAGTTTCAGGTCTTTTGCCATTTCGCCTGTCCACACCCTGCCTTCGGCTATCTTCTTGAGTTCGTCTATCGGCATCTTGCGTCCGTCGGCACAACGCTGGGTGAAGAGTTCATAGCCATGGTTTATCATGTTCTGCATCAATGCTTTCTCTTCTTCGTTGAAGGGGCGGGTCATGTCGCCGAGGTCTGCCAGCTTATTGGTCTTCACGCCGTCGAAATGAATGCCTAATTTGTCGTTCAGCAGTTTTTCGGCGTTCGGAATTCGTCCGAAGATGCCGATGGAGCCTGTTAAGGTGGTAGGCTGGGCTACAATCCAGTCGGCTGCGCACGAAATGTAATAACCGCCCGATGCGGCGTAGTCACCCATCGAGACGATGACAGGCTTCTTTTCTTTCAGCAGGGTCACTTCCCGCCATATTTCTTCCGAGCCGAACGCGCTCCCTCCCGGTGAATTGACACGCAATACTACCGCTTTCACGCTTTCGTCCTCACGCAGCTTGCGCAAGTCTTTGGTCACTTTCCCCGGATTGATTCCTTCATCGGTAGGAAGTTCGCTGGAGCCGATTGCCCCTGTAGCGTAATAAACGGCGAGGACATTTCCGCTCTTGTCTTTGGGCACGTTGCGTTGTACGTTTACCATGTCGTTCAGGTAGAGCTTATTCAGTGCGTCGTCTTCATCGGTATCGGTCAGTTGTTTCAGGTAAGCGAGCATTTCGTCCTGATACATCAATGTGTCGGCAAGCCCTGCGGCGATGTAAGTGCCGGTAGGCTGAAGGTCCATGTTCCGGTCGGCAAGTGCGTTGAGGCTGTCGGCGGGAATCTCGCGTGAAGCGGACACGTCAGCTACCATTTGATTCCATATCGAATTGGCGAAGGCTTGCGTCTGCTCGCGGTTGGCGTCGCTCATTTGGGTGGCGATGTAAGGCTCTACCGCCGATTTGTAGGTGCCTACACGGAATATTTGCATTTCCACGCCTATCTTGTCGTACAGGTCTTTCAGGAAATACGTTTGCGTAGCCAGCCCATGCCAGCCGAGGCTTCCTTGCGGGTTGATTGCAATCTTATCGGCTACACTTGCCAAGTAATACGTGCTTTGAAGGTAGTTTCCTCCGTAGGCAACGATGAATTTTCCGCTTTCTTTAAAATCTGCTAAAGCGTTCCGTATTTCTTCCAGCGAAGCCGGCGAACAGGAAAAAGCGCCCGCGTTCAGGCAGATGCCTTTTATCTTTTCGTTCTCTTTTGCTTTTTTTATCGAGCTGAGGATGTCGTTCAGCCCGTATGTCTCGAAATTATCGCCCATCAGTTGGCTCAGCGGATTGGGTTGCGCACGCTCTTCCACACTTCCGCTCAAGTTAAGGATAAATACAGAATTATCGCTTACTTTCGTTTCGCTTCCCGATGAGGAAGCCACCATGCCGGCAATGCTCATGATGCCGATAATGGTAAATACAACTCCTACGATGCAGACCCCGACAATGGCAGCCAGCATGTACTTTAAGAAATCTTTCATTTTCGTTTGATATTTGGTTAAATTTTCTTTTGCACAAAGATAACGATTTTCATGTACTTTGCAAATTATTTGTATGCAAACCGATTTTCATCCGTATGCGTAGCCCATTTCATCCATATGAAAAAAGAAAGCCGCCGGTTGACTTGTATCACACAAGTTTGCCGGCGGCACAAGGTAATCTAAGAGAATTTATTGATGTTGTTAGTTAATAGTAAAAGTTAATAGTGAATAACGGGTTGGTTTTCACCCTTATCTTATTCCGTCTTCAGGTTTTCCACCGGATTCTCCCGGGTGGCTTTCCGGCTGATGAGATAGACCGAAGCTAAGGAGACGAAGGCGATGAAGGCGATAGACGCTATCGGTACCCACCACGGGAAAGCACTGTCGAAGGTCACAATCTTATCTATCTGATGCACGCCGAACAACATCAGCGGAATGGCTATCACGAGGCTGATGCCGAGCGAGACAAGCGAGAACTTCATCAGCCTTTCCTGCTCGCCCAACGAACTGGAACCGAATACCTTGCGGATTGCCATATCCCGTTTGCGCTGGGCAATGAAGTACAGGCTCATAGCGGTCAGTCCCAAGAGCGAGATAAGCAGGGCGGCACCGGTGAAGATAAGCATCAGGCGGTTCATGCGGTTGAAGTCAGCATAGAGGTCTTTCAGCTGGTCGCCGTACCATGCCGATTCGAAAGCGAAATCCTTGGCGGCTATCTTGTAGAGTTGGTCTATCTCTTTCTTGTAAGCGTTCAGGTCGCCGTCTTGCACCTCTACCGAAACGTTCCACGGATAGATGCTGTCGGGATGCTCTATCTGCATCTGGAGCGGGTGGATGTCATGGTCTATCAAATCTCTCATGATATGGAAGTCCTTGAATACGCCGGCTATTTGGATTTGTCCGTAATTGTCACTCATGAAATGGTCGGTCACTCCAATGGTCGCCAGTGTTTTCATTGCGCTTTCGCTCATGAAGAAATTGTTTCCTCCCAGCGGTGTGTGGCGGTCGTCGATTATATTTATATGGTAAATGTCGAGGAATGCCGAATCGACAATGAAGGTCTGGAAGCTCATGCACAAGGTGCTGTCCGCCGAAGGAATGTAAGTGGTATTGTTGTTTCCCCCGTCTATGGGTATGCCTTCCGAGAAAGAAACGTTTTTTACGAAAGGCAGTTTCTTGGCTTCGTTGCGGAAAAGTTGCAAGTCTTTTTGTGAACCGTAAGCGGGATAGCTCAGCACATTGCCGAACTCATACCCCAACGGTGCATGTACGATGCGGTAAATTTGTACGCTGAGGTAGACCGAGCAGGTAAGCAGGGCAATGGTCAGCCCGCATTGCACGATGTTGAGCACCCGCAGGTAAACGGCTTTCGTCTTGCGCCGGAACGTGCCTTTCACTACGTCCATCGGGTTATAATTGGAAAGTATTGTGGCGGGGATAAAGCCCGAAAGCAAAGTCAGGACTACGATAAATACAAGGTAGATAAGGACGCTCACGACATTGAGGTCGCCTACGATGTCAATCTTGGCGTTGAGCAATTCGATTGCGGTCGGCTCTACGGCTTTGGCAAGGAGGAATCCGATGAGGAACGAAGCCAATGTCAGAAGGAACGATTCGGCTATCATGCGCCAAAAGATGTCGGGCTTCGACGAGCCGAGCAGACGGCGGGTAGCCATTTCCTTGGCACGGTAGCTGGTTTGCGCTACGCTCATGCTGATGTAGTTCAGCACTGCCATTAAGAGGATGAGTACGCCTACGGTGATGAAGATAATCACTAATTTGAAGTCGTATTGGTTCATTGGTATGACGGCTTCTGTTTCAGAAAAATAAAAATCTTTCCAAGGGATGAAGTTGGCTTTCTCGATGCCGGTATTCTGGTAAATCCAGAAGAATTCTTTCAAATATGATGCCACATCGTCTGATTTTCGGTTTAGGTCGGTGCCGGGAGTGGTGCGGAAGAAAAGGGCGGATCCTGCTGCATTGTGCATGCCGGTACATTCGATAGAGCATCCCCAGTTGAGGTACTTCATGTTTTCGAACGGGATGTATGCTTCGATGTCGGAAGAGAGAGTCGAGTTGTCAATGTCTTCAATGACACCGGTCACGGTAAACATCTGGTTATTGCAAGGAATGATTTTCAGGGTTTTGCCTATAATGTGTTCTGTGCCGAACAGGCGGAGGGCTGCCGAGCGGGTAAGCACGATGCTGTTGTCATCGGTGAGCAGTTGTTCCCGGTTTCCTTCCACCAATGGGAGGCGGAAGAAATCGAAGAAGTTCTTTTTCACAATACCGGTCCATACCTGTACGGTTTTGTCGTTTATCAGCATGAATGGGTCTCCTGCACTCATGGCGCACCAGTCCTCTATCTCCGGATAGCGGCTTTGCAGGCGGTCGCCCAAGTTGTAATGTCCTCCTGCCCAATGTTCGTTGGCGAATACCGAGATGCGGTCGGCATCGGGCAGGTCTTTGTCTACGGTAAGCTGGCGGGTCACCATGTTAGCAATCAGCAGTACGAACATCAGTGAGATGCTCAACCCCGCCACATTGACGAATGTAAAGAGCTTGTTGCGCTCTAAGAAAGTGAAATAGGTTTTCATTAGTTAAAAGTTAATAGTGAATAACGGGTTGTTTTTTCACCACAGATTACACGGATTTAATTAATTATATTAATCTGTGTAATCTGTGGTGAGTCATTTCTCATTCGGTCTTGATGCTGTTTGCCGGATTTTCGTTGGCGTTTTTCCAGCTTTGTACGGTGACCGTTATCATGGTGATGGCGGTTACGAGGAGGAAGGACGTGAGGAATATCCATGCACGTATAGGTGTGCGTTCGGCGAAGCCTTCCAGCCAGTGTTGTCCTATCCACCAGCCGAAGGGAGCCGCTACGATGAAGCATCCTATCAGTATATATAGGTATCGCTTGTTGAACATCCGGAGGATTTCACCCGTGGTGCTTCCGAATATCTTTCGGATGCCTATTTCCTTGCGGCGGTATTCGCTTTCGAACATGGTCAAGCCGAATACGCCGATGATGCTGATGACAATGGCAAGCAGGGAGAAGAGCAGGATTTGCTTGGTGAATCGCAGCTCGTTGCGGTACGCATTGTCGAGCACCTGGTCCATAAAGCGGAAATGGAAGTCGTGTCCCGGCGTGAATTTCTCCATAGCTTTCTGTAGCGAACGGATGATTTCCACTTTGTCTGTTCCGGCGGAGACGCGGACGTTGACGAAGTTTTCCCAGCGTCCCCAGTCGGCATAATTTTTCCCGTAAATGAAGAAACCCATCGGTTGAGCATCGTTGTCATTGCGGAACGTACTGTATTTGATGTTCTCACAAAAACCTACTACAGGGAAGTCGCCGGGAGTAGCAAGTTGGTCAACTTTCATCCACGGATATTTCTGGCGGGCGGCTTCATTGAAGATATACACATCGCCGTCGCCAGGCTTGAAGTCGCGTCCTTCAGTGACCCGGATACCCATTACTTTCAGGTAGCGGTAATCTACCGGGAGCACATCGAACTGGATATGCTTGTCATCGCTTCCGCGTCCCCAACCCATGTAAGAATCACTTGAGCTTAGGATAAACTGGGAGAACGCTACACCTTCTACTCCCGAAATGCGGGACAGTTCGCCGACTACCGCTTCCCGCTGGAGAATTGCGTCCCATGACATATTGCCTACCACGATGGCGTCTTTGGCATAACCGTAATCGGTAGTACGGATGTATCGGCTTTGGGTGTACATAATTCCGATGGCAATGATGAGCATGAATGCCACGAAGAATTGGATGCATACCAAGACTGTGCGCAGCTTTCGTCCCTTAGGCGATAAGCCGAACGAGCCTTTCAGAGCCAATGCCGGTGGGAAAGACGTTACATAGTAAGCGGGATAAAGTCCTGCTAACGCACCCATTAGGATGCTTATGCCCAAGGTGGATGCCAATAAAAGCGGATGTTTCGTTAAGTTTAAGTCGGCTGCAACCAAGTCTTGAATACCCGAATCGCGCAGCGCCAGCAGGATGAGGATAGACAGGCAGAAAGCGATAATGCTAATCAAAACCGCTTCCGAAATCAGGCTAATGCGGAGCGAACCTACAGTAGCTCCCAATACCTTTTGTGTATTGATGCTTTTCACCCGCATCGGGGTCTCGGCAAGGGTGAAGTTCATGAAGTTGATGGTGGCGATGATGACGATGAGGAACGAGACGCACAACAACAGGTAGACTGTGGTGCGGCTGCTGGCACTCTTGTTGTCTACTTTCGAGAAATGCACATCCGCTATCGGCGTGAAATGCAGGAATTCGGAAGAATCTTCATCGTCCGTTGCGTTTACCCGTTCCGGAACCAGTTCCGCCATTCTTTTATAGACTAATTTGCTCAGTTCGTCCGGATTCAGTGTGCCGTCAGTCCGGAAATAACAGTTGTAGTTCCAGTTCCGCCAGTTGTCTTTGTTGTCGTTGGGCGAGAGAGGCAGGAAGATGTAGTTGCCTATCTGCGAATTTTCGGGAAAATCCTTGTACACTCCGCCTATGGTCAGCGGTCGGTTGTCCGCCTGTTTGCCTTCGAAAATGGTTTTTCCTACAGCGTCTGTGCTTCCGAAGAACCGTATTGCCATTGATTGGGGAATCAGGATGTTCCTTTCTATATTGAGCGCATCGGCGGAGCCGGCAACCATTTGTGGTTGGAACGTCTCCATAAAGTTGCCGAATCCGGTGAGGGTCGTTTCCCTGAATGAGTGTCCGTTGATTTCGTATTCCACTTCTCCGGCGAAAGATGAAACAATGGTAAGTGCTTGGATGTGGGGCGAACTGCTGCTTATTAGTTCACATAGCGGGCGTGTCATCCATGTCTGCCAGCCATTGTCATCGTTGGGATAAACCTCTACCCGATAGATGTTCTGGTAGTCCTTATACCCTTTGTTGAAGTTCAAATCATAGTCCACCTGCGTCATAATGACGAAGAAGGAGGCGAAGGCGATTGCCAGCCCGATGATGTTCAGGACGCTTGCCGTAAGGAAGCGCCGGAAGGTATGCGAGAAATTGCGTGCTAAGGTGTTCATTTTATTCAGTTAATAGTTAAAAGTTAATAGTGAATAACGGTTTCTGTTTTCACCACAGATTACACGGATTAAAATAATTAATTAAATCTGTGTAATCTGTGGTGAAAAAATTATTTCAGGATGAGCACTTCGTTGTCTTTGTAGCTTTCGTAGCCGGAGACGATGACCCGTTCGCCTTTCTCCAGGCCTTCCAATACCTCGTAGTATTGCGGGTTCTGGCGTCCGATGCGGATTTGGCGGCGGTAGGCTTTCTTGCCGTCTTTGTCGAGGACGAAAATCCAGTTGCCTCCCGTCACTTGGAAGAAGGTGCCTTTCGGGATGAGGACGCTTTGGGTGGGTTCGCCCAGTTGGAGGTCGATGTAGTAGGTCTGTCCGCTGCGGATGTTTTCGGGGCGGGTGCCTTCGAAGACGAGGTCGGTGCGGAATCGGCCTTCGCGCACTTCGGGGTAGACTTTGCGCACCTTCAGACGGAACGTTGCGCCTTGGCGTTCGAAGCTGGCGGGCAGTCCGTTGGTGACGCGGTCGATGTAGTGTTCGTCTATCATCGCTTCAATCTTGAAGTCGGAGAGGTCGTTGATTTGCCCTACCATTTGTCCGGCGGTGATGTTCTGTCCTAACTCGACGTCGAGCAGTCCCAGTTCGCCGTCTATCGGGGCGCGCACTTCCAGTTTGTCTTTGCGTTCGCGGATGAGGAGGACGTTCTGCCGCATGTTGTGGAGGTTGTCTTCCATTTGGTCCATTTGGATGGTGCGGTAGATAGAGTCTTGGATGAGGCGTTCGCTGATGAGTGCATGCTGCTTTTGGGCTACCTGGTAGTCCTCTTCTGCTTGCAGGAACTCTTCGCGGCTGATGAGTCGTTCGCGGTAGAGTCGTTCGTATTGCTGGAAGGTGCGGAGCTTGCGGCGGGTGTCTACGTCGAGCTGCACTTTTTCGGTCTCGTTGTTCAGCTTGTCTTGCTGCATGGTTACTTGCGTGTTGCGCAGGAGGTTTTGCTTTTCGGCGAGTTCCGATTCGGCGTTCAGTATTTGCAGGTCGAGGTTGGAGTTGCTCAGGCGCAGGATGATGTCGCCTTTCTTCACGTGCGCTCCTTCTTCGACGACTTTTTCCTGCACGATGCCTCCTTCTTCGGGGCTGAGCTGGACGATAGAGATGGGTTGCACTTGTCCGTTGAGGCGGATGTAGTCGTTAAATTCGCCGTAGGTCACGTCGGCGATGTTGAGCGCGTCGCCATCGATGCGCAAGGTTGATGCGTGGTTGCCGAAGATAATCCAAATCAGCAGAAACAGTACGACAGCTCCCCCGGCGATGTAAGGGATGTGTTTCTTCTGGATGCCTTTTTTCTTTTCGAGTTGTATGTCCATATCTTTTCTAATTAATAGTTAACAGTTAATAGTTGATAACGGCGGGTGTTTCTCTTTTCGTTATTCACTTTTCATTATTTATTATTCACTGGTCTGATGATTTCCTCTCCTTTATAATAATCTACCAGTCGGCATTTCATCACGTAGGTGAGTTTGCTTTGCAGCAGTCCGGTTTGGCTTTCGAGGAGGGTTGCGGCGTTGTTTTGCACGTCAAGCGAAGTCATCAAGCCTTCTTCGTACTTGCGGCGGGTGACGCGGTAGGCAATGGAGTCGGAGGTGACTTTCTTTTCCATTTGCAGGCTTTCTTTCAGGAATCCTTCGCGGTCTTGCACGGCTTGGAGCACCAGTTTCTGCAGGGCTTCTTTCTGTGCTTCGTATTGCTGGGAGGCGATGAGGTAGTTGTTTTTCGCCTGCTTCACGTTGATAGACCCCGACATACGGTTGAAGATAGGGATGCTTAGGCTGATGCCGAAGTAGGAACCGAAGTTGTTGCTCATCTGGTCGGCGAAGTTGTTGTAGCCCGTCTTGTGCAGTTCTTTATAATAAGAGGAGGAGATGCCTCCGAAGATGCTGATGCTGGGGAAGAGCGAGCCCCACGAGATTTTGCGTGCCATCAGCGCGGCTTTCTTTTGCATTTCGCTTTGCCGCAGGGTGGGATTGAAGCGGAGGGCGAGGCGGAACACATCGTTGGCTTGCTCGCTGCTCAGCTGCACTTGTTCGATGGTAGGCGTGTCTATCAGGCGGGTATCGAGCACGAGGGTGTCTTCTACGGGGAAGTTCATGGTCTGCTTCAGGGTGAGCATCGCCGTTTCGTAGAGGTTGCGCTGGTGGGTGAGGTTGTAGGCATCAGTAGCCTGTTGGGCTTCCATTTGTGCTACGTCTGCCATGCCTTTCAGCCCCAACATCTCTTGGCGTTTGGTCTTATATACTAAGGAGTCGCTTTCCAAGAGTTTTTTCTCCGCCAGTCGGGTGGTGCCGAAGTAGTAGAGGGCATCAATGTATGCCTGGAAAGTTTCGAGGGCGGTATTGTCTCGCGCTTCTTGCAAGGCTGCTTTGCCTAATAGTTCATTGGCACGCGATTGGCGCACTTGGTTGATGAGGCTTCCCCCACGAAAGACGGTCATCGAACCTTCCATTCCATATCCGTTGTTGAAGTTCGATTGTGAGACGTAAGTATTGGTCGCCGGGTCAACCGAACGTCCGTAACTATATTGTGCGCTCACACTTCCGCTCACTCCGGGCAGGAATTGCCCGATGGCTTTCATTTTGTCGAGCCGATAGTTGTCGGCTTCCAGTTTGCGTTGCTTTACCGTGCGGTTATGCTCTACGGCGTAAGCCATGCAGCGGTCGATGTCCCACGCTTCTTGGGCGGCTGCCGAAAGGCTGCAAAAGCAGAGCATCACGGCGATTGATTTCTGTATATTCATAGGTCTGTTCATTATTTCGTTCTTGTTTTTGCTAAATTACACGCAAATATCGTGCCAAAATATTAAGGTGTTGATTCGTAGGTTGTTACGTAATTTAACATATTAGGAAGTGTCTAAAAATTAGACACTCGGTGTCAAATAATTAGACACTGAACGTGATAGGGCATATTGTTTCTTTGCGTATCTTTGCAGTATCTATTTACCACAGAGGCGCACAGAGTCTTAAAATTTTCCTCTGTGATACTCTGTGACCTCTGTGGTGAATCATATAAACATTAACAGAACAATGATGAAACAAGGCACTTTATTGGTTGTAGACGATAACCGCAATATATTGACTTCGTTGCGATACCTGTTGGTGGATTATTTTGCACGCATCCTGACGCTCGATTCACCGGTGACGATACCTACGGTGTTGTCGCAAAATGAAGTGGATGTCGTATTGTTGGATATGAATTTTGCTTCAGGCATCAACAATGGAAACGAAGGGCTTTATTGGTTGAGGGAGGTTCGCCGCCTTCGTCCGCAAGCGGGTGTGGTGTTGTTTACCGCATACGCTGATATCGACCTGGCGGTGACAGGCATCAAGGAAGGTGCTGCCGATTTTATCGTCAAGCCATGGAATAACGACAAGCTGATTCAGACCTTGACGGATGTATATAATAAGGTATGCGCGTCTAAGAAAGAAAAGAAGCGCACGGCGGTAAAGTCGAACGGAACCGATGCGGCGATGTATTGGGGGAATTCGCCTGCTATCCGTCCTTTGCGGAAGTTGGTGGAAAAAGTAAGCATTACGGATGCCAATATTTTGATTACCGGCGAGAATGGAACGGGAAAAGATATGCTGGCACGCGAAATCCATCGCCTTTCAAACCGCAAGGACGGTCCGATGGTAGTGGTGGATATGGGTGCCATTACCGAATCGTTGTTCGAAAGCGAATTGTTCGGTCATGTGAAAGGTTCGTTTACCGATGCGCATTCAGACCGTATCGGGCGTTTTGAAGCGGCTGATGGCGGGACGTTATTCTTGGACGAAATAGCCAATCTGCCTTATTATCTGCAAGCAAAGCTGTTGACGGTTATCCAAAAGCGGAGTTTCATTAAAGTGGGAAGCAATACGCCCCAGCCTACCAATATCCGCCTGATTTGTGCTACGAACCGTGATTTGGACGAAATGGTGCGCAAAGGCGAGTTCCGCGAAGACTTGCTTTATCGTATCAATACCATTCACTTGCATATCCCTTCGCTTCGGGAACGGAAAGAAGATATTCTTCCATTGGCACGGCTGTTTTTGGAACGTTATGCCAAACAATACGGACGGACAAACGGAACGTTTGCCCCTGATGCGGCAGCACGTTTGTTGGCACATCCGTGGTATGGCAATATCCGCGAATTGCAACACACGATAGAGAAGGCAGTAATTCTTTCTGATGATAGTGAATTGCGTGCCGAGTCGTTACAATTGGATGCAGCAACGGAAAAAGAGACCGCACAGATTGCGGAAGAAAAGGACGGGCCTGCTTTTCATACGTTGGATGAAATGGAACGTGTCTTGATAAGCCAGGCTTTGGAGCAATGCGGCAGTAATCTGTCGCAGGCGGCATCGAAGTTGGGAATTACCCGTCAGACTCTTTATAATAAAATGAAGCGTTATGGGTTATAGGTGGGGGTATCGGGCTTTTTCCCGCTTGGCGGTTTGGGTGGTCGGCATTTCGTTGCTTACGGTAGCTGTCTTGAAAGGCAGTTGGTGGGCAGGTGTGATTGGTGGTGTCTGTTGTGGGGTTGCCGCATGGATTTCCTACCGGATACAGCAGCAGTTGCGTGAGAAAAGCTGGTTGATGCTGGAAGCCATCCGCAATCGGGACTATTCCTTCCGCCTTCCGTTGTATGGCTTTTCGGGAGGAGAGCGGGTGTTGCAAGAAACCTTGAACCGCTTTGGCGAACTGATGGGCGAGCAGAAGCAATTGATGGAACAACGCGAACGCTTTTACGAACAGATATTGTCCGGTGTCAGTTCGGGGGTTATCGTGCTCGATGAGAAACAGGCTGTGGTGCAGACCAATCCGGCGGCGGCGCGTCTGTTGGGAGTCCCGATACTCAGTACGTTGAAGCAATTGGAGCGTTACGGCTCCGAAGTGCCCCATTTGTTGCGTACCTTGAAAGCGGGAGAGCGCTGCAACCTGCAGTTTGCTACGGCGAAGGGCGAAGTGCAACTGTCGGTACGTGCTGCCGGGATGCAGTTGGGGGAAGAAAGCGTGCGTATCCTTACGTTGAATGACATCCGTAGCGAATTGGATGCCAAGGAACTGGATTCGTGGATTAAGCTGACGCGGGTATTGACGCACGAGATAATGAATTCCATTGCGCCCATCTCGTCGCTGAGCGAGACTTTCCTGAAGCGGCGGGATGTGATGGAAAGCCCGATTTATGAGGGCATCCGCGCGATACACGAAACCTCGGCGGGGCTGGTCTCTTTTGTAGACAGTTACCGGAAATTTTCCGCTTTGCAGAAACCCTCGCCCGAACCTTTTTATCTGCTGGATTTGCTTCGTCAGATACAAGGGCTGAGCCTGATTCCCGATACCGTTTCGCTTACCTTGCAGATTGAACCTTCCGGATTGATGCTGTATGCCGACCCGAACCTCATCCGGCAAGTGTTGATAAACATCCTGAAAAATGCAGTGCAGTCGATTGGGGAGGCGGAAGGATGCATTCATATACGTGCCTACAGTGCACCGGACGAACATATTTTCGTATATATCAGCAACGACGGGCCTGCCATTCCGGAAGCCGAAGCCGAGCAGATTTTCGTGCCTTTCTTTACCACTCGTGCGGGAGGTAGCGGCATCGGCCTTTCGCTTTCCCGTCAGATTATGAAGCTTTCGAATGGGAGCATCAGCCTGCTTCGTGCCGGGACGAACGGCTGGAATACCACGTTTGTTTTAGAGTTCGAATAAATAAACGAGGCTGTCTCAAAATGAGAATTGCCTATCAAAAAGTAATGTCATTCTTCACTGCGCTCAGGATGACAAAATGAAAGCTTATTTCAATTTTGAGACAGCCTCGTTCGGTTAAAAAATTATTAATGAATGTCTGTGTTCCTCTGTGTGCTATGGCAAAATGCAGATATTCATAAAATTATTTCCGCTTGCACGGCGACTCTGCCCCGAAGAGGTACGACGGCTGGTAGCCTCCGTAGTCTACGACAATCTTTTCGAGCACGATGCCCGGGTCTTGCGGACGGAAGTTCAAGGTGTACGTACCGTCTGCCGATGCCGGAAGCTTCATGCGTACTTTCTTTTCTACCACGCGGCGGGCTACCGTCGGATAGTAAATGCTGTAGATGTTTTCCGGGTCTTCGTTCAAGTTGTGGTTGAAGTTGACGGTCTCTTCTTGTCCGCCTTCAAATCCTACGGCATATTTGTGTCCTTCCTTGTTGTGGAAAGCGAGGGTAGACTTCACGATGATATGCACCGTTACCGAGTCCGCTTTTTCAGGGATTGCCAGTTTGTACGACAGCGACGCTCCGTCTGTGGGTACGGTGTAAGGCATCAATGCCATGGCACTCAGCGTGCGTCCCATGTACGGCAGTACCGTCCATTGGGCTTCTTGTGCGTTGGCTGCGGCGAAATAGTGTTCGGCTTCCATCGCTACATAGCCGTCTTTCCCGGTGAATACATAGCCGCCTGCGGCTGCTTCCGGATGGTCGATGCGGCGGATTTCGGGCAGCTTGTCGGCTGGGAACGCATCGTTCCACGAGGTGTAGCCGATGTGCTTCTGGGTCATCATGCCGTTCCATTTGCCGCCGGCCATCGTGTGGTTGTAGTCGTCACACAGCGCTTTGTCGCGTGCGAACGCTTTTTCTACCTTGTCTGCCCATTCGTTGGCGGCGGGATTCCCTTCGGCATACAGCTTGAGGTTCATCGCCTGTGCGTAATACATCTCGTGCAGGTTCGCCATCGCTTGTACGGGGAAGAGGATGAGTTGCTTGTATGCGTCACGGTATTCGGGTTTCAGGCTGATGTACTGGCGCAAGGCTTCCGCTTCCAGTTGGGCGTAGTCGCCTGTTACTTGCCGCCATTCGCCTGTTTCCAGGTTATATACCGTACGGTCCAGCATTTCGGCAGTGCTGCGTCCGTTGTATTTGCAGCAGAGGTTCAAGATGCGGGTGGCTTCGTCTGCCTGGTCTTCGCCGAAGGCTGCGGCGCAGAAGTCGCGGGTATGTTGCAGCAAGTTGTCCGCATTGTATTTTTTCGGGTTCCAAGCCATGTCAAGGAAGAGGGTGATGGGGTATTCCATCGGCTTCAGGTCGCCCACGTTCAGCACCCATAGTTTATCCACTCCGTAGTCGTACGTCAGTTGCAGTTGTTCCCACATGTTCTGTATCGGGGTGACGTTAAGCCATTTTGAGTTGCGCGGCGCGCCTACATAGTCTACGTGGTAATACATCCCCCAGCCGCCCGGATGCTTGCGCTCTTCGGCGTTGGGCAGGCGGCGCACATTGCCCCAGTTGTCGTCGCACAGCAGCAGGATGACATCGTCGGGCACACGCAGCCCGCGTTCGTAGTATTCCAATACCTCTTTATAAAGTGCCCATAGCTGCGGCGTTTCCTTGGCAGGGCGTCCGGTCACTTCCTTGATGATGCGGCGTTGGTTCTTGAAGATGTCTTCCATCAGTTTCATGTTCTTCTCGAATTGCGGCGTGTATTCATGGTCTTTGCCTTCTTCACCGCCCATGGCGGCATCGCCGTCGCCGCGCATGCCGATGGTCACTACGTCTTCGGTGCCTTTCATGCGTTCGATGCCTTCACGGAAGAAGCGGTTCAGCCCTTCGGGATTGGTCGCGTAGTTCCATGCGCCGTATTTCTCGCGGTTGCGGGCATATTCCTGGTGGTTGCGTGCCATCGGTTCGTGGTGCGAGGTGCCGATGCATACCCCCATTTGGTCGGCGGTCTTGCCGTTTTCAAGGTCGTCGGCATAGAATGCCCATCCCCACATGGCGGGCCACAGGTAGTTGCCCTTCAGGCGCAGGATGAGTTCGAACACGCGTGCGTAGAAGCGGTGGTCGCCGTAATTGGTGCCATACGTGTTCTTCACCCACGAGGTAAGGCAGGGGGCTTCGTCATTGAGGAAGATGCCGCGGTATTTCACGGCAGGTTCGCCGTCGGTATAGCTGCCGGCTTTGGCATACACTTCGGTCTGTTTGGCGACGGGTACGTCCATCCACCAGTACCAAGGCGATACGCCCATTTGTTCCGACAGTTCGTAGATGCCGTACACCGTTCCGCGGCGGTCGCTTCCGGCGATCACCAGTGCGCGGTCTACTCCTTCCGTCGGTTGGTCTACGGTCTGGATGATGTATTTTTCGTTTTTGCCTTCCAGTTCTTTCTTGTCCAGCTTGCCGTCTTTAAACAGTTGCTTGATGTAGGGCGAGGTTACGCTGCCTACCAAGATGTACTGGTTGGCGGCTGGCGTGTTTGCCGCTTCGGCTTTCGTGCCCGTTACCCGGAGGAAGTCTTCTTGCAGGTTTTGCACGGCAATCAGGATGGCTGAGTCTTCGTTGCTGTCCACCAGGATGGGGCATGGCTTTCCGCCGCTTACTACGGGGAATGCCGCGTCTGTCCGGTTGAACACGATGAACGGTTCCGCCGCGTAGGTGCAGAGCAGGCCGAACAGAAGCAGGAATGAGATGCTTAGTCTTTTCATACGTCTTTTGTTTTTTAGGTTTATAGTATTTAGGTTGTTAGAATCAGCGTACTTCCATGAAGCAAAAATATAAAATAATTGCCAAAGTGCCGTTCACGGATGTTTCTGATTTGTTCTTTCATGTATTTGGGCATACACGTATGTTTCAAAATCGTACACCCATGTTACATACGGGGGGGAAGGCTTTTGTCATTCGTGTGCGGTGGCTCGCTTTCCCGGTGAGGCTGACTGTGGCGGAGCTGTCTGATAAAAAAATCTGCCACGTTTTTGCGTGTGCAAAAACAGTGGCAGATTTACATTATGAATCAAAGCTTAGAGAGAAGCCTTTATTGCATCGCGGTTAGGGTTGAGGGGTTGCGATGACGTTTCCTGCCAAGCCGTTGGCAAAGCCTGCGTATGCCGGCTTGCGGTTGTAGTTCGCATCCCACAAACCAACCGGAAGGCCAGCGCGCCAACCGGAACCTGCGGGGCTATCGGTAATGCACCATTGCGTAATGCCGTAGCGCTGGTTTGCCGGAATAATTTCGAAGTATTTCTCGATAATGAACTGGTAGAAGTCGGCCATCTTCAACTGTTGTTCGTAGGTCACTTCTTCGGTTGGAATGCCTTCGCCGAATGCTTTTTCTACAATGCCCATATCCAATTCCGAAATCTTAACGAGCTTGCCGGAAGCTGCCATCAGTTGGAACATATTGACGATAGCGTCTTCCTGAGCCTTTTGGTCGGCTTCGTTCAGTATGTAGCTTACGTGCATTTGTGTGCCGATGCCGTCAATCTTCGCTCCGTTGGCTTCCCATACTTCAATCCAGTGAATCAGGCTCTTTAGCTTCTGGTTGCCGTCCCACCACGATTCCAGGTTGTAATCGTTGATGAACAGCTTCAAGTCTGCTGCGTTGCCTCCGTTTTCAGTGAAATATTTTTCAGCCGCTTGGGTAACGATAGGCACGTAGTCTTCGTTGCCTAAATAATCCGGCCAGTAGAAGTTGGTTTCCGGGTCACCGTTGGTCGCTGATTGCAGGTCATAATAGCCGTCGCCATCGTAATCTGCGCCGGATATAGCTTCATTGACTGCATCCCACGTGGTGACGTAACCGCCGCAAGCTTCCATCATGCCTCTAATCCAGTTGTCCATCGCCCAAGTCAGCGTGTCTTTCTTTTCTTCGGGGGTCATTTCGATGGTTTGGCCGCCTGTGCTTTCCACTTGTTTCTTGAATGATAGGTTGTCGAAGTAGTAGGTGGTTGCTGTGTTTCCGAAATTTAATGCTACTGCGCCTAATCCTTCCAGTCCTTCTGCTCCTGTACCTATGGTTACGGTAGTGGTGAACGTTTGCCATTCCGTAGTGACATTGATATCACCGAACATATTCCAATGCAGGTAAGCACCGGGAGACGATTGTGCCTGTGTGGTGATGGCGCAAGCTACATCAGCCCTTACGTCTACGCTGAATTCGTACACATCGCCGGGTACTGCCGCCGGAGAGAAATTGAATATCATCTGCGAACCGTAATCGTTAGCCTGTACTTGGGGATTGGTTACGGCTAATGCCCGTCCTGTGCCGTCCGAGCCGGGAGTGATGTATTCGTAGGTCGTACCGCCACTTTGGATGACATAGCTGGTTTCGTTGTCCCCTTCGAAGTCGCCGTTTGTCAACAGCTCTTCCAATGAGGTGCCACCTCCACCTTCGCTATATCCTTCGCCTTCTGCCGAGATGGTTTCAAAGTTGCCCGGTGTCCATCCAGTCCATCCGGTAATGGTTCCGTCTTCGAAATCGCCGTTCGGTATCAGGCTTTCGGTAGAGCCTCCTCCGGTCAGCGATACATTGTCGATGTAAATGTTGATGGCTGCCGTACCGAAGTTGAACGCAATCTTGTCTACGGTTGCGCCCGTAGGCGTAAAGGTGAAGTCAATCTGTTGCCATTCGGTGCCGACATTGAATCCGCCGGGGTATTCCTGGTTGCCTCCGTCCGAACATTGCAGGTAGATTTGCGTGTCGTTGTAAGCTGCCGAAGCCCGTGCCATGAAGCTGAGCGTATACGTCGTTCCACTTTGCAACGGGGTAGGAAGCTGGTACCAAGTCTGCGCGTCCCAGATGTTGGCTCCTGCCGTGGCGTTTTTCAGCATCAGGCAGTAACCACCGTTTCCGGCTTCGCCCGGAATGACAATCGGGGCTATCAGCCCGTTCAGGTAGGTCAGGTTCTGTTGCGAGTGCCACGCAAGGGTATGGCCGTAAATGGTCATGCCTGCTTGGCGGGCGGCATCGATAAAGCTGGTTACGGTAGAGAAGTTCATCGATCCGTCGTTGCCTACAACCGATGCGTACTTCATGGCGTTTCCTGCCGTCATTTCATCGAAGTTGGAGCAAGCCAAGCTGTATACCTGGCCTCCGTCGGTAAAATCCGTTGCCGTTAAGGCGACGCCTAACTTGAAGTTCGGGTTTTCCGTACGGTTTACGTAGCTTTTCAGCACATCGTAATTCTTTAAGTATTCGTACTGGGCGAGGCTTTCGGGCATCGAACCTGTTTCATACGGCAGCATACTGTCGTCCGTACAAGCGGACAATGCGCCCATGGCAAGTGCTCCCAGCAATATTTTATTGGTATAGTGTTTCATTGTTATCAATTTGGATTATTAATATACTTTAAACGTAAAATCTCTTCTGGCAACAATTCCTTCAGGATTGGATTTTGTTTTAATATAAACTTGTATAAATATTGTTCTTCTTGTTAAATCTAAGTTGAAATAACATTTAGTACTGTTGGGTTCTACAAACCATCCTATAGAAGCATTATCACTTACGCGGGCTAATATTACATCGTAATATAAATTTCCGTCAGCTAGTGAAGGAAGTTCAATAATAACTCCACCTTGTTCATTAGGGATGGTATGGAAACCTGTTAGAGGAAAAGTTTGTCCCATTCCATTATAAGTAATGGTATATGTACCTTTTGTTAATAAGTCATTTATATCTTCTTTAGCAAAAATAGAAATAGGTATGCATAAGAGTAACATTAAAATTAGCTTCTTCATAAGCGTACATTTTAATTATATGAATGTCCGCATCTTGCCAGTTACCCGTTACGCCGGATTTGCAATCCATATTGACCGCATGGCTAATTGCGGACATTCAATTTATTTATTCTTGGTAAATCACACTAAACTCTTCGTATGCCACGCCACGGGTCTGAACCACCAAGGTATCTTTCGTGTTGTATTGCTTGGAGCCGAAGTCGATGTGGTAGTCCAGGTAAAGGGCGTCGCGGTCCTTGTTTCCCCAGCTCTGCTTTTCTCCGTCTACTACGAACTTGCCTGTTCCGCTTGCCGTGAAGCCTTCTGTACCCGAAGTGATGGTACATTCATCGTTGTCGTTGAAAGCCAACAGCAGGTCGCAGGTTACAGGCGCTCCGTCAATGGTGGTCGATACAGGGAAAACAGCCGTATGCAGGTTGCGGGTGTTTACATCGCATTGTTCGTCATCTTCCATATAGAATTCGTGGCGCACGTTGGTGGTGGTGTTTCCGTTTTCTGTAATCTGGTCGATGCCCCGGCGCAAATAAGTGGCATCCCACTTGTTGATGTATTTCACGCAGTATAATACGTAGTTTTTCGGAGCTGTATCCCACATGTCCGCGTTAGTCCATGCCGCATTGGCTTCTTTGGGCACTCCCTGCAAGATAGAGTCTGCGTTTTCCACGTGTGTCATGCGCAGCGGAATCACGTAGTTGTTGCTTGTCGAAGCGGGGTCATCGAAGAACTCATTGCTAAAAGTCACTTCTACCGCTCCCATCAGGTTTTCAAACTCGTTCAGCGTAATCTGTTCCGACGACAACGTATAATAGTTTGCAGGCATCGGACGTACGGGAGTCACGCCATCGGCAAAGTACAGGTTGTCGCATAGCTCATTGTCTACCATGATATCAATAACAGTCGATCCGCTTCCAGCATATGCCCCACCCATGGTCGCATAAATCTTGCATTTGTGGGCGTTGTCGAGCGAGGTGTCATACGTATCTTCTCCCATTACCAAGGTGCGTACCGGAGTCTGGTGCGCAAAGTAAACGGCAGAGTTATCATAGTTCGGGAATTCCGCATCGCCGTTTTCACACGAAGTGATGCCCAATGCGGTAATTCCTGCCAACAGTATAGAATATAAATTTACTTTTCTCATATTGATTCTGTTTTTATCTTTAATAGTTGGTTGTAAGCAAAAAGAAATAAAGAAGCTTCACCCGGTTCACCCGGCTTAACAGGCAAAGTCTGTGAAGAGACTTTACCTGCCAAGGCTTGTTTTCAACAAACCGAAATCTTCTTTACGGTCTTATTACGTTCGTTATTATTGCCATCCTTGATTCTGTACAAAGCCGAAGTTCAATACATCGTTGTATGGAATCGGGCCGTAAACCATATACGACTGATAGCTTCTTTCTTCCACCTGAATCGGTGTATAAGTCAGCGTACCATTGGCAGCCCGGGTGATGTTTACTCCTTGAGCTGCTTCTGTCAGGTTGGCATTCCAACGGCGCAAGTCGTAGAAGCGGATGTTTTCGAAGCAAAGTTCCAGACGGCGTTCGTTGCGGATCAGTTCGCGCATCTGGTCCTGGCTGTTTGCACATGCTTCCAGATAAGGGTCACCGTTGTCTACACCTACACCGGCACGGGTGCGGATGGCTTTGATGACATCGTAAGCACTGAAACCGAACGAACCTTGTCCTTTCGGTCCCCAAGCTTCGTTGGCAGCTTCTGCATAGTCTAAGAAGATTTCCGTATAGCGGATACGTGCCGAGTAATGACGCTGTTGGGTGTTGTAGTTCGGATCCAGGTTACAATCGAAGCGTAAATGTTTGCGCAGGTAGTAACCGGTACGAGTAGAGTGTCCCGATTCCCGGTTGATTGCATCGTTGTTTGTTCCATACGACCCGGTAGTGATGGTTGCGCTTCCCGCTGTACTTCCATTGGTAATGATGTAAGTTGCCAAACGTGGATCTCTGTTCTCATACGGATTGTTTGCATCGTATCCCGAGTTGCTGTTGTCAATGGGATAGCCGTTTGCCATGGGGAAAGCGTCTACCAGGTTTTGGGTCGGATTGACACGTCCATTGCCATACAAACTTGGCGGGAAATTATCA
The DNA here is from genome assembly GCA_949296855.1 of uncultured Bacteroides sp. Lineage (GTDB taxonomy): Bacteria > Bacteroidota > Bacteroidia > Bacteroidales > Bacteroidaceae > Phocaeicola. The sequence continues at coordinate 21,533 of CASFRN010000128.1, read as the reverse complement.
CCTTCCAGCGTGTTACTATCACCGTAGCTCGCTCTCCATATAATTTCTTGGGGATTCACACCGTTTCCTAAGCTTGCTATTTCCGAGGTGTTGCAATACCAGGTATAACCGTCGGCATCGACACCGTTCACACCGTCAATGCGATTGAGTACAGTGCCGGCATTGTTTGCGGCTTCTTCCCAAGTGATTCCCGATGCTTCGAAAGCGGGGCTGGCAGCCATTAGTAGGGCTTGTGCGCGTACGGCTTCTACAATTCTGCCACTCATGCGTCCTGCCATGAACTGGCCATTTACTCGGTCGTATTGAGAAACGCTGATACCCATACTGGTATAGTTGGCAGGAATTTCATCGGCTGTATGCGATTTGTAATCCAACGGGAGTAGTTCAATGGCTTCGTTGCAATCTTGCAGCAGTTGTTCCATGCATTCGGCATAGGTATTGCGGGGTAGATTGAAATCGGACCCGATGCCTTCGGATGTCAATTTGATGGGTACTCCTAATAGTTCGCCATCGGCACTCTTTCCGCCGTGGGCACGCAGCAGGTGATACATAAAGACAGCCCGCAAGCCTAGTGCTTCGCCCCGGAAACGGTCGAGGAACATGGCTTGGATGTTTTCGTCACGGGCAAAAGTCACGTGATTCAAATGTTCTAAAAACAGGTTGATGTATTGGATGGCATTGAAACAGTTCTTCCATTGAGAAGCTGGGTCGTTTTGTGAAGTCCAGGCACCGGTTGCCATGACTCGCCACGTATTCGTGTTATCGTTCGATACGGCATCGTCTGTCGCTACGTCGCTGGTGGGAGACGTGTTGTACGGAAGCAGGAGATAAGCGTTCACCAATATGCCTTGGGCGTATGTGGGGTCATTCTCCATGGCGTTGATATCCCGGTTGTTCTCGATGGCAGGTTCGAGCAAGTCATCGCAAGCTACGGCGGCGAACAACGGGAGCAGGACTAAAAGTTTAAATATATGTTTCATACTTCTTGTTTCGTTTATGGATTAGAAAGTAACCTTAACACCTAAATTGTAGAAACGGGTCTGTGGGGCAGAGCCGATATTTCTTTCCAGTAGTTCACGTTCGGGAGCAATGGTCAGCAGGTTCGAACCGCTTACGTAGATTGACGCTTCTTTTAAGAAGGTCTTTTGCAGCAGGCGTTTCGGGAAGTCGTAAGTTAACTGCACTTTCGCCAGGTCGAACCGGTTGGTCTTGTAGAGCCAGAACGTGGAGTTGCGGAAGTTGTTGTTCCCGTCTAAGGTAGTCAGACGCGGGTAGGTAGCCGTTGCGGCTGTTTCCGGTGTCCAGCGTCCGCGGACTACTTCCGAATACTTGCCTTCGCCATATACCCAATAATAGGAATCGCTCTTAAAGGCATGACCGCCGAAACCGCCTGTACCCAAAGCAAAGAGGGTAAAGTTTTTCCATTTGGCGGTGAAGTTGATACCCAAGGTAAACGGAGAACCGTACCAACCGCCGCGTCCCAAGTAAACTTCATCGTTGGTGTCAATCACGCCGTCACCGTTCTGGTCTTTGTACTTCAAGTCGCCTGGGCGTACTGTACCTCCGAAGTTCTGGGTGGGCGAGTTGGCTATGTCTTCTTCACTTTGGAAAAAGCCTTCGCATTCCAATCCCCATAAACCATCTACCGGTTTACCGGTACGGTTTTGGTAATCGTAAGCATAGTTCTCATCCCGTTGGGTAGCTTCCGTTTTGTAATAGGTTCCGGTAACACCTAACGAAAGGTCTGCTTCGCCTACTTTTTTATTGAAGTTCACCGCAAAGTCGAATCCGACCCGCTTGTTATTATTGAAGTTCACGTACGGGATGAATGAAGCTTCGGGCCAATAGGTCGAGAAGTAGCTAGGGAATGTAGTACTCGGCTGGATGGGCAAGCCTTCTACCGAATTGACAAAGAAGTTGGCGTCGGCGGTGATCAAACGGTTCCACAACGAAGTGCGGAGGCTGACGGTCAGTTCCTTCCGCTTGATAAAACCCAATTCTTCGTTGGAACCGCGCTGGGATTCTGTCGCTTGAACGCCGGTTGCGTCATTCCAGTTGAAGTAGTTGCCTTCCGACTGGTTGTAATTGCCTACATACATATAATAGTCAGCCAAGTCGATATCTTGATGCAGGATACTTCCCGATACGCCTAACATCAATTCGTCTACTACCGGAGAGTCTTTCAAGAAATCTTCCTGGTGCAGTTTCCAGGCAAGGGTCAATGCCGGCGAGAAAGCATTGCGGTGTCCTTCCGCCAGTTTGGCTGAATGGACGGCTGCCCCGCTGAATTCGGCATAATACTTGCCTAAGTAGTTATAACCCAACTGAATGCCTAAGTTGGCATTGCTGGTGCGGTGGTATACCGTTGAATTGGTTTGCTGGTAACCGTTTACCAACAGCATTGCCGACAGGTTGTGCGCCTTGTTGATGGTAGTGTTGTAGTCAAAATGGGCAGACAGGGCAATTGTCTGGTTGTCGGTACTGCCACTGATGGTTTGCACACCGGTCTTTTCATCCGTTCCTTCATAACCTAAACTGGTAATGACTCCCGTACCGTTGTAGTCCGACCACGTCGGGGTATAGATGCGGTAGGTATTATTGAACGAGGTGTTGTAGCTGGTGGCATAGTCTACCGCAAACTGGAAGTGGAACGAAAGCCCTTTCAACAGTCTATGCAGGTCGAAGTCAATACCCGTGTCGAACTGGAACTGGCGGCTGGTGTATTTGTTGTAACCGGCAGCATAGTAGTCGGCAAAAATATTGCGTTGGTCAATCTGGCTTCCGGCAAGGAACATCCCGTCGAAGATGTTGCTGTTTACCCCCATCAGTTCCAATGCAGAGAGGGCATTGGGATCAATGTAACTCAGCGGAACCAGCGGTGCGAAACGGTTGGGACGCATGCTGGCTGCTTCCGTCCAATAGTCGTAGGTTTCTCCTTCTTCGGTTTCGTAAGTGGTACGCCCCGAACGTACGTCGTAGAATGTCGCATTGGCATTGGCATACGCCTTGATGTCATCGTTGATGGTGACGTCTACGTTACCGCGGATATTCAATCGGCTGGTGTAATTCTTGGCGGCTTCACCGAAGTTGAAGATATCATTCTGCCGGTAATAGCCTACATTAGAGTAGAAACGCGCCCGTTTGTTGCCACCCGAAAACTCGGCTGTCACATCGCTGCGGTTGTACGTCTTCTTCAGGTAATCCGACGAATAATAGTCCAAACTCGGATAACGGTACGGATTGGTACCCGACCCGTAGTTGTAGATATCCTCGGCACTGTATAGCGGATCCAGTCCGTCGTTGGCACGCGCCTCGTTATACAAGGTCATGTATTCTGCCGAACCCAAATACTTGGGATATCCTTTCGGTACATAAAATCCCGTATTGGCACGTACGTCAATTTGCAGTTTTTCTTGGTATTTGCCGCGTTTGGTGGTGATGTAAATCACGCCTTTCGAAGCCCGGCTTCCATAAAGCACTACAGCTGATGCGCTTTTCAGGAAGGTTATCTGTTCGATTTCGGTCGGCAATACGTTATTGGCATCACGAGGCACTCCGTCTACCAATACCAAGTAACCGGCATTGTCGCCGTCCATGCCCCATAATGAGTTACCGTTCCAGCCGCCTACATAACCTTGCAGGTTGTCCAAACTATACGTGGCATAGTTTTTGTCGTTCACTTGCTCCATGTTGATTACTGAAACGCCTCCCAACAAATCGTCCTGTGCCACCTTGCGGAACGCAACTTGTACAGACGGCTCTGTGGCCTGAAGCGAGTCAGTCTCATTTGCTTCTGCTGTCTGTGCTCCAATGCTTTGGTAAGAAGGAAGCAACCCTAAAGCAGCCGCAAATAAAATGAATCGTGTATATTTTCGTTTCATCTGTTTCTTCTTTTAATATTAAACATCATTTCTGCTGTCACAATTACCATCCCGGATTTTGGTCAAGCCCTTCATACAGGTAGGTGTCATCGTTTTTCAGTGGGAACCAATAATGCTTCGATGTGAAGTTGCGAGTCAAGATTTCTTCTTCACGCCAGTTACGCACTTCGGCATCTCTCGGATCGTTCTCGGTGTACCATTCATCGTTTTCCACCCGGTCGAACTCTTGTGAAGTCTTGACGTTGTACGGATATTCGGTCAGCAGCAGCCAGCGTTGCAGGTCGCAGAAGCGGAAACCTTCGAAAGACAATTCTACGGCACGTTCACGACGTACTTCATCCATAAAAGTTTCTTTGTTGCTCGTCAAGTCTGCCGGTACATGATCCATGTGGACGCGGTCGCGCAACCGGTTGATAGCGTCTTCGGCTGTCAGGGAACAATTGCCTGCCTTCCCGGTGGCACCGTTGATGGCGGCACAAGCTTCGGCATACATCAGGTAAATGTCTCCTAAGCGCATATAAGGAACATACATTTGTAAACTGTGGTTGTAGTCCATCATCTTGTCATAGGTGTTGACTGTATGAGGCGACAGTTTTTGAATGAAATAACCCGTACGGCTTCCTGTATTATCGTTTCGTACGTTTCCACCTGTATATAGTTGGCTGTATTTGTACTGTGCCATATCGGCACCAACTGAAGCGTTGATATATTCAAAACCATCAAATACAATGTCGTGATAGAAACGCGGATCACGGTCACGGAACGGATGGGTCGGGTCGAAACCGCTGCGCGGGTCATCCAACGGATATCCGTTTGCCATGCCATACAGGTTCACGTAATTGGCGGTAGGCATATGGATGATGTTGTCATCAGGAACGATTCCTCCTTTCGGTCCGTAAGTCTTGGCAGCCTGATACGGAGAAATGTTGATGCCAAATGCCGGACCACGGAAGATGGCTTCTACCGACCCAGGAAGTTCCCAGTTTTGTCCGGTTGTATAGAAAATGTCGCTAAAGCAACTGGTAGCGGTAGCAGAACGTTCATGATTGTAGATGTCATCGTATTCAAATTGTGCCAGCGCATATTGAGTCTGACCGCTTTCTACCAAATTCAGCAGTTCACCGAAGGCTTCGGCTGCTTTCTGGCAATAGTCGGTGTTATAGCTGTAGGTCATGGCACCTCCCGTTTGCGCACCATGTTCCATTAGCGGACTGCCTGCCCATAAATAGGTCTTGCCCAAATAGCCCAGTGCCATGATTTTGTTGATACGCAAGTCGTTTTGTCCGGCTGTGTGTGAACCGGCTGTGGTGCTTTCCCAGTCAATCGGGAGCAAGTCTGCTGCCTGGCGGAAGTCTGCTGCCGCTTTGTCTGCCGCTTCTTGGAAACTTAAACGAGGCAGGGTTAGGCCTTCCGATTCCAGAACTTGGTCGATGTAGGGAAGTCCTCCCAAATACTCCATTAATTCGAAGTGCCACCAAGCACGGAAAAAATACAACTGTCCGGCTATCAGGTCGCGTTCTTCTTGAGTGGCACCTACCATTTGGTCTAAGTTTGCCAGACCCAGGTTGCACTTACGGATGCAATACCAAGCGTGCGGCCATAAGCGATGGTTCATACGGTCGTTTGAGGTAGGGTCGCAATCACGGTTGGCATCCAGCCAGCAGCCATCTTCTCCCATACCCCCGGCTTGCCATGCCCAAAAGTTACCCAAATCCACTTGATGAGTCATGTGCCAGTCTGCATTGGTGTTCATGATTTCATCGTCTCCCCAGTTGAAGGAAGTTGTCCAATAGCAGTTGGTTTTATCAGGGATGCAGTTGTAAATTTCTTCCACAAAACCTTGAAAATTATTGAAGTTTTGAAAAGCCGCAGTCGCATCAACAGTGGTGTCCGGGTCTTTGTCCAAATAATCCTCGCAAGAAGTGACGCCCAACGCCAAGGTGAACAGGCTGCTATAGAATAAGGTTTTATATCGTTGTTTCATACGTCTCTGTTTTTATAATGTGAACTTGATACCTAAATTGAAACGTTTCATGGTGGGATAAGCACCTTGGTAGCTGACTCCAGAGAAGTTCGATTCACGGTCGTCCGGCATACGGGTCCATACCCACAGGTTGTTACCGTTGAGGAATACTTTCAGGTTACGGATTCCCAGTTTCTGTACCCAACCGCCATCGAATGTATAGGCAATTTCGGCATTCTTCAAACGGATAAACGAACCGTCGTACAGGTTTTGCGTACCGGTATTGTAACTCGGCGTGGTTACGAAACGAGGGACGGTTACTTCCGGGTTGCTTTCGTCTTTCGACCACCATGTACCAGTATCGTATACGGTGTTTAACTGACCACTGAAACTAGTCAAGGTTACATCACGGGTTACGTTAGTCGCTCCATAGAACTGTACGGAAGCACTGAATCCCTTCCATTCGAAACCGACTGTTGCACTGTAGGTGTTTTCCGGAGTGCTGGAATAGCCATAAGGTGCACTGTCTTGTGCGTCTACTATACCATCGGCATTGAAGTCAACAATGTAATAGTCGCCCGGCAATTTCTGGTTTTCGTTGGTATCATGCTGGGGGCTACCGTAAATCTGGTCGTAGTTTTGCATAAAGCCGGCATCGATGTGTGCATGCGATTGACCAATGCTGTAACCGGCTTGTTTTTGGTAAGCGGGTTTCAACAACGGATCGTCGCGCCGGATGATTTCATTTTCGGCATGAGTCATATTGAAGTTACCCCACAGGCGCATCTGGTTTTCGAACACCTTGTTGACACGCAGTTCCAATTCATAACCGCGGGTTTTTACCTCACCCAAGTTGGCTGCCGGAGCGTCCATACCAAAATAGAAGGGGACAGCGCGGTCGCCCGAGGTAACGATGATATCGGTACGCTTGTCGCGGAAAACTTCCACCGTACCGGCAAACAGGCCGTTTAAGAATGAATAGTCAATACCGAGATTGAATTTCTTCACCGTTTCCCAGTGGATATCCGGATTACCTACGGTTGCTTCCCGATACCAAGTATAGGGGCTGATGGCTTGGTTCAGTGCCATCGGAGTAGCACCATTTGTTCCTCCACCCATTGCCCATGTACTTAAATACAGCCAACGGTCGGTTACGTTATCGTCACCGATTTCACCATACGAGGCACGGATTTTCAGCATATCCAGCCATTTCTTCGAGAAGTTCATGAATTTTTCTTCCGATATCATCCAGCCAATAGCGCCCGAATTGAAAAAGGCAAAACGGTATTCGGGAGAGAATTTCTCCGAACCGTTATAAGCGCCGTTGTATTCAAAGAAATACTTGTTGGCGTAATTATAGGTGCCGCGGAACGCCCAGTCTTCACGGCGGTTCGGGATGATGCTACCGGTAGCGGTTTCCTGCCGGCTGAACAAGCCCATGGCCGTTACATTGTGGTCGCCAAATTCGCGTGCCCAGTCCAGCTGAACCTGGTAGTTCATGTTGCGTTGGGTAGCATTGTTATCCACTTCACCGCCACTGGTAGTCCACATAATCGGGTCTTGCGGGTCGAAACCGTTGCCGTCGTATTCTGCTGTCTTATAAGAAACAGCACCGGTAGCTGGGTCTATCCATTTTTGAATCGGATCGTGATACAAGTCGTTTACGCCCCGGTTGATTTCCACAAAGACGTTGTCCCACGATACCATGGCACGTGCCCGCAATCCTTTCGTGATGAAACTCAGGTCTTGTTCCAACGTAAAGTCGGTATTGATGCGGGTGGTAGTGGTATTCATTGTACCAGCCATAGCCAAGTTACGGACTGAGTTTGAAATGTTCGTATTATCGGGATAGTATCCCCATGTACCATCCGAATATTGCGGCATGAACACATCGGGCGGAGTATTGTAGGCACCTGCCCAGTATTGTGCCACACCCCAGTCGGACGAATTGGTGTATCCCCATGGAGTTTTCTTCGCTCCATTTGAACCGGCGATGTTTACTTTCAAAGTGGTGGTTTTTGTCAATGAAAAGTCCAGGTTGCTACGTACGTTGATACGGTTGTAACCGAATCCCGAACTATACCCGCGTCCGTTGTCTTTTACGTCGAACAGGTCACCTTCGTGTAGGAAGTCCGCTCCCACATAGTATCTTACAAATTTGGTACCGCCGCTTACGCTTAGGCTGGCATTGTAAGACATCGTGTAATCTTTAAACAATTCGTCTTGCCAGTCGATGTTGGGGTAACGTTCGATATCAGCAATGCTGGTGCGGTAGCGGTATTTGTTGATTTCCGCTTGCGGCGTAATGAACTCCCAAGAAGCAGGACTGACAGCCAATTCATGCTCTACGGCGATGTTGCGCATCATCAGAGCGTCATACGAATCGAGCTTGTTCGGCAATTTCGAGGGTACTTTCATGGTAGCTTGTGCCGACACGTCGATTTGTGCCTTACCTTCCTGTCCGCGTTTGGTCGTAATCAAGATAACGCCGTTCGCACCTTTCACACCGTACACGGCGGTAGCCGATGCGTCTTTCAATACCGAAATAGATTCTACGGAGTTAATGTCAACCGAACTCATCGGACGTTCGATACCGTCTACCAATACCAGCGGCGAACTGTTGTTCCACGAACTGGAACCACGGATAACTATCTGCGGCTCTTCTTCACCAGGCAGACCCGAGCTGGCTGTGGTAATCACACCCGGCAGGTTACCGGTCAAGGCAGCACCGATATCCGATACACCACCGGCACGTTGCAGCACTTCGCCCTTGGTCTGCGTGATGGCGCCTACGACCGATTCTTTCTTCTGTTGTCCGTAACCTACGACAACGACTTCCTCCAACATCTCGGAGTCTTCGCGCAGGCGGATGACAATCATGCTGCGGCCGTTCACTTCGATGTCTTGTGAAACGAAGCCGATGTAAGAAGCGGTCAGCGTGACATCTTTGCCCGGCAATTGCAAGGTGAAATTACCGTCGAAGTCGGCTACCGTACCGATAGAAGTATTGCCTTTCAAGGCAACTGTCGCTCCGATGAGAGGCTCGTCATTGCTGTCGAGCACCTTTCCCGAAACGACAAACTTTTCTTGCGCAGCCATTGTGAGACTGCAGCATAACAATAAGAAGAACAAGATTCCTCTTACCTGTAAAACGTTCCTCCACTCTGGGGAATGTTTCATCAAGAACTGTTGTCTTATGTTTTTCATCATGTTGATTGGTTTAAAAAAGTTTTCATTCATCTCTGCCTCTCTCTGCGTATCTCCTTATTATATATAGGTAAAAAGAGACACGAAGCCGCGGCAATTTGCTTGCCGCGTCAGCATCGAAATCAATTACAAGAAAAACAACAGTTCTGAAAGCAGTAAGTAAATAGTGCTTTTCATGAATTTAATGGTGTTAGTTAGTTAATAATGTTTTTTATGATTTCTCACGTTTACAAATGTAGGATTTTTGTTTGAAATTAATTTTTCTCTATGTTACATATTTTATCACGTATGTTACATTTTTTCCCGCGAATGTTACATTTTTTATCATGAATCGAACATTTGTGTTGTACAGCATGTTTTCCATTGCGAAACCAGCCGTCCTACACCGCCGTTTTATGAAGATACCTTCGTAGGGCAATGAAGGTGTCTTCGTGAAGCGATGAAGATACCTTCGACGGCATACGAAGGTATCTTCATCGGAAAACGGTTCTTTTTCCCAAAGAAAATCCGTACATTTGTACGCCTCTATTGTATAACGTATAAAAAAGAATGAAACATGAAGTATCCATATAGCCGGATAACGGTAAAGATAGGAAGCAATGTGCTGGCACGCAAGGACGGGACGCTCGACGTGACCCGCATGTCGGCATTGGTAGACCAAGTGGCGGAACTGCACAAGGCGGGCGTGGAAGTGGTGTTGGTCTCTTCGGGAGCGGTAGCTTCGGGACGCAGCGAGATAAAGGTATCGCGCAAGCTGGATAGCGTAGACCAACGCCAGCTGTATTCAGCCGTGGGGCAAGCGAAACTGATAAACCGTTATTATGAATTGTTCCGCGAACACGGGATAGCCGTAGGGCAAGTGCTGACCACGAAAGAGAGCTTCGGCACGCGCCGCCATTATCTCAACCAGCGGCATTGCATGGAAGTGATGTTAGCGAACGGGGTGATTCCGATCGTGAACGAGAACGACACCATATCGGTCACCGAATTGATGTTTACCGATAACGACGAGCTTTCGGGATTAGTGGCTTCGATGCTCGACGCACAGGCTTTGATTATCCTGAGCAACATCGACGGGATTTATAACGGCTCGCCTTCCGAGCTGGGCACTACGGTGATACGGGAGGTAGCGCAAGGGAAAGACCTTTCCGACTATATCCAGACCGAAAAGTCGGGTTTCGGAAGAGGAGGAATGCTTACCAAGACCACAATCGCCCGTAAAGTGGCAGACGAAGGCATTACGGTGATTATCGCCAACGGGAAACGGGATGATATCTTGATTGATTTGTTGGAGCATCCCGCCGATACGGTCTGCACACGGTTTGTGCCCGCGCCGGAAGCCGTATCGAGCGTAAAGAAATGGATAGCCCATAGCGAAGGGTTTGCTAAAGGAGAACTGCATCTGAATGCCCAAGCGGTAAAAGCGGTGAAGGGCAAGAAGGCGGTCAGCATCCTGCCCGTAGGCGTGACGCGCATCGAAGGGGACTTCGAGAAAGACGACATTGTGCGGATTATGGATGCCGGAGGAAATCAAATCGGCGTAGGGCGCATCGGGGCAAGTTCGGAAGAAGCCCGCAAGATGTTGGGCGAACACGGCCAACGCCCCTTGGTGCATTACGATTACTTGTACCTGGATTGAATGTAACCGGACGCATTTCAGAATCTTTTCAGAATCGTTCGCTTTCTTTGCATCAAACAAATGTTTAAAGCAAGAAGAAGTATGAAAAAGTATTTGCCATTTTGGACACTCTTGATTAGCGGGATGCTTTTCTTTGTGTCGTGTAGTGATGACAATGACAGACCTGATGGAGGCAGCGGTGCGGTTCCGCAAGCCGTCCTCGATGCTTTCCAAAGCCAATACGGGCAGACACGTGCCGAATGGTCGGTGAAAGACGGATATGCAGTAGCTGAATTTACAGGCGAGAGTGGGGAAACCACGGCGTGGTATGCATTGGAGGATGCCCGCTGGGGAATGACAGAAACAGAAATCCCTTATTCTGCATTGCCTCAGGCTATACAAAGCGCGATTAAGGAAAGCGCGTATGCCGATTGGACTCCAGACCGTGAAGTAGATGTATTGGACCGGAATGGTTCTGAAAAGCTCTACGTGATAGAAATGAAGAACGGAGGTGTGGAAGTTGACCTTTATTACACCGAAGAAGGAATATTGGTCAATGAATATGTGGATAGTGACGGTAAAGGAAACGATTATTCCAATTACCTGCCTCAGGCTCCGGTAGCAAGCGCAAGCGATTGGATTGAACAAAACTTCCCAGGCGCACGGATTGTAGATGTGGACGTAGAACGTAACGGGACGGAAATCGAAATCATACAGAACGGCATGAAGCATGAAATCTGGTTTGACGCTTCTTCGGCATGGGTCAGCACCAAGACGGAGTACGGGCGTTATAACATCCCTGAAATCGTTCGGACATTCGTGGAAACCAATTATCCGAATTATCATATCGATGACGTAGACCACTACGAGACCGCAACCGACAGCTATTATTGCGTAGAATTGGAAATTAGAGATTATGAGAAGAAGATTTATCTGAACGGGCAAGGCGAAGAAATTGGGCGTCCTTCTACAGATGTTGATGTGCCTTCGGGCGGAGGCGCGCAGGTGACTTCGGGCATCGAATCCTTCCTTCAGGAGAATTATCCGGGCGCGTATGTCAAAGAGCGTGATTACGATGACGGACGCATCGAAGTGGAAATCATACACGACGGGCGTGAGAAAGACGTAATCTTCAATTTCAAGGAAGAATGGTTGCGCACGACGTATGATATATATCCCAGCGAATTGCCCGATGCGGTGAAAGCCACATTGAATGAGAAATACGGCGAACAATCTTACATGAGGGAAGATTGCGAATGCGTGGAGACTCCCGACGGCACGTTCTACGAAGTGGAAATATGGGACGAATGGGATGTGTACATCAGCGCAACGGGCGAAATACAATGGACGGAACGTTAAGGGTATTTTTATAAGTAGCTATATAGCACGCAGCTGACACAGATGAAACCGATTTTCACAGATTATTCCTTAGAATAATAGCTGTGCTATCTGTAAAATCAGTGTCGTCTGTGTGCTATGATATAAGTATGGCATTTGTTTTTATTTGGTTTATATCTTTTTTCATTCTATCTTTGCACCTATAAATATAGGTAAAAGAGTTATGAAAGTTTTAAAGCTTCTCCTCATTTTCATTGTCTTATCAGGATTAAAGGGTATGTATGCATCGGCGCAAGACAATGCCATTACTCCTCAATACATCCAAAAGATTCATTTGCAAGACCCCGAACGGGCATTGCACCTGCTCGATTCGGCAGAACAACATCGTTTATCCAGCATCAAGCCATACGAAATAGATATGTTGCGTGCCATGTGTTACGAAGTGGCGGGCGAATATGTGTTGAAGGAAAAATATACCCGACAGGCATTGGCCTCCGACTCAGTGCAATTGGTACCTTCGCGGAAGATCCGTATGCTGACTGCATTAATAGAGACATTGGTAGAACAAGGCAAGAATGAGGAAGCCATCCGTTATGGACGGGAAGCCATGGACTTGGCACGTTCGTTGAATAATCCTGGAAAAGAAGGAGATACGTTTCTAAGTATCGGCAGGGTTTACAGAAACATGAACCGTGTAGACGAAGCACTGGATTTATACCTTCAGGGAATAAAGGTAATGAAAGAATCGGCGAATGTACGCGTGATGGCAAGTCTTTCCACTGCATACGGCGAGACGATGGCATTGCTAATGGACAATAACAGACTGGAGGAAGCGGTGGAAATCGGCAAAGAACGTGAAACGATTATCAAGCGGATGAGCGGAATGCCCGGTCCTCCTCCCGGCTATATCGACCAGCAATACGGATTTCATTATTCGAAGATGGCTTGTCTGCTGATGCTGGCAGGACAAGAACAAGAAGCCGGAACGTATTACCGGAAATTTACGCAGACCGAATTCTCGAAAAGCCCCGCTCATGCAGGCGAAATCATTCCTTATTTGCTTGAAGCCCGCCGATATGCCGATGCTTTGAAACTGAATAAAGCAGACATGGTGAATTTTCAAGAAGCATACGGAAGCGATACGGTAAATTACGTGTATTGGATTATCATAGACCGTTTTGCCCAAGCGTATAGAGGGCTTCGTTTATATAAAGAAGCCGATGCCTACCAGCTACGGCTCACGGTATTGTATGACAGTATCTATAGCCGTGAACAGGCAAGCCGGGCACATCAGTATGCCATCGCTTTTAGTCTGCATGAAAAAGACCTGCAATTGGCGGAAAGCCGTATACAATCGCAAAAACGTGGCTTTTGGCTCATCGGTTCGTGCGTAGTAGTGTTGCTATTATGCGTGTTGGTAGGGGTGGTTTATCGCAATTGGCGCATAACGCTTCGCAGAAACAAGATTGCGGCTAAACAAATAGATGAATTATTGGCGCAACGGGAAGAAGCACGTAACGCTTGTTGCTCAAAAACGGATTCTCTTCTTATGGCGCAGACCGAAGGGGCGGCTTCGGAACAAGTTCCGGCTGGACTGCAAGAAACAGGGGAGGAAAAGGTGGTTTCGATGGACTATGAACGTTTTTTGCGTATGGAGTATGCCTTGGTGAGTGACCGTCTTTTCCTTCAGCCGAATTTTGGGCGTGACGGATTGATGAATTTAGGCAATATCAATAAAAACGACCTTCCCCGTATGTTGCGCAAGTATGCCCATGCCGATAACGTCAGCACTTACCTCAACCGCTTGCGGGTAGAATATGCCGTAAAGCTGATGACGGAGAAGCCTTATCTGTCGTTCGATGCTGTAGCCAAAGAAGCCAGCTTCAATAGCCATAGCACCTTTTACCGCGCTTTTTACAAGGTATACGGCATGACACCTTCGCAATACATGAAAGCGCAGGAAGGCTTAAGCGAGGAAAGTATGCCGTAAGGGGCGTTGGTTATGCCTTGCTGGGCAAAGTTTGCAGCCAGTTCTTTTTTTAGAGCCTGTTTAAATTTTCCGGATAAACCTGAGCAAAATTTAAACAGGCTCTTAGAATTAAAAAATCAGTCTCTGACAATTACTATCAGCGTGCCTCCTTCATCTAGTGCGGCTTTCACCTCTTTCTCGCCCTTGGTCACTTTGCAGAGGCTTAGCTCTTCGCCCAAGACTTCCTCTACCTTTAGCCGCCCTATTTCCATTCGCGCTTCCTTTCCGGCAATGGTCTTTACGGAATAAATATTGAATTGTTGGTCTTCGTACACTCCATAGTCGGTCCCTAAATCGATATATACGGTTTTCTGTTTTTCTTTTTTCACTTCTCCCCGTTCTACGATGGAGGCGCTGATGGGGAACTGGGCGTTGTAATAATCTGCAATGACCGACCCTAAGTTGACAAGCGCTCTGCTCATGGCTTTTTCTTCGCTGGCTTGGTCTGTTCCCGAAACGGTAAAGGTGCGGCTGTCTTCTACTGCCCCTGTATAAGCGTTTTTCAGGTTTATCACTACACTGATGTGCCCTTCAATGCTTGTATATCCGTTTATGGCAGTGTTTTTCAATATTTTCCGGTCTTTGAGTGAAGGCCCGTCGGTAATGGCGCTGATGTTGGCGATGTTTCCTTCTGCATAAAGCAAGTGCTGGTCTTTGAGCTTTTCTTCTTGAAATGTTTTTCCGTCGATGACTTGAAGACGTTTCACATTGCCGAAACCTTTAGCTATGGCGGCTTTTACATCGTTGGCATAATCGGGGAGTTGCCGGCTTTTCTTGCCTCTTACGATGGCACTGGCTATATTGCCTATCACTTTGCCCGCGTCGGGCTTTTCGTCTTTCGGAGTATAACTGAAAGAGCCTATACCTATATTATATATAGTGTTACGTTCTGCTTGCGCATGAAGCATAGGCATACCTACCAATAAGAAGAGGGTAAACATGAAAAATGTTTGAAGTTGTTTTTGGGTCATGTTTGATGGGTTTTTATAGTGAATAATACAATAAAAATTAGTTGTAGTAAAGGTAGGTTTTTAAATTGGCATTGTATCTCTTATATCGGTTTGTCTTCGTATCATTTTGTCGCGTGTATTTTCTCATTTTGTCCTATCATATTGGAAACAAGGATGTTGAAAGTGCCTTTTGTGGCATTTGCATTCGATTCCCATGAGAGTTTGTTTGCCGGAGTCGGACGCATTTGATACTTTTTTTCTTTGGCTTCTTCCTTTTATATCAAAATCTTTCGTAATTTTGGCGTGAACTAACAGAAATAACAATTATGGACGAACAGATAAAACAAATTGCCGAGCGTTTGCGGGGTTTGCGCGACGCATTGGATTTGAGTGTGGAGGAAGTGGCTTCGGATTGCAATCTTCCTGTTGAGGAGTATTGTGCTCTTGAGTCGGGGGAAAGCGACCTTTCGGTTAGCCTCTTGCAACGCATTGCACATAAGTATGGCATTACGTTGGATGAACTGATGTTCGGCGAGGAGCCGAAAATGAAATCATACTTCCTGACTCGCAAAGGGACTGGGGTTTCGGTAGAGCGTACCAAGGCTTATAAATATGAATCGCTTGCTTCGGGGTTTAAAGGCAGGATTGCTGATCCGTTTATCGTAACGGTAGAACCGAAACCCGAAGGCACTGCCGTTTATTTCAATACGCACGAAGGGCAAGAGTTCAATCTCGTGATGGAAGGCCGCCTGTTGCTGAACATTAACGGGAAAGAATTGATATTGAATCCGGGTGACAGTTTGTATTTCGATTCAAGCAAACCACACGGCATGTTGGCGCTTGACGGAAAAACCGTGAAATTCCTTGCGGTGGTGATGCAATAATTGTTTTCACCACAGATTACACAGATTTATTAATTGACATAATCTGTGTAATCTGTGGTGAGCTTAATTAATACAGATAGAATATGTTAGAAAGATTTGTAGAACAGACCCGATTTTCCTCTCAGGAGGATTTCATAAAGAACTTTAAGGTAAACGTTCCCGAAAACTTTAATTTCGGATATGATGTGGTGGATGCTTGGGCAGCCGAGTGCCCCGACAAGAAAGCCCTGCTTTGGACCAACGATAAAGGCGAATGCATCCAGTTCACCTACGCCGGCTTGAAGAAATACACCGATATGACCGCTTCTTATTTCCAAAGCTTGGGAATAGGCAAGGGCGATAAGGTAATGCTGATATTGAAACGCCGTTATGAATTCTGGTTCTCGATTATCGCCTTGCATAAAATCGGAGCCGTAGCGATTCCTGCCACTCATCTGCTTACCAAAAAAGATATTATTTATCGTTGTGAAGCGGCTACGATAAAAATGATTATTGCGGCAGGCGAAGGCGTCATCCTCCAGCATATTGTGGATGCGATGCCCCAATGTCCCAGCGTGGAGAAATTGTTGAGTGTAGGGCCGGAGTATCCCGAAGGGTTTGAGGATTTCCACAAAGGAATGGAAAGTGCGGCTCCTTTTGTGCGCCCTGCAAATGCAAACACCAACGATGACATCATGTTGATGTACTTCACTTCGGGCACGACCGGCGAGCCGAAGATGGTGGCACACGACTTCACTTATCCGTTAGGGCATATCACCACCGCTTGCTATTGGCATAACCTGCACGAAGGAAGCCTGCATTTTACCATAGCCGATACGGGTTGGGGAAAAGCCGTATGGGGAAAACTGTACGGACAGATGATAGCCGGAGCAAACATTTTCGTCTATGACCACGAGAAGTTCACCCCTTCCGACATTTTGAAGAAGATACACGACTACCGCATCACATCGCTTTGCGCCCCTCCTACCATTTACCGTTTCCTCATCCGGGAAGACCTGAGCAAGTACGACCTTTCTTCATTGGAATATTGCACTACGGCAGGTGAAGCGTTGAACTATTCGGTATACGAAACGTTCTTGAAGATAACGGGCATCCGCCTGATGGAAGGCTTCGGGCAAACCGAAACAACCCTGACACTTGCCACTTTCCCGTGGATGGAACCGAAACCCGGAAGCATGGGCGTGCCCAATCCGCAATATCAGATAGATTTGCTAAAACCCGACGGACGTTCTGCAGAGGACGGTGAACAAGGGCAAATCGTGATACGTACCGATAAAGGCAAACCGTTGGGCTTATTTAAAGAATATTACCGTGCTCCCGAATTGACCCGCGAGGCTTGGCACGACGGGGTATATTATACCGGCGATGTGGCTTGGCGCGATGAAGACGGGTATTATTGGTTCGTAGGCCGTGCCGATGATGTCATCAAGAGTTCGGGATACCGCATTGGCCCGTTTGAAGTAGAAAGTGCATTGATGACCCATCCGGCAGTAGTGGAATGCGCTATCACCGGTGTGCCCGATGAGATTCGCGGGCAAGTGGTAAAAGCTACTATTGTATTGGCGAAAGACTACAAGGCAAAAGCCGGTCCCGATTTGATTAAGGAATTGCAAGACCACGTAAAGCGTGTAACCGCTCCTTATAAATATCCGCGCGTGATAGAGTTCGTCGAAGAATTGCCTAAAACTATCAGCGGAAAAATCCGCCGCGTGGAAATCCGCGAGAAAGACAACGGATAAATAAGAGCTAAAAACAAAACAAGACCGGGCATCCTTGCTGAAATGCGGGATGCCCGGCCTTATGCTATGAAACAAATACGGATATATTTATTTCTTAATGCGGTTGTAACGGCTCATGAACTTATCTACACGTCCTGCGGTGTCTACCAATTTAGACTTACCGGTGTAGAACGGGTGAGAAGTGTTAGAGATTTCCAACTTCACCAACGGATAAGTTTCGCCTTCGAACTCGATTGTGTCTTTAGTGGCGCAAGTAGAACGCGACAAGAACATATCACCGTTTGACATGTCTTTAAATACTACCGGGCGGTAGTTTTCGGGATGAATACCTTTTTTCATTTTAGTATATACTTTAATTTATTGTTATTATTTGCTGTTTGTTTGGTAACTTTCCGATTCCCTTCTCAGGGCATCTTTCATGCAATGGCTTATTTCGGCTTGCAAAGGTACGGTTTTTCTTTGAAATGGAAAACCTTTTCATGCGTTTTTTTCTTTTTACACAAAAGATTACATCGATTCGGCAGGCTTAGCCGGTTCCGGCGCATACGGAACGGCAGATTGCTTGCCTATGATAGAACGATTCTAGGTTTTGCCACCTGCACTTTACATCCTCTGTGTTCCGTTTCGCGAATTGCGTTGATTTTGATAAAACACTTTAAGTCAAATAGAAAAAAATGGGGTGGAAATTGTGGTATTTTCCCTTTTCTTTTTACATTTGCAAAGGAATTAATTCACTAACATTATAAATTTTATAACAATGGTTAATTACAAAGATTTAGGCTTGGTGAACACAAGAGATATGTTTGCCAGAGCAATCAAAGGTGGATATGCCATCCCTGCTTTCAACTTCAACAATATGGAACAGCTGCAAGCCATCGTGAAGGCTGCTGTAGAGACTAAGTCTCCGGTTATTCTGCAAGTTTCTAAAGGTGCGCGTAACTATGCTAACCAGACTTTGCTGCGTTATATGGCAGAGGGTGCGGTAGGATATGCAAAAGAATTGGGTTGCGAACATCCTGAAATCGTGCTTCACTTGGACCACGGAGATTCTTTCGAACTCTGCAAGTCTTGTGTAGACATGGGCTTCTCTTCAGTCATGATCGACGGTTCTCATCTGCCGTATGAAGAAAACGTAGCTTTGACTAAGAAAGTGGTAGAATACGCTCATCAATATGACGTAACGGTAGAAGGCGAACTTGGTGTGTTGGCAGGTGTAGAAGACGAAGTGTCTGCAGAACACCACACTTACACTGACCCTGAAGAAGTGATTGACTTCGCTACGCGTACAGGCTGCGATTCATTGGCTATTTCTATCGGTACTTCTCACGGTGCTTATAAGTTCAAACCCGAACAATGCCACGTAGATCCGAAGACAGGCCGTCTGGTTCCTCCTCCTTTGGCATTCGACGTATTGGATGCAGTAATGGAAAAACTGCCGGGATTCCCTATCGTATTGCACGGATCGTCTTCAGTTCCTCAGGAATACGTAGATATGATCAACCAATACGGCGGAAAGCTGGAAGCTGCCATCGGTATCCCCGAAGAAGAATTGCGTAAGGCTGCCAAGTCGGCTGTTTGCAAAATCAACATCGACTCAGACTCTCGTTTGGCTATGACAGCTGCTGTACGTAAGGTATTCGTTGAGAAACCGGCAGAATTCGACCCGCGTAAATATTTAGGTCCGGCTCGTGACGAAATGGAAAAGATGTACAAGCATAAAATCCTTAACGTATTGGGTTCAGACGGCAAGCTGGCTCAATAAATGAACGCGACATAAAATAATAAAGACTTTATACACCTATAACTATAAATGCGAAGCTGCTTCTCCGGGGTGGAGAGGCAGCTTCTTTTTTATTATTTTATCCTTATATTCAACGAGGCATAACCGTTACCTTTTCCCCGTTTTGCTCTTTATAGGTAACGCTTCCGTCTTCGTTCATCGTCATCAGTTCGAATGTCTGGCCTTCTGCCACCGCATTCCATGTACGGTTTTCTTCATTATAAACCAAATCCAGCGGGCGGTCTGTCTCACCCATCTTCGTTATGGTGTAACCGTCTTCATTGGTACGCACCAGGTATTCACCGTTTTCCCCCTGAATAACCTTATCCGTACCTACATCTGCCAACGGATTAGAGCCCGACCAGAATTCAATGGAATTCAGCACAAGCACATCTGCCAGATAAGCCACCTCATACACCGGAATGATGTGGAAAGCGATAAACACAATTTCATTCACCGCTTTATGCCCGATACCCATATTCCAATCTTTCAATCGATTCCAAGCACTAAATGAACCGATGCAGGAAGAACAAAGCAAGCTTCCTCCCAACACCGCACAAAGTGCCGTTAGTTTCATCTTTCTCATAAATTTAAGTTTTAGTCAGTTAATATGCCCTCAAAGTTAGAACTTATTTTGATAAATGAAACAAAAAACCATGAAAAGAAGTATCTTTGTTGCGCTATTTAACGAAAAAGTAAAACTATATAAATAAAAAGACAATGAAAGAACAAATCCAGAAACGCCTGAGCGACTCGAAAGCCGCTCGCTGGACGGCACTCATCATCGTGTCGTTCACCATGATGTGCGGTTATTTCCTGACCGACGTCATGGCTCCCCTTGAAAATCTGTTGACAACAAAAGGGAAAGTAGTCTATTTTACTGACAATACTTCGATGCCTGCCGACACCCTCGTGGCGAAAGTAGCGCTCTTTGCCGAAAGCAATGCCTTGTCTTCGCCCGACCTTACCGTACAGAAACTGGAAGAAGGAGCACGTTACCAATACATCGAGACCGTAGAAGGCAAGCAAGAAACAGTAGAAAAGACCATCAGCACCGTATCTTCGGGGAAAGGCTGGAGCAGCACCGAATACGGATTTTTCTCAGGAGCCTACGGATACATCAACGTGTTTCTGCTCATGCTGTTCTTTGGAGGAATCATCCTCGACAAAATGGGCGTACGGTTTACAGGTGTCATGTCATCCGGACTGATGTTCGCCGGAGCCTTGATTAAATGGTATGCCCTGCAAGCCGATTTCGGCGATGCGATGCTGTGGGGCATGAACCTGCAGGTAATTATAGCCGCATTAGGTTTCTCTATTTTCGGTATGGGAGCTGAAATAACAGGCATCACCGTTTCGAAAGTCATCGTGAAATGGTTCGCTGGGAAAGAGCTTGCCCTTGCCATGGGGCTGCAGGTAGCCATGGCACGTATCGGAACAGCACTTGCGCTCGCTGTCAGCCTGCCCGTAGCCCGCATGATGGGTGATGTATCCGGTTCTGTGCTTGTCGGAGCCATAGCCTTGTGTGTCGGCTTTATTTCCTATCTGGTCTATTGCGTCATGGACCGCAAAGAAGATGCAGCCATATCTGCCGCCCGCGCAGAAGCCGGAGAAGCCCCCGAAGAAGGTTTCAAGCTATCCGACTTGAAACTAATCCTCTGCAATAAAGGTTTCTGGCTCATCACGCTGCTCTGCCTGATGTTTTATGCCGGCGTATTCCCTTTCCTGAAATTTGCCACCAAACTGATGATATACAAGTATGAAGTGCCCGAATCGTTCGCCGGACTCATTCCTGCCCTCTTGCCCTTCGGGACGATTCTGCTTACTCCCGTATTCGGAACGCTCTACGACCGAATCGGGCGTGGAGCTACACTGATGATTATCGGTTCGGTAATGCTTACCACTGTCCATGTGCTGTTTGCTCTACCCATTATGAACTATTGGTGGTTCGCCGTTATCGTAATGATTGTGTTAGGCATCGCCTTCTCGTTGGTACCCAGCGCCCTATGGCCTTCGGTTCCTAAGATTATCCCCATGAAACAGCTCGGCTCGGCATACGCCATTGTCTTTTACATCCAAAACATCGGCCTTGCCATGGTGCCCACACTTATCGGTTTTGTCATCGACCGCTTCTCCACACAATA
>CASFRN010000127.1 GCA_949296855.1 uncultured Bacteroides sp. | reverse complement strand
CATGCAGAAGGATACCCCGCCGCAGAAATGAAACACGGCCCCATCGCACTGATAGACACGGAAATGCCGGTGGTAGTCATCGCCACACAAAACGCGATGTACGAGAAAATAGTGAGCAACATACAAGAAATCAAAGCAAGAAAAGGACGTATCATCGCCTTGGTGAACCCGAACGATACAGTTATCCGCACCTTGGCGGACGATTGCATCGAAATCCCCGAAACGCTGGAATGCTTGAATCCGCTCATTGCCACCATCCCTTTGCAACTATTAGCGTACCACATAGCCGTATGCAAGGGGAAAAACGTAGACCAGCCACGTAACCTGGCCAAATCGGTTACGGTAGAATGAAAACAAGCGCCGGAAAGGGTGTGCCAAATGCTAAGTAAGTGTACAAGAATTAACTTATACTATGGCACACAGATAACACTGATTTAACAGATGACCACAGATATTATTTTAAAAACAATCTGTGTAAATCAGTCTCATCTGTGTTATCTGTGTGCCATAAGATAATTTTGATTAGTTACTTAAGTTGTTTTAAGCGGAAATCCAAGGCTCTTAGCCTTTGGTACATATATCTGGAATCTTATCATTCTACATACAACACCAATCCTTTCAGGTACTCGCCTTCGGGATGGTAAATGTTTACCGGATGGTCGCCAGGCTGGGTCAACTGATGAAGAATACGGACGCTACGCCCTGTTTGAGCCGCTGCCGTAAAGACCGCATTACGGAAATTATCCTTTGTCACGACTTGCGAACACGAGAAAGTGAACAAGATGCCTCCCGGACGAATCTTCTCGAAAGCCTTCGCATTCAGCTTAGTGTAACCACGCAAAGCGTTACGGAGCGCATCCCGGTGCTTGGCAAAGGCAGGAGGGTCGAGGATTATCAAGTCATATTGGCTGCCCATGCGGTCGAGAAACTTGAAAGCGTCTTCAGCAAACGCCTGATGGCGCGGGTCATCAGGGAAATTCAACCTTACGTTTTCGTTTGTCAAGTCGATAGCCTTGGCCGAACTATCCACCGAATGCACCAGCTTCGCTCCGCCGCGCATGGCATAGAACGAAAAACCTCCCGTATAACAGAACATATTCAGCACATTACGCCCTGCCGCATATTGTTCCAACAACCTACGGTTCTCCCGTTGGTCGACGAAGAACCCCGTCTTCTGCCCTTTCAGCCAATCGACATGGAATTTCAATCCGTTTTCCATCGCTACATTCTCCACACTGCCCCCTTTAATAAACCCGTTCTCTCTTGCCAGCAAATCGGCTTTAAAAGGAAGAGTCGCTTCCGACTTATAATAAATGTTTTCAATCGCACCATCCATTACCTCGGTCAGTGCATCGGCTATCTCCATACGGTCGAGATGCATCCCTGCCGAGTGTGCCTGCATGACAGCCGTCTTTCCATAAACGTCGATAATCAATCCGGGCAAATTATCTCCTTCGCCGTGCACCAGCCGATAGGTATCGGTCCGTGGATTATTTACCAAGCCCAATGCCTCACGCACTCCCTTCGCGCACGTCAGCCTACGCACCCAAAAAGCGTGGCCGATAGTTTCCTGCGCAAAAGACAAGACACGTACGACAATGCTTCCTACCTGAAAATGCCCGCAAGCGATGAATTCTTTCTGCGACGTATAGACATCCACAACTTCACCCTCTTCCGGCTCGCCCTCTACCCGGGCGATGGCACCCGAGAAGACCCACGGGTGAAAACGTTTCAACGATTCTTCCTTACCGGATTTCAAATAAACTCTTTTGTATGACACGTTCATTGCAATTTTTTCTTTTAACAAGTTGGCTATATGACAAAAACCTTGGCCACCCGGCCAACTCTATGTTATTATTCCTCCTCCACTTTCTCTATCTGATAATGACCGTGGGCACGGAGTTCTTCCAAATAATTATAAATTTCCACACACGCCCATGCATCGGTAGCGGCATAAAGCTGTTGCGCTTCGGTCAACACTTCGGCTTCCCAGTTCGATAAACGTTGCGCCTTCGAAATCTTCTTTCCGAAAAGCAGCGCATAAATCTTTTGCAAACTTTTCTCTTCGATGCCGAAACGTGGCACATAATCCTGCAGTTCCACCCAATTCCCATCGTTCAAATCACCTTGATTCCGCTTGCGGAGCATAGCGAAATCATCCCGCAAAGACAAGCCGACCTTCAGTACATTATTCCGCAAAAACTCATCTAAGAAATCAGGCAGCCCTAAATAATTCAGGCGGAACAAAAAACAAGTATCATGAGTGGAAATCTGCAAAAGTGCCACGTTGTGCACCGTTCCCCGCCGAAAAGAAGGGCGTGTCTCCGTATCTACCCCAACGATAGAATGCGTATTGAGATACTCTACCGCTTTCCGTGCATCGGCTTCGGTATAAACCACGAAGATACGCCCGGAGAAATTTTCTTTCGGCATTTCAGACACTTGTTGTTTCGATATCTTATTCCGTAATGTAATCATCTTGTTCTTCATCCTCATCACCAGCTTCTAAACCTTCATATAAATCGTCTTCCGTATAACCGGCATCCACGTCGAAAACGGATGACGGCACTCCGCCTTCCTCTTCATCCGCTTCAGCGTGTGTATTGTATTTCACATCGTGCAGGGCACGCATGACATTCAACAAGCGTTGTCCCCAAAACTCGCCAAACTGCTCACGGCAAATCACCAAAGCATCGTTCATGGTCCGGCCGAGCCCTAACCGATAAACGCATACAAAGTCTTTCAAAGGTTGGTAAATGTCCGCTATACTTTCGGAAATTGTCTGTCCGATAGGCGTGTCACTATAGGCCATATCATCGAGAAACACATCGAGGTAATCATCATACCTGCCCATCAATGCCGCCACCCTGCCACGCACCCGTTCATAATCGACTTCCGTCACAAACGTCTCGGGGTCGGATTCGTCCACCCGCACCGCATATTCGGGCAGCAACGACGCTTTCAGGTAAAGCAAAGGAAGCAACTTCAATGCCTTGTCTATAAACGGCCGGCGCCCTATTTCGTCTGTCCGCTCGATGAAGCCACAAAACCCGGCGGCTACTGTCACGAATTCCACAGTGTTCTTGTCGTAAATAGCAGATGTATTCTTTTCCATAACGATTTTTGATTGCGGCGCAAAAATACAAAAAAATATTCGTACATTTGCGTTTGATTTTCACTATTTCCCTATTCAATCATGAAGAAAAAGACAGAAACAAAAGAAAACAAAGACAAAATCATCACCCCCAAAAAGATGATAAACGCCATCAAAGGCGAAACTATACATTTCATCATCGGGCTGCTCTGCGTCATTTTCGGCGTATATATGTTATTGGCTTTCAGCTCCTTCTTCTTTACAGGAGGAAACGACCAAAGCATCTTGGCGCATCCCGGCCCAGGAGAATTGCTTGAGACAAGCAATGGCATCCAAAACTATGCCGGAGCACGAGGGGCGCAACTCTCGCAATTCCTCGTCAACGATTGCTTCGGCATTTCCGCCTACCTTATTGTAGTGTTTCTCATCGTGTGCGGCATGAAACTGATGAAAGCCTACCAGTTCACGTTATGGAAATGGTTCACGGGCTGTGCGGTTCTAATGGTATGGCTTTCCATAACATTAGGATTTGCGTTCGGAGGAACGTTCCAAGACTCTTTCCTCTATCCAGGAGGACTGCACGGATACAACGCGAGCCGATGGATTTGCTCTCAGATAGGCGCACCGGGACTCATCCTTACTTTACTGGTTACCTTAGTGCTTATCGGCATCTTCTTTACGCGCGAAACGATGCAAGTAGTGCGCAAAGCCTTCCATCCTACCCTCTCGATACGAGAGAAGAAAGCACAGCAAGCGTCTGCAGCAACAGAACAGGCCCGACAACCTCTTGAAAAAGAATCCCCCCAATGTCCGGCCCCTCCCGTTCCCGACACGCCGCAAGATGAGCCCGACCATCAGCCCATAGAAATAGAGTTGAATCCCGTAATAGAGAAAAGCGCGGATAAAACGCCTGCATGCACACCCGAAACACGGGAGCAACCCAAAGAACAAGTCACCGCAGGCTCCCAACCTGTCTCTGAAAAAAACACGAAAGCTACAGATGAACCAACCTTCGAAATCGAAGAAGCACCCGAAGAAGAGGAAGAAACTCCACGCGGAAAACTAAGCCAGCCCTATAACCCGCGTTTAGACTTGGAACACTACCGCTTCCCTACCCTTGACTTGCTCGACGCGTACAACGACCATACGCCTGCCATCGACATGGAAGAGCAGAATGCCAACAAAGACCGCATCATCCAAGTGCTGCGCAGCTTCGGAATAGAAATCAGTTCCATCAAAGCAAGCGTCGGCCCTACCGTCACGCTTTACGAAATCACTCCAGCCGAAGGGGTGCGCATCAACCGCATCCGTAACCTGGAAGATGACATAGCTTTAAGCCTTTCGGCTTTAGGCATCCGCATCATCGCCCCTATCCCCGGTAAAGGAACCATCGGCATCGAAGTGCCGAACGCCAACCCACGCATCGTGCCGATGAGCAGCATCTTAAGCAGCAAGAAGTTTCAAGACACCACTTACGAGCTTCCGGTAGCGTTAGGGAAAACCATCACCAACGACGTGTTCATCGTCGACCTTGCCAAAGCCCCGCATATGTTGGTGGCAGGAGCCACAGGGCAAGGTAAATCGGTCGGGCTGAATGCCATCGTCACCTCCTTATTATATAAGAAGCACCCCAGTGAACTGAAATTCGTCATTGTAGACCCTAAGAAAGTAGAGTTTGCCATCTACGCGCCAATAGAGAACCACTATCTCGCTAAGCTGCCCGATTCGGACAGTGCCATCATCACCGATGTGACCAAAGTGGTGCAAACCCTCAATTCGCTCTGCACAGAAATGGACACACGGTACGACTTATTACAGAAAGCCGGATGCCGCAACATCCGCGAGTATAACGCTAAATTCATCAACCGCCAGCTGAATCCGGAAAACGGACACCGCTTCATGCCTTACATCGTCATCATCATCGATGAATTCGGCGATCTGATTATGACCGCAGGCAAAGAAGTAGAACTCCCAATCTGCCGCATTGCCCAGCTGGCACGAGCGGTAGGCATCCATGCCATCATCGCTACCCAACGTCCTACAACCAATATCATCACAGGAACCATTAAGGCAAACTTCCCTGCCCGTGTAGCGTTCCGCGTAGCCTCGATGATGGACTCGCGTACCATCCTCGACCGTCCGGGCGCACAACAACTCATCGGTAAAGGTGATATGCTTTATCTGCAAGGAAACGACCCGGTGCGTGTACAGTGCGCGTTTGTCGATACGCCTGAAGTGGAACGTATCGTCGGTTTCATCAGCAGCCAGCAGGGATATCCCACTCCCTTCCTCCTTCCCGAAGCAGAAGACGATTCCGAAAGCGGAAACAGCGGCGCCGATGTGGACATGAACCGTCTGGACCCGCTCTTCGAGGAAGCCGCCCGCCTGCTCATCTATCACCAGCAAGGCTCCACCTCGCTCATCCAGCGCAAATTCTCCATCGGATACAACCGCGCAGGACGTATCATGGACCAGTTGGAACGTGCAGGAATCGTAGGGCCTGCCAACGGAAGCAAAGCGCGCGAAGTACTCTGCATGGATGAAAACGACCTCGCCATGCGTATGAACAATTTAAAAAATTAAAACCTGAAATAATTGCGATATGAAAAAGAACCGTTGTTTTATAATCTGCTTGATGACCCTGTTAGCCTCTTTCCACTTATACGCTGACGAAAATAACCGTGCGAAAACCATACTCGACCGAACGGCCGAAGCCTACCGCCAAGCTGGAGGCGTATACATCCGCTTTGGAGGTACCCAACAAGGCATTTTAGCTTTGAAAGGCGAATGCTTTTACTTGGAATGCGGAGGCGTAAAAAGCTGGTTCGACGGAAAAACACAATGGAGCTACGTAGAGCAAAACGAAGAAGTGACCATCTCCACCCCATCGCCCGAAGAACTGCAAAGCATCAATCCGTACGCCTTAATCAATTCATACGAGACGCTGTTCCAATACCGTTACGGGACACAACATTCCATCAAAGGAAAAACAGGCAACGAAATCATCCTTACCCCCCGGAATAAAGGCAGCATTCAATCGGTTGCCGTCTTTATTTCCGCCGACTATCACCCGTTATACATCACCGTCAGACTGGCCAACGGCGAGACGCAAGAATTCCGTATCCTCTCCTATCAAACCAAACAGCCCTATACCGATGCCTACTTCCGTTTCGACCCGAAAAAATATCCAAACGCGGAAGTCATTGATATGCGCTGAAAGATTTACCCTTTAAATCAAAATTCAAGCCGTAAGATTAATAATCTTTCTCAAATAGCAGTCCATTTACGGGAAGCACTTAAAAGGGTAAATGTGATAATTAATGATAAAATCTGACGGAGACATGGTTTCCGTACCATTCATTTTATTAATTTTGGCACCGGAATATATTATACTATACACGACAGAATGAAAAAGACAAAAGTATTTGTGACAGCGATGACTCTGACAGCTTTGCTTTTCCAAAGCTGCGACAACAGCAAAACGTATGCTGAATATAGAGAAGATGAAATAGATGCAATCAACGCATGGATTACCACACACGATTATGACATCATAAGCGAAGGCGAATTTTATGCGCAAGACACGATGACCGCAGAAAACCAATTCGTACTTTTCGAGGAAAGCGGGGTATATATGAATATTGTGGAAAAAGGAAAAGGGAAGTCGGTGCTGACCGACGGTTCGTATTCCATCCTATCGCGCTATTTTGAGATTGCGATGCAGAACCGGGAAGATATGTTCAACCTAGGCGATACGCTGACCGGTAACATGAGCTTATATAACTACACAAATTATATAGTCGACTCTTCGTGGTCGCTTCCAATGTATATGCTTCATCCCGAAGAATATAAAGTGACTATCAGCGGAGAGTCCTATTCGGGCGCTTTTACGCAAAGCTATATCATGAGCGCGGTTTACGAATCGACATCGGTGCCTTCCGGCTGGCTTCTGCCTTTACGGTACATTAAGCCTGCGCGCACCTCCTCGTCGGCTGACGTGGCACGTGTACGCCTGATTGTCCCCCACGAAGAAGGAACCGCCATGTATGCTTCCAGATTCGTATATCCGTGTTATTATGAGATTACGTACAATTTAGGTAAATAAAGAATAAAATGGCTTTAATAAAATCTATCTCCGGCATCCGGGGCACCATCGGCGGCAAAGCGGGTGAAGGGCTCACCCCACTGGATACGGTAAAGTTCGTTTCCGCATACGCAACGTTAATCCGTAGGGTTTCTTCAGTGAAAAGCAACCGGATTATAGTAGGCCGTGATGCCCGTGTGTCAGGAGAAATGGTACGGCAAATAGTATGCGGCACACTGATGGGCATGGGTTTTGACGTGACAGATATCGGCCTCGCCTCAACGCCGACTACCGAATTGGCTGTACCAATGGCAGGAGCATGTGGCGGAATCATCCTGACCGCCAGTCATAACCCGAAGCAGTGGAATGCCTTGAAGCTATTGAACGAACACGGCGAATTTTTAAATGCCGAGGAAGGACAAGAAGTGCTCCGCATCGCTGAAACGGAAGACTTTGATTATGCCGGCGTCAACTCGTTAGGAAAATATACAGAGGATACGACATATGGCGAGAAGCATATAGAACAAGTCTTAGCCTTGGACTTAGTAGACACGGAGGCTATCCGGAAAGCCGGTTTCCGTGTAGCGATAGATTGCGTGAACTCGGTAGGCGGCATTATCTTGCCTCGATTGCTTGAGCGTTTAGGAGTAAGGCACATCGAAAAACTGTATTGCGAGCCGACAGGGGATTTCCAACATAATCCGGAACCATTGGAAAAAAACCTGGGTGATATCATGCAATTGATGAAACGTGGCGGTCTGGATATAGCGTTTGTTGTTGATCCGGACGTGGACCGTCTGGCTATGGTCTGCGAAGACGGAACGATGTATGGTGAAGAATATACATTGGTGACTGTTGCCGATTATGTATTGAAGCACACACCTGGCAATACTGTTTCAAACCTTAGCTCGACACGTGCATTACGGGATGTAACCCGCAAGTATGGCATGGAATATTACGCTTCGGCTGTAGGCGAAGTGAATGTGGTAACGAAAATGAAAGAAGTAAACGCCGTGATAGGCGGCGAAGGCAATGGAGGAGTGATTTATCCGAAGGCACATTACGGCAGGGATGCATTGGTAGGCATCGCTTTGTTCTTGAGCTACTTGGCACACGAAGGCAAGAAAGCAAGCGAGCTTCGGGCTTCTTATCCTATTTATTATATGGCAAAAAACCGCATTAACCTGACTCCTGATACAGACATCGACGCAATCCTGAAAAAGGTTAAGGAGATGTATTGCCACGAAGAGGTGAACGATGCAGACGGAGTGAAGATTGATTTCGCTGAAGGATGGGTGCATTTGCGTAAAAGCAATACCGAGCCTATCATCCGTGTGTATTCAGAGGCACGGACAATGGAAGAAGCAGACCGTTTGGCGAAAAAAGTCTGCGCGATAATCAACGATTGACATGACCTGCCGTCTCTTGGCAGCGTCAAGAAAATAAAAACGGCATAGGCAGACGATGAATTTGACAATCGTCTCCGTATGCCGTTTTTTTGCTCTCTTTTCTAAAGAAGCTTATTTTAAATCCTTTTCTATGGCTTGATATGATTCAGTCATCAGCATTTGCAGGTTTTCTTCACCTTTCTTGCCGATGGGATAAACCGGGGTATGGATAGTAAGCTTTAACGGATGCCATGAAAGCAGCTTGCCTGTCCGCGGAAGGATGCGGAAAGACCCGTTGATGGTCATCGGGACTACCGGCATTTGCAATTGGTCGGCTATGAAGAAAGCACCTTTCTTAAAAGGATTCATCCTCCCGGTATAAGTGCGCGCCCCCTCAGGGAAAACGACCAATGAAGTTCCTCCCTGCAATACCCGTTCGGCTTGCTTGATGGTTTCGTATATCTTACGGGGACTGGACTTGTCGACAAAAATAAAACCTGCAGATTCGCATGCTTTTCCGACGAAAGGTATCTTTCGCAGACTTTTCTTCATCATCCATTTGAAGTTCCGTCCTAAGAACCCATAAATCAAGAAAATGTCGAAAGCACCTTGATGATTGGCTACAAACACGTAGGATGTGTTCTTGTCCAAGACCTCTTGTCCCTCCACTTTAACGGGAAGCAAAAACAAGAAACAAGTCAGTTGCGACCACAGCTTTCCGGGATAATATCCCCAAAAGTGTCCGTCCCCCAACCAGCAACCTATCATCGTAGTAAGTGCCGTAAGTAATGTAGCTGCCAAGAAGATAGGCAGCCCGATGCAAATTTGATAAAGGATGTAAATGAATCTCATATTTTTGTTTTTAAGTTTGTAAATTCTTCGGTTCTTCAGTTTTTTCGCGTTTAAGTTGAATAATCAGAAAACTTTATGCGCCACGGGCAACTGTCAATTATAGATTTTCGTTCTTTTAAGCGTAATAACGGTTATTTCGGGCCATGCTCCAAGACGCATCGGAAACATGACAAAACCTAACCCTACATTGACATACAGTCCGCGTCCCTTGTCGAGGTACATGCCACTGTGTTCAGGGTAAATGAATTTCGAAAAAGAAAACCCGAACAAGCTGACTTGCATATCATGAGTATGTCCCGCCAGCATCAATTGAATGTCTGTTTGAGGAAGGACTTCTCTTCGCCAATGAGTCGGGTCATGGCTAAGCAATACTTTAAACATCCCTTCAGTGCCGCGCAATGCTTTAGGCAGATTTCCACGGTTTGGGAAAGGTGGGTTTCCGCTGTTCTCGACTCCAATCAGCGCGATAGAGTCGTTTCCCCGGCGTAAGATGCGGTGTTCGTTCATCAACAAATCCCATCCCATCTGCCTTTCCCGTGCAATCAAGGTATCAATGTTAGCCAGACGTTTAGCATCGCTATCCCAATGAACATAGGTAGCATAGTCGTGGTTACCCAATACAGAATATACACCGTCTTTGGCTTTCAGTTGCGAAAAGACAGGCATATAAGGCACCACTTCGTCTGCCAAGCTGTTTACCAAATCTCCCGTAAACGCGATGAGGTCGGGATGTTGGCCGTTACATAAAACCACGGCACGTCGCAATGCTTCTCCACCGTCACTCCAACTTCCCGAATGAATGTCGGAAAGCTGAAGGATGCGATATCCGTCAAACGCTTGAGGCAAATCGGGAGAAGAGAAGGTGACCTCTTTTACTTCAAAAAACTCTTTCCCGAAAACCGCGCCAAACAAAATGTATACGCAAACGACAGTTGCCACCAATAGCGGGACGCTCCTCCTCGTAAACCGATATAAACGGATGAAAGAAAGCGGAACAGGCGCTTTAATGAAACACCGCATCAGCTTTTTGCAAAGATAGATAAACAAGTCGCAGAGCATAAACACCATCTTAGGGACAGCCAGACAAAGAGCTGTGATAAGGTAGATGCTGAACGCGTGTTGCATCGAATGGCGGAAACAAATAAAAACCAAAAGAGCAAGAAGCAAACATATACTGGGTATCCACCAAAGCACTTTCTTCCACCGCTTAGCGCTATACTTTACATAGAATCTGTAAATGTACCAATCGGGCAACAACAACAGAATCAGGAAAAACAACGAAATGCGAAGTAAAATCATAATCAATGGGAATATTGTTACAAATTAGTTATTAGAAATTTACGTAAGATGCCGATGTCTATGCCACGCCGTCCGGCATAGTCCGCCAGTTGTTGTTCATCGATTTTCCCTACCGAAAAATAACGAGCCTGTGGATGGGCAAACATCAATCCACATACAGAGGCATGGGGTTGCATCATGCCGTTTTCTGTCAAACGGATGCCAATACGTTTCATATCCATCAATTCGTCGAGCAAAAACGTTACGGAAAGGTCGGGCAGAGAAGGATAACCCACTGCCGGGCGAATACCTTGGTATTCTTCATTCAGCAGTTGACGCCGAGTAAGGCATTCGCCTTTCGCATAACCCCATACTTCTTTACGGATTGTCTCATGCAGTTTGTCGACAGCAGCTTCCGCCAGACGTTCGTCCAATGTCTGTACAATCAGATGTTTATAGGGATCGCTCGCCAATTGTCTTTCCAACGTTTCGCCAGCGGATGCGGCAAAAGCGCCGACTGTATCCGTCACGCCTTGTGACAACGGACGGACATAGTCGCTTAGGCACAGATAAGAAGCCTCATCTTGCCGACGAGTCTGTTGGCGTAACAACGGAAACCTTTTCCCATCCAGCAGGAGGTCATCACCATCCGAATTTGCATCCATGAGCCGATAGATTGCCTTTACTTGACTGCTTTCATCCAAAAGCCGTAACATGCGCTGGGCTTCCTGATATAACCTGATAGCTTCTGTCGCTTTCGGGACATCGGCAGAAGGGAAACCGGCAAGCCACCCTGTACGGCAAGCGTCGCATTCGTGTATCTCGGCTATGGATGCAAAACGTGGTTGAAACCCCCAAGCATGGAAAAAATAAACCCAGTTAATATAATCAACCAGTTCGTGAACGGCATAGATTATGACGGTACTATCTGTTCTCATACATTCTTATCGACTGAAACAGAGGGCTTCTCCCCGATGGGATGTATTTACCTTACCGTCAGCATACACCAACTCACCGTTAACAAACGTTTTTTCCACTTTCGCGTGGAAAGTCATTCCTTCGTAAGGGCTCCATCCGCATTTACTTAAAACACTGTCGCGGGTAACGGTCCACTCGCTATTAGGATTCACGATGACTAAATCAGCTTTATAACCAGGACGGATATACCCACGTTTTTCTATTCCGAAAAGGTCGGCAGGCGTATGGCACATTTTCTTTACCGCTTGCTCGACAGTCAGCACTCCGTTTCGTACCAATTCCATCACACAAGGCAATGAGAACTGAATGGAAGGCATTCCAGACACCGCCTTCAACGCTCCGCCTTGTTTTTCATTGAGCAGATGAGGAGCATGGTCAGTCCCTATTACGTCAATGAGGTTTGTTGCCAAAGCTTTTCGCAAAGCCTCCCGGTCGAATCCGGTCTTGACACTTGGATTGCACTTGATAAGCGAACCTAATGTCTGATAATCCTTGTCGCAGAACATGAGATGAGGCACGCACACTTCGGCCGTAATCCGTTTTTCGGAAAAAGGCTTGTCTTCGAAAAGCTCCAGTTCACTCGCCGTACTGATATGAAGCACATGCAAGCGCGCCCCTGTTTCTTTCGCCAGCTGCACAGCCAAGGCAGCCGACTGCCAGCAAGCTTTCTCGCTACGAATCTTCGAATGGAGAACAATATCCGGATCTTCTCCATATTTCACCCGTGCCAATTCCGAATTCCACTGAATGATATTCGGATCTTCGCAATGTGCGGCAACCAGCATATTTGCCTTACTGAATACCTGCTTCAAAGCTTCTGGATCTTCCACCAACATATTACCCGTGCTGGCACCCATGAAAAGCTTAATGCCGCATACACGGGTCTTATCTAAGGAAGAAAACAAATCGGCATTGTCATTAGTGGCACCGAAATAGAACGAATAATTAATGACACTTTTTTCAGACGCAATCTTAAATTTATCTTCCAAAGCTTCAAGAGTAACAGTTTGCGGCTTACAATTAGGCATATCCATAAACGAAGTGACACCTCCAGCCGCGGCAGCAATGCTTTCGGTAAACATATCAGCTTTTTCCGTCAACCCAGGGTCACGGAAATGTACATGGTCATCTATCACGCCTGGCATAAGGTAACATTGATGTGCGTCAATAATATTATCACATAATATGTCAGGTTCTGACCCATTGAGGAATACATCACGAATCGTATCGTTTTCGATGATTACTGAACCTATAATCTTTTCTCCATTATTTACGATAATGGCATTTTTGATACACGTTGTCATAAGTAAATGAATTAAAGTATTAATAAAAATATTACGTATCTCCTTTCAGCATGGATTGCTGTTCATATATGCGGATATGATTTAAACCAACTATCCCATTTCAAGCGCACTACTCCGAATACAGCTTCGCCAAATATACTGCTGTTCATTTTAGAAGTTCCCAGCTCTCTATTGACAAAAATAACAGGCACTTCTTTAATCTTGCATCCGCATTTATATGCGGTAAATTTCATTTCTATCTGAAACGCATATCCTTTGAAGCGGATTTTATCGAGCGGAATGGTTTCTAAGGCATGACGCCGGTAACATTTAAACCCTGCCGTAGTATCATGAATAGGAAGCCCGGTAACAATCCTTACATATTTAGAAGCGAAGTAAGACATGAGCACTCTGCCTATAGGCCAGTTCACTACATTCACTCCGCTTATATAGCGAGAACCGATAGCGACATCATAGCCTTCGTCATGGCAAGCTTTATAGAGTCGTGGCAAGTCATTCGGGTTATGGCTAAAGTCAGCGTCCATTTCGAATATATAATCATATTGGTGTTCAACAGCCCATTTGAATCCTGTAATATAAGCCGTCCCCAAGCCGAGCTTCCCTTTCCTTTCAATCATGAAAAGACGTGCAGGAAACTCGGCTTGCAGCCTGTGCACAATGGAGGCCGTACCGTCTGGAGAGTTATCTTCGATAATTAAGATATGAAAACACTTTTCCAAACCGAATACGGCACGGATAATATTTTCTATATTTTCTTTTTCGTTGTAAGTTGGGATGATTACAACACTGTCACTTGTCTGCATGGTTATACTTCTTTTTTGTTGTTCGGCAAAGATAACGAATGAAGACGAGTTCTCTATATAATTAAGGAGAAAAATGGAATGAGAATGTATAAATTCTAATAGTTTTTATAAGAATTTCATTTTTCGTGAAAGTTTTTTGCTGAATTGTTTGGTGGTTTCAAATAAAGCTCGTACATTTGCACCCGCAAACAAAAAGGAAACGCACTCTTAGCTCAGTTGGTAGAGCAACTGACTCTTAATCAGTGGGTCCAGGGTTCGAGTCCCTGAGGGTGTACCAAGCCGTGAGGTGAGTCGGAGAAGTTTCAAGAATGCAACATAGTTCTTGAAACTTTTTTTTATTATAAATCCGTGAATCAGGAAACCAAGCAAATGCCGATTTTTCACTATCTTTGGGCAAACAATGTCTCACATTAATATATTTGCCTTATGATTACCGCAGAAAACATCCTCCTCATCGGCTCCATCCTGATATTCATCAGCATCCTCATCAGCAAGACCGGATACCGTTTCGGCATCCCCACCCTCTTGCTCTTCCTCTTGGTGGGCATGTTCTTCGGGAGCGACGGGCTCGGCATCCAGTTCAATAGCGCGGAAGACGCCCAGTTCATCGGCATGATTGCCCTGAGCATCATCCTCTTCACGGGAGGCATGGACACCCGCTTCCACGAAATCAAGCCCATCCTGACACAAGGCATCCTGCTCTCCACCATAGGCGTGCTGCTCACCACCCTGCTGACCGGATGGTTCATCTACTACCTCTCGTGCCACACGCAAGCCGACATCCATGTCACCCTGCTTGCGGGCATGCTCCTTGCCGCCACCATGTCTTCCACCGACTCCGCCTCGGTGTTCAGCCTCCTCCGCTCGCAACGCATGAACCTGAAAGAGAACCTACGCCCCATGCTGGAACTGGAAAGCGGAAGCAACGACCCCATGGCATACATGCTCACCATCGTGCTGATACAGGTCATCGGGAGCGGGACAGACCTCAATGCGGGCATCATCGCGCGCGACTTGCTGGTACAATTCTTCTTCGGCGGAGTCATCGGGTATGCCGCGGGCAAGTTCGGCGTATGGCTCCTGAACCGCATCAACCTGCCCAACACCTCGCTCTACCCCATCCTGCTGCTCAGCATCGTCTTCATCACCTTCACCGCCACCGACTTGGTGAAAGGCAACGGATATTTAGCGGTCTACATAGCGGGAGTCATCGTGGGCAACGCGCGGCTCACCTCGCGCAAAGAAATACTCACGTTCATGGACGGGCTTACGTGGCTGGTGCAAATCATCATGTTCATCGCCTTAGGCTTGCTGGTCAATCCGCACGAGATGATAGAGATAGCGGGCGTAGGCTTGCTCATCGGCGTGTTCATGATAGTGGTGGCACGCCCCGTGAGCGTATTCCTCTGCCTCCTGCCCTTCCGGGGCATCTCCAGTCGCGCACGGATATTCGTGTCGTGGGTAGGGCTTCGCGGAGCCGTCCCCATCATCTTCGCCACCTATCCCGTCATTGCCCAGATACCCGGCTCGAACCAATTGTTCAACATCGTGTTCTTCATCACCCTCCTCTCGCTCGTCATCCAGGGAATGACCATTTCGGGCATGGCACGATGGCTCCGCCTCGACATGCCGCAGGAAAAAGAAGGGAACGAGTTCGGCGTAGAGCTTCCCGAAGAGATAGACACCCGGCTGGACGACCTGACCCTTACCGCCGAAATGCTAAAAGAAGGAAACCGCCTGACCCACATCGACCTGCCCAAAGGCACGCTGGTGATGCTCGTAAAGCGCGGAAACGAATTCATCATCCCCAACGGGCAGACCGAGCTGCACGAAGGAGACAAACTTTTACTCATCTCGGAAAATAAAGAAAAAGAACTACAAAATCCGTGAATTTGGAAAACAGGCAAACGCATTTTTCCTTACCTTTGACTGATATTAAACGCAGAGGCGCAAAAACGCGGAGGAATATGTAGTAGCAGATAAAGGGAGTTAGAAGGAGTTATGCCTTCGGCAGGAGTTAAATGCCAATAGTCTTATGGTGTTGGCTTCTAACTCCCTTTAATTCCCTGAAATAACTCCTTTTTTACTCCTTAAATTAAAAACTTTGCGTTTTTGCGTCTTTGCGTTTTGATATCCAACATTAACAAAACAAATCATAACGCTTATGGAAAACCATCTTTTCTGGATTGCTCCAGCCGCCTCGTTCCTGGCACTTGCCCTGGCGGCTTTCTTCTACAAGCAGATGAAAGGAGAAAGCGAAGGAACACCCGAGATGCAGAAAATCGCCGAACACGTGCGCCGCGGGGCGATGTCGTACCTCAAGCAACAATACAAAGTGGTCACCCTCGTCTTCATCGGGCTTGCCATCTTCTTCGCCATCATGGCATATGGGTTCAACCTGCAAAACCCCTGGGTGCCCGTAGCCTTCCTTACTGGAGGATTCTTCTCCGGGCTTTCGGGCTATTTAGGAATGAAGACCGCCACCTACGCCTCGGCACGCACCGCCAACGCCGCCCGCCGCTCGCTCGACAAAGGCTTGCGCATCGCCTTCCGGAGCGGAGCCGTGATGGGCTTGGTCGTAGTAGGGTTAGGACTGTTCGACATCTCCTTCTGGTACCTGCTCCTCGAATGGTGCATCCCCGACGATATGCTCAACCCCGCATCGAAGCTCTGCGTCATCACCACCACCATGCTCACCTTCGGGATGGGAGCCTCTACGCAAGCCCTCTTCGCCCGTGTGGGAGGAGGAATCTATACGAAAGCCGCCGACGTGGGAGCCGACCTCGTGGGGAAAGTCGAAGCGGGAATCCCCGAAGACGACCCGCGCAATCCAGCCACCATCGCCGATAACGTAGGCGATAACGTGGGCGACGTAGCCGGCATGGGAGCCGACCTCTACGAATCCTATTGCGGGTCCATCCTTGCCACCGCCGCCCTCGGAGCAGCCGCCTTCATCGGAAGCGGAGACACCGAAATGCAATTCAAGGCGGTCATCGCCCCCATGCTGATAGCCGCCATCGGAATCATCCTCTCCATCATCGGCATCTTCTCCGTACACACACGCGAGAACGCCACCATGAAAGAACTCCTCAAAGCCCTCTCTACGGGCACCAACCTCAGCTCGTCCCTCATCATCATCGGCACCTTCCTCATCCTTTGGCTCTTGGGGCTGGACAACTGGGTGAACATCTCATTAGCGGTGGTAGTAGGGCTCTTAGTAGGCGTCATCATCGGGCAATCCACCGAATACTACACCTCCCAGTCGTATAAACCCACCCGCAAGCTCTCCGAGAGCGGCAAGACCGGTCCCGCCACGGTCATCATCTCCGGCATCGGGCTGGGCATGATTTCCACCACCATCCCCGTCATAGCCGTCGTGGCAGGCATCATCCTCTCCTACTGGCTGGCTTCGGGATTCGACTTCACCAACATCAGCATGGGGCTTTACGGCATCGGCATCGCCTCCGTGGGCATGCTCTCCACCTTGGGCATCACCCTCGCCACCGACGCCTACGGACCCATAGCCGACAATGCGGGAGGGAACGCCGAGATGAGCAAGTTAGGCGAAGAAGTGCGCCGCCGCACCGATGCCCTCGACTCATTAGGCAACACCACCGCCGCCACCGGAAAGGGATTCGCCATCGGCTCGGCGGCACTCACGGGATTATCCCTCTTGGCATCCTACATCGAAGAAGTGCGCATCGGGCTGAACCGCATCGGCACCACCGTCTTAGAGCTTCCCAACGGCATCGAAGTAGCTATCCACGAAGCGGGGCTGGACGACTTCATGATGTATTACGACGTCACGCTGATGAACCCCAAAGTCCTCTCGGGCATGTTCATCGGAAGCATGATGGCATTCCTCTTCTGCGGGCTTACGATGAACGCCGTAGGGCGTGCCGCCGCGCGCATGGTAGAAGAAGTGCGCCGCCAGTTCCGCGAAATCAAGGGCATCCTTACGGGCAACGCCGAACCCGACTACGCCCGATGCGTGCAGATTTCCACCCAGGGAGCGCAGCGCGAAATGGTCTTCCCCTCGCTGCTTGCCATCATCGCCCCCGTAGCTACGGGCTTGCTCTTCGGCGTGCCGGGCGTCATCGGCTTGCTGATAGGCGGTCTCTCGTCGGGCTTCGTCCTCGCCGTCTTCATGGCAAACGCCGGAGGAGCGTGGGACAACGCTAAGAAATACGTCGAAGAAGGCAACTTCGGAGGAAAAGGGAGCGAAGTCCATCGTGCCACCGTAGTGGGCGACACCGTGGGCGACCCCTTCAAGGACACCTCCGGACCCAGCCTGAACATCCTCGTCAAGCTGATGAGCATGGTAGCCATCGTCATGGCAGGACTTACCGTAGCGTGGAGCCTGTTCTAATCCAATAAACCTGTTTTTTTAATGAAGATACCTTCATCTACCATCGAAGGTATCTTCATCACTCCACGAAGATACCTTCATCGCCTTACGAAGGTATCTTCATTAAAACAGGGGTGCAAATTGATATTCCTTACCTGCCTTTCTACACGAATCATCTTTCTCATTTTTCAGAAAGGAACCTCAAAAACTAACAAAAGAATATTCTTAGACAGAGCCTTGTCAATTTTTTGAACATAAAATTGGGATATAACGAATAAATTGTTACCTTTGGGCATTCTAAAAAATATGAAGAGCATGAAAATCATTATTCTACAAACAGATATCCAATGGGCTAATCCCGAAGCAAACCGTAAGCGTGCCGAAGTTATGATGGACGCACAACGAGGAGCCGACCTTTACGTTCTGCCCGAAATGTTCTCTACTGGTTTTTGCACGCAACCCGAAGGCATAGCAGAAGCAGAAGGAATTTCACTCCAATGGATGTTATATCAAGCAAAAGAGCGAGATTGTGCCATTGCCGGAAGCGTTGCTACCGAAGAAAACGGCAAGTATTACAACCGTTTTTATTTTGTGACCCCTGACGGGCAGGTGCGGTGGTATAATAAGAAGCACTTGTTTACGTATGGAGGCGAGGATAAGCATTATACGCCCGGCAACGAGCGTGTGGTGGTCGGTTTCCGGGGCGTGCGTTTCTTGCTTGAGGTGTGTTATGACCTGCGTTTTCCCGTCTGGTCACGCAACCGGGGCGATTACGATGCCATTCTTTACGTGGCAAGCTGGCCCACACCGCGCGTGGAAGCATGGAAGGCATTGCTCCGTGCCCGTGCCATCGAGAACCAGTGTTACGTGATAGCCGTGAACCGTACGGGGAAAGACCCGTATTGCGATTATTGCGGGGGAAGTGCCGTTATCGACCCATACGGGCATACGCTTGCGGCATGTACCGACGGGTGCGAGGAATGTGCCGAAGCGGGGATAGATATGGAGGAATTGGAAGCGTTCCGCAAGAAGTTTCCCGTATTGGACGATGCGGATGGCTTTTCTTTCACCACGGATTACACAGATTAAAGAATATATGAATGTCCGCATTTCACCCAATTAGTTGTAGGGGCGTATTGCGGAGATTCATAAAAAATAGAGTTGAGAATTAAAAACAAAATTCATTA
Organism: uncultured Bacteroides sp.; assembly: GCA_949296855.1. GTDB lineage: Bacteria > Bacteroidota > Bacteroidia > Bacteroidales > Bacteroidaceae > Phocaeicola. The sequence goes on along the minus strand of CASFRN010000127.1, from coordinate 23,702 downwards.
CAGAGATACATAGAGATAATAATTTTTTAAATCGGTGTAATCTGTGGTGAAAAAATATATTATGAATAGCAGCGATAAACTTTTATTATTGGGCGACCAGGCGATAGCCTTGGGCGCCATTCATGCGGGAATCTCGGGGGTATATGCCTATCCGGGGACTCCCTCGACCGAGATAACCGAATACATACAGGATTCGCCCTTAGCACGGGCGAGAGGCTTGCACAGCAGCTGGTGCACGAACGAGAAGACCGCTATGGAAGCGGCTTTGGGTGTGTCGTACATGGGCAAGCGGGCATTGGTCTGTATGAAGCATGTAGGTATGAATGTATGCGCCGATGCGTTTGTCAATTCGGCAATTACGGGTGTTAACGGAGGAATCGTGGTGCTGGCGGCGGATGACCCTACGATGCATTCTTCTCAAAACGAGCAAGATTCGCGCTTCTATGGCAAGTTTGCCATGGTGCCTGTCCTCGAACCTTCCTCGCAACAAGAGGCGTATGACATGATGGAATATGCATACGAATTGTCGGAACGGGAAAAACTTCCCGTGCTGATGCGTATCGTTACCCGCTTGGCTCATTCGCGCGCGGCGGTCCGGGTGAAGACGGAGTTCAATGAAGTCACTTGTACGGGACGGGAATCTGTTCCGGCGGACTGGGTGTTGCTTCCAGCCAATGCGCGCCGGCGTTATTTGGAAGTGATTTCCGCGCAACCTCAATTATTGGCTCTCTCCGAATCTTCTCCTTTTAATAAGGCGGAACTTGGGGCTGGCATTGCCGAACGGGGCATCGTGGCGTGCGGCATCGGATATAATTATGTGATGGAGAACTACCCTGCCGGATGTCCGTGCCCGATTGTGAAGGTTTCGCAATACCCGCTTCCGATGGAGCAATTGACCCGCTTGGCGGATTCATGCAAGGAGGTGTTGGTGGTAGAAGACGGCCAGCCCTTCGTAGAGGAACAATTAAAAGGGTTGCTCCCGACGAAATACATCATAAAGGGACGCCTGAGCGGAGATTTGCCCCGCACCGGAGAATTGACTCCCGATAGCGTAAAGGCGGCTTTGGGCATTCCCAGCGCGGAGGTTTATGCTCCGGCTCAGAACATGGTTCCCCGTCCGCCTGCCTTGTGTGTGGGATGCGGGCACCGGGATGTGTACGATGCCCTGAACCGGGTGGCGGCGGAATATCCCGGCGCGAAGATATTCGGCGACATCGGGTGTTACACTTTGGGCGCGTTGCCTCCTTTCCGTGCCTTGAACAGTTGTGTGGATATGGGTGCGTCCATCACCATGGCGAAGGGAGCGGCGGATGCCGGGCAATTCCCTGCCATCGCCATCATCGGAGATTCCACCTTTACCCATTCGGGCATGACGGGATTGCTGGACGCGGTGAACGACAAGGCGAACATCACCGTGGTTATCTCGGATAACCTGACCACCGCCATGACGGGCGGGCAAGATTCGGCGGGCACCAATAAGTTCGAAGCCATTTGCTTGGGCTTGGGCGTAGAGCCTGAACACGTGCGCGTGGTGGTGCCCCTTCCGAAGAACATGGAAGAGATTACCCGTGTCATCCGCGAGGAAATCGAATACCGGGGCGTGTCGGTCATCATCCCGCGCCGCGAGTGCATACAGACATTAAACCGTAAGTTGAAAAAGAAAAAAGCCGAGAAGAAATGAAAACAGACATCATACTTTCAGGAGTAGGCGGGCAAGGAATCTTGTCCATAGCTACCATTATCGGGGAAGCAGCCACCCGCATGGGGCTGACCTTGAAACAAGCCGAAGTGCACGGGATGAGCCAGCGCGGGGGAGACGTGCAATCCAATCTCCGCCTTTCGGATACTCCCATCGCTTCCGACCTCATCGCCTTGGGCACGGCAGACATGATTCTTTCCTTGGAGCCGATGGAGGCGTTGCGTTATTTGCCTTATCTGGCGGAAGACGGATGGATTATCACTTCGTCCGCGCCGTTTAAGAATATCCCCAATTATCCCGACGAGCGGGCTTTGGCGGATGAATTGAACGCCCAGCCCCATGTGGTTTCGCTTGACGTGGAAAGGCTGGCAAAGGAAAACCACGTGCCTCGCTCGGCGAATGTCATTTTGTTGGGAGCGGCGGCGGCTTTCCTTAAAATATTGGATGTCGATGCCTTGCGCGAAAGCATAGGGCGCATCTTTGCCTCGAAAGGGGAAGAGGTGGTGGAAATGAACTACCGTGCTTTCGACATCGGGCGCGATTATGTGAAAAACTTGAACCGTTGAGCATTATGAGCAGTGTATTCAGTAAAGAACAGGTGGCGGACGTGGCGCGCGAGATGAAAGTGGCCGACCTGCAAAACGCCACCATCGGCGATGTGCTTTTGGTGGCTTCCCGCTTGGAAGAGCAGACGGGCATCCCGTTCATCCGCATGGATCAAGGGTCGCCCGGATTGCCCGCCAATAAGGTAGGCATCGAAGCCGAGAAAAGGGCGTTAGACGCGGGCTTGGGAGCGCAATATCCTGCCGCGGCGGGAGTGCCCGAACTCAAAGAGGCTGCCTCCCGTTTTGTGAAAGCGTTTATAGACATCGATATTTCCCCTCGTGCCTGTGTGCCTACTACAGGCTCTGTAGCCGCCTCGTTCGGGGCATTTATCGCTTGTACGCAACGCATTCCGGGGAAGAATAAGGTGCTTTTCATCGACCCGGGTTTCCCTATCCAAAAATCCCAGCTTCGCATCTTGGGCATCGGGTGGGAGTATTTCGACATCCACGATTTCCGGGGAGAGCCGCTTCGGGCAAAATTAGAAAGCTATATGGCAAAGGGAGACATTGCAGCCGTGGTCTATTCCAATCCGAACAATCCCGCATGGATATGCTTGGAAGAAGAAGAACTGAAGATTATCGGCGAGCTTGCCACCCGATATGACGTGGTGGTGATGGAAGACCAGGCGTATTTCTGTATGGATTTCCGCCATAAGTACGGGCGTCCCTACCAGCCGCCTTTCGTGCCTACCGTGGCGCGCTATACCGATAATTACATCCTCATGCTTTCCGCTTCGAAGATATTCAGTTATGCGGGCCAGCGCATCGCCTTGGCTTGCATATCCGATAAGCTTTTCGACAAGCAATATCCGGCGTTGGCAAAACGCTACGAAGATTCGGGCGTATTCGGCCCCACGTTCATCGCTTCCATCCTGTATATGATTACATCGGGATGTACAGCCACCACCCAGTACGGCATGGCGGAGATGCTGGAACGTTCGGTATCGGGCGAAATCAACTTCGTGGAAGACGTGCGCGAGTACGAACGCCGTGCCAGCCGGATGAAGAAGATATTCACCGATAACGGCTTCACCATCGTCTACGACCGCGATGTGACCCGTCAGGTGGGCGACGGCTTCTTCTTCACTCTTGGCTATCCGGGCATGACGGGAGGCGAATTGCTCCTCGAATTGATGTATTACGGAGTGAGCAGCATTTCGCTCTCCACCACGGGAAGCGAGCAGCAGGGGGTGCGTGCCTGCACCTCGCGGATGCGCGACGAGCTTTATCCCGTACTGGAAGAGCGGATGAAAGCGTTCCATGAGGACCACCCGATAGTTAACAATGAATAAGTAACAATGAATAGTTGTGATTAATAAAGAAGAACCATTTCGCACTATTAATTATTAACTATTAATTATTAACTGATGACATGATTTGGAATCCCAACAAAGAATGCATGCCGCGCGAACAGTTGCGCGAGCTGCAAGGTAAGCGGTTGCAGAAATTAGTCGCTTACGTTTACCACAATGTGCCCTTCTACCGGCACAAGATGCAAGAAATGGACCTGATGCCCGAAGACATCCGGAGCATCGGCGATATAGTGAAACTGCCTTTCACCACCAAGCAAGACTTGCGCGACAATTATCCCTACGGGCTGATGGCTGCCCCCAAATCGGAAGTCGTGCGGGTGCATGCTTCATCGGGCACAACGGGCAATCCGACGATTGTAGGATATACGCGCAAAGACTTGGCGGTATGGTCGGAAGTGATGTCGCGTTGCCTTTCGGCATACGGCGTGACCCGTGAAGATACGTTCTCGGTAAGTTACGGATACGGCTTGTTTACCGGAGGTTTGGGAGCGCATTACGGCGTGGAGAACTTAGGCGCTACGGTGATACCCGCCTCTACGGGCAATACCGAGAAACACGTGCGCCTGATTCGCGACCTGCATATCACAGGCATTGCCTGCACCCCCTCGTATGCCCTTTATTTAGCGGAGACGGTAGACAAGATGGGCATCGATAAAAACGAGCTGAGCCTCCGCATCGGCGCTTTCGGAGCCGAGCCGTGGACCGAGAACATGCGTCAGGAGATTCAGGAACGCCTCGGCTTGAAAGGGTATAACCTGTATGGCTTGAGCGAGATAATGGGTCCGGGCGTGTCGTGCGAGTGTGAAGAACAAAACGGCTCGCACATCCACGAAGACCATTTCTATCCCGAAATCATCGACCCGAACACGTTGGCTCCGCTCCCCTACGGGCAACAAGGCGAACTGGTGTTCACCACCCTCACCAAGGAAGGCATGCCCTTGCTCCGTTACCGCACGAAAGACCTGACCTCGCTGATGCCCGGCGTATGCCCCTGCGGGCGCACCAGCGTGCGGATGACCCCGATTATGGGACGCAGCGACGATATGCTGATTATCCGGGGCATTAACGTATTCCCGTCTCAAGTGGAAAGCGTAATCTTGAGCATGAAAGAGTTCGAGCCGCGCTACATGTTGGTGGTAGACCGCGTGAACAACCTCGACACCTTGCAAGTCCAGGTAGAAGTGCGGCGTGACTATTTCAGCGACGACATCGCTTCGATGTTGAATCTGAAGAAGCTTTTGTCGGATAAATTAAAGAGTGTCTTGTCTATCAGTGCCGATGTGAAACTGATGGAGCCGAACAGCATCCAGCGCAGCCAAGGCAAGTCGCAACGGGTAATAGACAAGCGAGTGTTAGTATAAGTATGTGTTTTCTATAGCACACAGATTTACACAGAGATTTACTATTTTTCGATTTACGAAGTACGATTTAATTGCTAAATAGTAAATCGTAAATTGTCAAATAGTAAATAAATAAAATCTGTGTTCCTCTGTGTCCGTCTGTGTTATCTGTGTGCTATCTGCATAAAATAGAATAGTTATGACAATCAAACAATTATCGGTTTTCTTGGAAAACAAGACGGGGCGTATCAACGAAGTGGTGCGCACCTTGGGCGCGAACGGCGTCAACATGCACGCGTTCAGCATGGCGGAAACCGCCGACTTCGGCATCCTCCGCCTGATAGTATCCGATGTGGACAAAGCGGCGGAAGTGCTCCGTGCCCACGATTTTGCGGTGATGACCACCGACGTAGTCTGCCTGAGCTGTGCCAACGTGCCCGGCTCGCTGGCGGTTATCTTAGAGTACCTGGCGCAAGAACAAATCTTCATTGAGTACATGTACGCTTTCGCGCAAAACGACCGTGCGAACGTAGTCATCAAACCTAACGACCTCCCCCGTTGCCTCGAAGTGCTCCAAGCGCATCATTGCGATGTATTAACAAAAGATAAGTTGTAAAAACGACATTCGAAAACACTGTAAATGAAGTCCGGGTAACTGGACGCTTTCCAGCCCCGGACTTCCAGGAAAAAAGAATGTATCAGAGTTGTATCAGAGATACCGTTTTCAGATTATTCTCCATACGCACCAAAATGAGCGGCAACAGCCGGAGAAGTATAGGTTTGTCCGTTTACCGTCAAGCCCGTAGTTGAGAAATAAGGAGCGGCAAATGCTTCTGTACCATCGCAAGCACCTGTCAGAGCCGGAGAGCCTGTCTGCAAATGGAAGTCCCAAGCATCGTTGTAAACATAGTCGGTCAAGCCTACCCCATTGATGTCGAAACCGACAAATTGCGGATCTTTCAAATCATTTTCCGTAGCAATAACGCTATGTACGTCTACCACGCCTACATTGTAATCTTCGTGTTCGTAGTTATAACCTTGCCAAGCGTATGCTACACCCGATTCGTCCTCACCGTCCCATACGATATCACTCCGTTGGCTACCCGATGCGTAATAATTGTAATCGATTACAGAATCGTCATCGTAACCTTCTTCAGGATCGTTCGGAATGTCAAAGCTCGGAGTCATTGCGCGGAACTTACAGTTTACCAACAAGTTATTGAACACATTTGCCAAGATATTCTTTTCTACATAGATGCAACCTCCTTTTTCGCCGTCACGTCTCCAGCCAGCGTTGATAATAGTATTGTTGTAAGCCTGAACTAAAGCTTGTCCACGGTTTTCGCTCTGACCTGAACTTGACAGCTTCAGACCGTTGGTGTTCGGGCTGAACATCACGTTTCCGGCAACGTCTACCTTGCAGCCGGCTTTTACGTTAACAGCTTCAGCACCGTCAAATCCGTTAGCAGCAAATATATTATTCATAATAATCGCTTCACCACCCATCAGATAAATACCATCCGACCATCCGTTACGCAAGATTGAATTAGTAATCACGTATTTACCATTGATATTATTAGTAGTAATCTGCGGATAAGCATCGTCACCGGCTGTATATACGCCCGAAGTTGCAGCAGGAGAACCTTCTACTACCTGACCACCTGTATATTCGATAATCGTATGGTCAATCAACATCTCACCGCATGTTTCCGAAGCCACGATACCACCCCAAAGGCCAGCAAAAATATTTGCTTCCGTACGGTCGGATTCAGGAATAGAGAAACGGACAGGTTTTTCTGCTGTACCTTCGCAATACAAATTACCGTTTACCGTAAACTCTACAGGCACATGGTTTGCTCCTACACCGGCTGTGCTGGCGATAATCTGAGCACCTTCTTTGATAATCAAGGTCTTTCCTTCGGGTACCGTGTAATGTTCTGCCAAATTGATTACCGTATCGGCTGGCCAAGTCACCGTGTTGGTATTGTTCCATTGGTCTTCCAAGCTGACCGGACCTTGCGAATCGTCGTTGTCATCATCGTCGTTGTCATCGTCATCATCGTCCGGTACTTCTACTGGAGGATTCTGCGGTTCGTTTTCGTCATCACTACAAGCAGCGAAGAATGATACACTCATCAAGGCCGCACCTACAAATAAATACTTCTTAAAGTTCATAATTGAAAAAATTAAATGTGTTTGTTAGTCAATAGTGTTTGTTTTGCATTTTTATAATTTATACCGCACGCCCAGCATGATAGTCTGTCCGTGCCACTCCTTACGTTCGATAACGTTTCCATTATGGCGTTCGTAATCGATATTTGCCGTGCGGGGACCGTTCTGAATGTAGCGGAACAAGGGCACATCCAACAAATTGGAAGCTTTAGCGAAAATATTCACACCACATTTGAAACTCTTCTCTACCGATGCATCCAACTGGAAATATCCGTCTTCCCAAATATCGTTGTCATACCAGTTCGAAATGTCACTCAAGCGTTTACCCGTGTAACTTCCGGCAATTTGCCCTTCCCAACCATATTTCGTACTCTTGAATAGCAAGGAAAGGTTTGCTACGTGAGCAGCCTGACCGAACAATGGGCGAGACTGTTTTTGAGTCCTCACTTCCGAACCTTCCATGATGCGTTTGTCGGTTGTTATCTTCGAGTGCGTATACGTATAGTTCGCTTTGATGCCGAACCAATTGAAATATTTCATGATATCCACTTCCACACCCAAATTGGTCGCATCGCCAAAGTTCATCGGTTGGTAATACGTATCCTGACCTTCGTTTATCAAACCGTATTCAATCGGGTTTTGAATGTTTTTATAAAACAGACCGACCATAAACTGCTCCGATGATTTCGGGAAAAACTCGTAACGCAAATCCACGTTATCCGCTACCGTATGTTTCAAGTCGGGATTACCTTTTTCCTTATAGTCTTCGTTGATAATGCTGTAAGGCACGATTTCGAAGAAACTCGGACGGTTAATTGCACGGGCGTATGAGAAACGCAAATTGGCATTTTCGTGTACATTGTATTTCGCATGGAAGCTGGGCAGCACATCCGTGTATTTTTGATTGCCTTCCGGGTCTACGTCGCGCGGGAATTTCAATACATATCCCTGATTGGTATGTTCCACACGGACACCCGCTATCAGTTCCCATTTATTATAGGTGTATTTCACCATACCGTCACCTGCCCCTACTTTCTCCGAAGCGTCATAGTTCAGCGGGTCACCGATATTGCCATAGCGGCGGGGCGTAATCAGAATCTCGTCGAAATTATTCCAGTCCTCGCCTATATATTGCGGGTCTTTACTGCCGGTAGCCGAATCGAACGTATATTCATTGAAAAAGCTGTCGCGCTTCTTGTCACGATACATACCTCCGATTGAAAAATCGAATGCCGAACCGTTATCTTGCCGCCATTTATAGCTCAAGTCTATATACCCAGCCTTGTCCTTGTCAGAGTTATGCTCCCACCGGCGGGTTGCAGCACCCGAAGTCTGAAGGTGTGTCCCTTGCAAGAAAATCTCCGTATTGTCTGGAGTTTGACTATATGCTTTCGAGATGACTGCCGACCAGCTCAGTTTTAATGCCCCGTCTTCCAAGAACTGATGTTCACCTTTCAAGGTAGAGTTGATGATATACTGGCGGTTCCATTTCATACGCACCGCACGTTCTTTATCGTCTTCCCCGTCACGCACTTCCGCTTCGCGCATATCCATATACCCGTTATACCAAGTCAGCTTGTTATTCTCATTGATGTGATAATCCAATTTGACATGAGCGCCGATACGCGTTTGTTGAGAAGAATAATTACGATATACGATTCCATTATGCGAAGTCCCTGGCTGATAATAAATTTGAGTCTCTTTACCACGATAGGTATTCAGATAGCTTCCTGCCACCATCACCCCTAACTTATCATCAAAGAAACGGTCACCGTATGAGAGGCTTGCTGTCAGGTCAGGCATCGGGCGTTTCCATTTCATACGCAAGTTCGACATCGTGAAGTTATCCTGCGTCACCTGATAGTCTTCGGGTTTTCCCATCGCCTCATAAGGTGAATCTTTCATTATATCTCCATGATTGAACGACTGGAAATCGCGGTCGAAATACATGGCGTTATAACCTGTAGAGACGCTTGCCGTGAACTGGCGTTCTGTAGGCGCATCCTTCATCACCAGATTCACCGCACCGCCGATGCCGTCGCCTTCCATATTTGCGGTAAGCGATTTGGTCACTTCCAGGCGGTCAAGCATTTCCGAAGGGAAGATGTCAAGGGGAACGAAACGGTTCTTGTTGTCGGGGCTTGGAATTTTCACCCCATTAATCAAAGTATAATTGTAACGCTTGTCCATGCCGCGGAGAATGGCATACTGGCCTTCGCCGCTGCTATTACGCTCGATAGTCACCCCCGACATACGCTGGATGACATTCGCCACCGTAATATCCGGTGAAAGCTCGATGGCCTTCGCGCTCATCACGTTCACCACATTCATCGCTTTGCGCTCAATCGCACGCGCTCCCGCCTCACTCCGGCCAGGATTTGTCGCCACTACCGTAACTTCACCCAATAAAACATCATCGCTCGCTAACGGGATTTCTATTTCAGTGTCTTTCGAAGTTACCTTCATCTCGTAAGACTTATACCCTATATACGTACAGATGATGGTAAAAGCCGGACGGTTTACCGAAAGGCTGAAACTTCCGTCCAGCCCTGTCACGGCACCTTTCGAAGGCTCTTCTTTCACTACCACCGAAGCTCCGATAATCTCTTCGCCCGTCTTCGCGTCCTTGATTTTACCTTTCAGGCTCATCGCATCTGCTCCGGCAGCCACCGCAAGCAATGCCAATCCCAATACCACTCTTTTTCTCATACTTCTTATATACCTTTTTCCTGTTGTCTTCAGATTTGTTTCAAGTTTTCTACAAACTTTCTTCAAATTTGACGCTTCAAAAGTATGGAGGAGAGTTTTCAAGGGAATTGCAAGAACGTTGCATTCCTGTTACAAGCAAAAAGCAAGCCGCAGAAAGCCCTGTTTCCTTCTTTCATGCGGCCTGCTTATTACATTCGTATTACAAAATGCGGCAAATGCATCTTTTTGTCACAAATCGTCAATCGTGAATTCTGCGCTCATTTCCTTGCCGTTGATTGATTTGACAAGCCGGTACTTCCCCGCGTCCAAATAATACCACTCACTTATCGGGAAGCGGAAGCAGAGCAACGGAGCGTCGGTCTGCATTTGATCATCTTTCAGCATAAGTAGAGAAGCCCAACACTGCGGACGAGCCCACTCTCTCCCATTCCATTTCTCCAAACCCCAACGGCGTCCGAAAGACAACTCCTGCCGGCCGGGATTCGACACATAAACATCCACGGTCTTCACACCGGCAGGATAAGTTTTGCGCTCCGTCCGCATACCCATCTCTTTCCCGGCCTTTGCCGGGAAAGGAACAGGCTCTACCAATTCGTATTCATATTGCAAGCTGCTTTTAAACGAACCGCTTATCTCAAATTCCGTATCCATATAAATATGCACCGACAAACTCACCTTATATTTCCCCGGCAGCAGCTTGCCGGAAGCGAAACGCTGTTGATGCTCTTTTTTAACCGAAGCGACATTCCAAAAAGCCGGGACACTAATCGACAGGGCTTCCCCACCCTTCAACGTAATCTCCTTAGCAGGAATCGGTACGCTTGAGTCGAAAAAACAGAGCGGATGTACCGCATATACCTCTTCTGTACCTACGATGGGTACAAAACGGGACCGTATATCCCAATTCGTATGATTCTCGAACACCATGCGGACGGAATCGTTATTCGACGCCAATACCTTAAAGCCGATAGCGCCATCCAGTTCTGTACCCTCTACAGGCGCAATGCCTTTGTCCGTCCAGTTAAAATAAGTGCAGACAATAGCACTCACATAAAAAAGAGCCCGGTATCTGTTCGGAGTGAACGGATACTGAAATTCATCAGCGGAAATGTATTCGGGCAACGTATCGCCTTTAAACAATTCCCTGCCCACACCTGCGAAAGAAATATCGCCACGGAAAGGGAATTCGACCCATTTCTCCTCTTCCCGTTGTTGCAAAGCATGGTATTCTGGATAAACCGTCGGTCCGTCTACATTAATTACGTCCAGCACAAGTTGTTCCGTCTCGGGCGGATAAACCGGTTGGCGCATCCTTATCTTATAGGCATCCGTATGTGTGACAGGCACATCGGGAAGCCGGTGTATACGCAAGTAGTCCGTACCGATTTCCGCATCCGTTTTCATCTCAGACGGCTGCCGCCTATTCACACAACCTATACTAACGGCACACAACAACACGCCAAGCAAAATCTTTACACAACCGTTCATATCACTTTTTTTTAAGCGTTTTTTTTCATGGCACGATACATTTTATGTTATAACAAAGGTAGTGAATAAGAATCATTTAATTCATTATTAAATTCTCTTTTCCCAGTCGGGTTTAAACAAATTAACGCTTATTGCCTGAGTCTTTTCCTGCCTTATGGATATGAACAACTTATCAAACGGCTCATAGAACAACGGCTTGCCATTGATGAATACGACAAACTGACTTTCGTTGAGACAAACTTTAATATTGCCTCTACAGACGTTTCAGTTTTATATTCCGGCTGACGGAACGTATATTCCACCAGCCGGAATATACATTCCAGCCGCTGGAACATAAAATGAATTTGTGCTTTGTAGAAAAGGCAGCCAACATTTAGCCTTATCCGTACTATCTGCTGACTCATATCGCCGCTATGAATAAACAGGGGAGCCCTTCTCGTCTTTTTCATGGTTTTTCCGAAGATTTTCCCTACCTTTGCTTTCCGATAAAGAACTGTTAATCGAAAATGTGTATGAACAATTTTATTTTTTATAGCCCTACCGAATTTGTTTTCGGGAAAGACACCGAATTGCAGACTGGAACGTTAGTGCAGAAATACCACGGAACGAAAGCCTTGATTGTGTATGGCGGAGGTTCAGTCATACGAAGCGGTTTGTTAGACCGAGTAAAGAAATCGCTGGAAGAAGCGGACATTGCCTATATTGAATTAGGAGGCGTACAACCGAACCCTACCGACCCGAAAGTGTATGAAGGCATCGAATTGGGAAGACGGGAGAAGGTGGATTTCCTCTTGCCTGTAGGAGGAGGATCGGTTATTGATACTGCCAAAGCCATTGCAGCCGGAATCCCTTACGAAGGTGACTTTTGGGATTTCTTTACCGGAAAAGCGATACCGCAAACAGCTTTGCGCATCGGTGTGGTGCTCACTATCCCTGCCGCCGGAAGCGAAGGCTCGGGCAATTCGGTTATCACAAAAGTAGACGGACTGAAAAAACTCAGCCTGCGTACTCCCGAAGTGCTCCGTCCGGCATTTGCCGTAATGAACCCAGAAGTGACCTATACACTTCCTGCATGGCAAACCGCAAGCGGCATCACCGACATGATAGCGCACATCATGGAACGATACTTCACCAATACACCCGACACAGAAGTGACCGACCGCCTGTGTGAAGGCACATTGAAAGCCATTATCAAAGAAGCCCGAACCGTAATGAAAGAGCCGCACAATTACGGTGCACGTGCCAACATCATGTGGGCAGGCACCATTGCACACAACGGCATTTGCGGTACCGGACGTGAAGAAGATTGGGCTTCACACTTCATGGAACACGAAATAAGCGCACTCTACGACGTGACTCACGGGGCAGGACTTGCCGTCATCTTCCCCGCATGGCTGACTTACATGGCAGACCATAACGTAGGCAAAGTTGCCCAATTCGCCGAACGGGTATGGGATGTTCCTGCCTCGACCGACCTGAAGACCGTAGCATTGGAAGGCATCGCCCGATTTAAGGCATTCTTGCACGAAATCGGTATGCCTACTACCTTTAAAGAATTAGGCATCGAGCATCCCGACATTGATTTGCTTGTAGCTCATCTGCACGAGAACAAAGGTGAACTGGTAGGCGGTTATGTCCGGCTCGACCGCCAGGCAAGCCGGGCAATTTACGAAATAGCTAATAAATGATAATACCTAACGCTGAGTTTTATGAAATTCGATAATTCAACCATCCGCCGTCAAGACCGGACGTTGGAACAAGAACGGGCGTTCGAGATATTGAAAGACGGCGAATACGGCATCCTCTCGATGCGTACGGAAGACGGTGAAGGAGCCTACGGCATCCCTATCAGCTATGTATGGGACCGTGGCAATTCCATCTATATCCATTGCGCTCCCGTGGGACGGAAACTGAAATGCATCGACGCATGCCCGCAGGTTTCTTTTTGCGTGGTAGGACGGACACAAGTGAAGCCCGCACAGTTCACCACCGCATACGAAAGCGTGGTGTTGCAATGCACCGCTCATCATAGCCTGCACGAAGCCGAGCGAATGTCGGCACTCTCACTCCTGCTGAGCAAGTATTGCCCTGACGATAAGATACGCGGCATCGACTATGCACAAAAATCGTTCCACCGCACGGAAATCATCCGGCTGGACATCGAGACCGTAAGCGCAAAGAGACGAATATAGTTAATAGTTAACAATTAATAGTTAATAGCGCAACGGCTAACGAAAATAGCACCGCTATTAATTATTCACTATTAACTAAGGAAAATCCCTATCACAAATAGGAATCTTCCTTACCTGATTTAGGAAAAACAATTTGCCGGAACGGGGCAGACCGCTTATCTTTGTAGTACGAAATCAAAACAAAAAAGGAGGCTATTATGAAGACCAAGAAGAACGCACTGTACCGCATATTTTTCCTGTTGGCAATGACATTGGCATTCACGTCTTGCGAGTACGTAGGATTAGGAATCGAGTTCGGAAACGGAACAAACAATTACCACGAACGTACCGACTATCTGTGCAGCCGGGTATGGGTAGACGAATGGTATGACGATTATGATGTATACCACTACCAGGAGCTTCGCTTCTATCCCGACAACACGGGCGAGGATTACCTCTACACGCAAGACCGTTACGGGAACCGGGAAGAATCGAATTTGGTATTCGGCTGGGACTGGTGGAACGCATCTTATACGAGCCTCCGCCTTGCTTACCGCGACGGATATTCGTATATGGATAACATCCAAATGGGAGGAAACCAGCTGAATTGCCTGTTTGATAATTATCCGGCTTATTTCACCGGGAAATGAATTTTTTATCGAACACAGAGACACGGAGACACAGAGTTTATTATTTTTCCCTCTGCGTCTCTGTGCCTCTGTGTTCAAACGAACATCAAATAAATAACACATAACAATGAACAAAACAAACTTAATGACCATGACCGCCGCCATGCTGCTCGCCGCAAGCGGGCAAGCCCATGCCGGCACACCGACCGAAAAACCCTTTATCGGGAAACAGGAAATAACCATTAAAGACGGACGGATGACTCCCGAAGCCCTGTGGGCTATGGGGCGCATCGGAGGCACGAGCGTGTCGCCCGACGGGAAACAAATCGCTTACACCGTATCGTATTACAGCGTGAAAGACAACGCCAGCCATACGGTTATCTACGTGATGAACGCCGACGGAAGCAATAACCGCCTGCTCACCACATCCGCAGCCAGCGAAAGCGAACCCGCTTGGATAAAAGGAGGCACGAAAATCGCTTTCCTCACCGCACAAAGCGGAAGCAACCAGCTGTGGGAAATGAATCCCGACGGAACCGGACGCAAGCAACTCTCGGAATACCAAGGAGACATCGAAGGTTTTAAGTTCTCGCCCGATGAAAGCAAGGTGCTCTTCATTGCACAGGTGAAATACGGCGAACGCACTTCCGACCTCTACCCAGACCTCGACAAGGCAAGCGGACGGGTGATAGACGACCTGATGTACAAGCACTGGGACGAATGGGTAGAAACAATCCCGCATCCCTTCGTGGCAAGTTTTGACGGAAATAAAGTGGGCGAAGCCACCGACATCTTGGCAGGCGAACCCTACGAATCGCCCATGAAGCCTTTCGGTGGCATCGAACAACTGGCGTGGAGCAACGACTCGAAACAGATTGCTTATACCTGCCGCAAGAAGACGGGCGTGGCGTATTCGCAATCGACCGACTCGGACATCTACCTTTATAATATAGAGACCCGGCAGACCCGAAACCTGTGTAAGGAAGATGCCCAAGACAAGAACATGGGCTACGATACCAACCCGAAATTCTCGCCCGACGGCACTTGCATCGCCTGGCAAAGCATGGAGCGCGACGGATATGAAAGCGACCGCAACCGCCTGTGCGTAATGAATCTGAGCAACGGCGAGAAGACCTACGTCACCGAAGCCTTCCAGTCGGGTGTGGACGATTATTGCTGGGCGCCCGATAGCAAGACCCTTTATTTCACGGGCGTATGGCACGCCACCAGCATGATTCACAGCACCAACCTGAAGGGAGAAGTAAAGCAACTCACCGAAGGCATGTACGACTATGCGTCGGTGAAAATGCTGAACGACAAGCAGCTGCTCACCATGCGCCATTCGCTGAGCGAAGCCGACGAACTCTTCACGGTAGACCTGAAGAAAGACCACAAAGTGACCCGCATCACTTCGGAGAACGACCATATCTTCAGCCAACTGAAAAAAGGCAAGGTAGAGCCGCGCTGGACCAAGACGGTAGACGGCAAAGACATGCTTTCGTGGGTGGTCTATCCCGTCGATTTCGACCCGAACAAGAAATACCCTACCCTCCTCTTCTGCGAAGGCGGACCGCAAAGCCCCGTCAGCCAGTTCTGGAGCTACCGCTGGAACCTGCAGATTATGGCAGCTAACGATTACATCATCATCGCTCCCAACCGCCGCGGACTGCCGGGCTTCGGCATGGAATGGCTGGAAGAAATCAGCACCAACTACGGCGGGCATTGCATGGATGATTACCTGAGCGCGATAGACGACATCTCGAAGGAACCTTACGTAGACAAAGACCGGCTGGGATGCGTAGGAGCCAGCTTCGGAGGCTATTCGGTGTACTGGCTTGCCGGGCATCACGACAAACGCTTCAAGGCATTCATCGCACACGACGGATTCTTCAACATGGAGCAACAATACCTGGAAACCGAAGAGCTTTGGTTCACCAACTGGGACTTGGGCGGCCCGTATTGGGAAAAGAACAATCCTGCCGTGCAACGCAGCTACGCCAATTCGCCTCACCTTTTCGTAGACAAATGGGACACGCCTATCCTCTGCATCCACGGCGAAAAAGATTTCCGCATCCTCGCCTCGCAAGGCATGGCGGCATTCAATGCGGCGAAACTGAGAGGCGTGCCCGCCGAACTGCTCATCTTCCCCGACGAGAACCACTGGGTATTGAAACCCCAGAACGGCATCTTGTGGCAACGCACTTTCTTCCGCTGGCTGGATAAGTGGTTGAAGAATTAATGAAAAACAAACGCAGAGACGCAGAAGCGCAGAGAAATAATTTAGAGGAGTTAAAGGAGTTAGAAGGAGTTATGCCTTCGGCAGGAGTTAAATAATAGCCCCGTTAGCAAAGGTATTGGCTTCTAACTCCCTTTAACTCCCTGAAATAACTACCTTTAACTTCTTAAAAATAAAAACTTTGTGCCTCTGTGTTTTTCCCTTATTAAAAGACAAGCACTATATGATTAAAAACATTGCATTCGATTTCGGCGGGGTTATCGTAGACCTTGACCGTGAAGGAGCGGTACAGGCTTTCATCCGATTAGGATTGAAGGATGCCGACCGCATTCTTGACAAATATCATCAGACAGGAATATTCCAGGAATTGGAAGAAGGAAAACTAAATGAAGAAACCTATCGAGAAAAGTTAAGCCAACTGTGCGGAAAGGCACTGAAACGTGAAGAAGTGCGGCAAGCATGGATGGGATTTGTCGGCGGAATGGATACCCGTAAGCTAGACTACATAGCCCGATTGCGCCACAAAGGCTACCACACTTATTTACTAAGTAACACCAACCCTTACTTAATGGACTATTGGGCACGCACACCACAATTCACCCCGCAAGGCAACAGCATCGACGCTTATTTTGACAAACTGTATCTTTCATTCGAAATGGGCTGCATGAAACCGAATCCGGAAATCTTCCTTCAAATGATAAAAGACGCACGCATCCGCCCCGAAGAAACCCTCTTCATCGATGACAGCGAAGCAAATATCGCCGCGGGGAAAACCGCAGGACTGCAAACCTTCCAACCCGAAAACGCTTCAGACTGGCGCGCACAAGTGGAAACTTTATTAGAAAGAGCGGGCTAAATGTTTTCACCACAGATTACACGGATTAAGAGCCTGTTTAAATTTTCCGATAAAGTTGTATTATCAGGTCTCTTTTGAGTTTGTTTCCGGTCTGTTTTCCCGATTTTATGCGTCAGATAGCCCGCTATCCTCCTTATAAAATCAGAAAAACATCCTCGAAAACAATCCTCAAAATAAACCTGAGCAAAATGTAAACAGGCTCTAAAACAATTTATTCTTTCCCGAAGAAAATTGAAACGCAGATTAGCGCAGATTCACTCAGATTAAATAATAAAATAATCCGCGAAAACCTGCACTAATCTGCGTTTTTTCAGATAACCAATTTTTGAAATCTGTGTAATCTGTGGCGACGCGCTATGCCATAAACAAGATAAACAGCTGAGCCGTCAAGATACGCAAGAACATCACCAACGGATATACCGTAGAATAACCTACTGCCGGAGCATCGTTGCCCGATACCTGATTGGAATAAGCCAATGCGGGAGGGTCGGTGGTACTACCGGCTATCAGACCGATAAGCGTATAGTAATTAATCTTGTAATACAACCGCGCTATCAAGCCGATAATCATCAGCGGGAGCAACGTTATCAGGAATCCCACGCCTACATAGAGCAAGCCGTCTCCCTCGACCACCGTCTGCACGAAATTCTCGCCCGCTTTGATGCCGACACTTGCCAAAAAGAGCACAAGCCCCACTTCGCGAAGCATCAGATTGGCACTCATCGTAGTATAAGTAACCAAGCGCACCTTATAACCGAAGCGGCCAATCAAAATAGCGATAATCAACGGACCGCCGGCAAGACCTAATTTCACCGGAGTCGGGACACCCGGAAAAGCGATAGGAATACTTCCGAACAAGATACCGCACAAAATACCGATGAAAATAGTCACGATATTCGGATGGTCCAGACGCTTCAACTGGTTACCCAGCATCCCTGCCACACGCTCGATAGCATCTTGCGGACCTACCACCATTACACGGTCGCCCACCTGCAAGGTCAAGCTACGAGCCGCAAACAAGTCCATACCCGAACGGTTGACACGTGTCACGTTTACGCCATACATGCTGCTGAAATGCAATTCGCCCACAGTCTTACCGTTGATAGAAGGTTGTGTCACCAAGATACGGCGTGACACCATCGGCTTACAGTCGGTACTCTGATGCTCCCAATCCACTTCAATCTTCGAACCGATGAAAGCCTCGATAGCTTCCGAATCGTCTTCGGCACACACAATGTTCATTTCATCTCCTATGTGAAGCACCGTTTTCGAAGTCGGAATACGCACCTCTCCTTCTTGCAAAATGCGCGAGCATACAAAGCTTCGTGCCAAGAAATTCTGCAATTGGAGGATAGTCTTCCCGTTCAAAGCCGGATTCTCCACTTTCAGCTGGATGCGGTAAGGCTTCAGGTGCGGATTGGCTTCTTCAGCCTGCTGGATAGCTTCCGACTCCTTGTCTAAATCCACCCGGCAGATGTAGCGGATGAGAATCATCGAAAGAATGATGCCGATGACACCCAACGGATAGGCACAGGCATAACCCATAGCGATTTCCGGTCCGTCATAGTGCAATTGTTGCAACGCTTCATTAGCGGCACCAAGTCCCGGCGTGTTCGTAACGGCACCGCAAAGGATACCGACAATCATCGGCACTTCGATACGTCCCTGCAATGCATAATAAATAATGAGTGCGACAATGATATTGAATGCCACGATGCCGGTCGCCAGCAAATTGAGCCGCACGCCTCCCTCCTTGAACGAGGAGAAGAATGACGGTCCCACTTGCAGACCGATGCAGAAGACAAACAATATCAATCCGAAGTCTTGCAAGAAAGAAAGAATGGCAGGGTTACCCGTAAATCCGAAGTGTCCCGCCAAGATTCCCACGAACAAGACGAATGTGACCCCCAGCGAAATGCCGAAGATCTTGATTTTCCCTAACAGAACTCCACCCGAAATCACAAAGGCATATAGCGCCACAATGTGCGCTATGGAGTTAGGATTCGTCAATAAATCTTGTAACCAATTCATGATATTAAAATTTTAAAGTTGCGCAAATGTAACCAAATCCATCTATATGTCAAAACATTTACATTCAAAAATGCAAGATTAAAAAAACTAAGAGCGCAAAAATACCACACTTTTGCCGATAATGTGCAATTTATTTGTATATTTGCCACTGACATTTAAATCAAACGGCAATGCAAAAACTTTGTGCTGCCACGATTTAAAGCAACCTAATATCACTAAAAACACGTAATATGGCAGAAAACAAAGACAAACTCTTTTCCGACTTCCCAGAAGTGTCAACCCAAGAATGGATGGATAAAATCCAAGTTGACTTGAAAGGAGCCGACTACGAAAAGAAATTGGTATGGAAAACCAACGAAGGTTTTAAGGTGAAGCCCTTTTACCGCCGTGAAGACGTAGAAGGACTGAAAACCACAGAAGCTCTTCCCGGAGAATTTCCTTACCTGAGAGGGAATAAGAAAGATGACAACACTTGGTTTGTCCGTCAAAACATCCGCGTAGAAAACCCTGAAGAAGCCAACCATAAAGCACTCGACCTTCTTAATAAAGGCGTAGACTCATTAGGCTTCCACCTGAAAGGGAAAGATGTCAGCCGGAAGCTGCTCGACACACTACTGAAAGACATCCACTGTGATTGTATCGAAGTGAACTTTACTACGTGCCAACGGCATACGGTACAGCTGGCACAACTTTTATCCGAGTATTTCAACGAAAAAGGATACGACCCCGAAAAAATACACGGTTCGGTCAACTTCGACCCCATCAGCAAAATGCTTCAGAAAGGAAAGGATGTAAGCCCTATCATCAACTTAGCTCCCGAAGTGATAAAAGCATTGGCAGGCTGGCCACACGTCCGTTGCATCGGCATCGATGCACTTCGGTTAAATAATTCCGGCGCCTACATCTATCAAGAACTGGGATATGCTTTGGCGTGGGGAAATGAATACCTGAGCCGTCTGACGGAAGCGGGTATCCCCATTGACCTTGCCGCCAGCAAAATCAAATTCAATTTTGGCATCAGTTCTAATTATTTTATGGAAATCGCCAAATTCCGCGCAGCCCGTATGCTTTGGGCAGATATCGTAAAAGCTTACCAGCCCAAAGAAGACAGCGCATGCCAGATGAATGTACATGCCACCACTTCTTCGTTCAATCTCACTCTTTTCGACTCCTACGTCAACCTGCTTCGTTCGCAAACCGAAGCGATGAGTGCCGCTATCGCCGGAGTAGACTCTATGACCGTCACCCCGTTCGACTCTGTATATGAAACCCCCAATGAGTTTTCGGAACGATTGGCACGCAACCAACAATTACTATTGAAAGAGGAATCACACTTCAACCGCATTGTAGACCCTGCCGGAGGTTCGTATTACATTGAAAACCTGACCGTATCCATCGCTAAAGAAGCATGGAACCTGTTTTTGCAAACAGAAGATGAAGGTGGTATGGTAAAGGCTGTTTTAGCGGAAGACATACAAAATGCCGTAAACCAAAGCAACAAGGCGCGCCGTGAAGCCGTATCACGCCGCAAAGAAATCCTATTGGGTACCAATCAATATCCTAATTTCAATGAATCGGCAGACGGCAAGGCACCACTGGGACACGTATGTGGATGCGGAGGCAAGGAACATCACCACGAAGAGGAAACATCGTTCGCTAAATTAGAGACCGCCCGTGCCGCAAGCGAATTTGAAGCCCTCCGCCTTGAAACCGAACGTTCGGGCAAACGTCCAAAAGCTTTCATGCTGACTATAGGAAACTTAGCGATGCGCCAGGCGCGTGCCCAGTTCTCATGCAACTTCTTAGCGTGTGCCGGTTACGAAGTCATCGACAACTTAGGATTCGCATCGGTAGAAGAAGGCATCGAAGCCGCCCTGAAAGCTCAAGCAGACATTGTAGTTCTTTGCTCCAGTGATGACGAATATGCGCAATATGCCATTCCGGCATTCCAAGCTTTGGCCGGCAAAGCAATGTTTATCGTAGCGGGTGCTCCGGCATGCATGGAGGAACTGAAAGCTGCAGGCATCGAGCATTTCATCCACGTCCGCTGCAACGTATTGGAAACCTTACGTGAGTTTAATAAACTATTATTATAATTTTATTGAACACATACGACCATGAAACCAAATTTTAGAAACATTGATATATATGCCGGATTCCATCCGAAAAACGGAATGGAGTGGCAAAAAGCCAATGGCATTACCGCCAATTGGAAAACACCTGAACAAATACAGGTAAAACCCGTATATACCAAGGAAGACCTCGAAGGCATGGAACACTTGAACTATGCAGCAGGCATTCCCCCTTACCTGCGTGGCCCTTATTCAATGATGTACGCTTTCCGTCCGTGGACCATCCGCCAGTATGCCGGATTCTCTACCGCAGAAGAATCAAACGCCTTCTACCGGCGTAACTTGGCTTCGGGACAAAAAGGCCTTTCCGTTGCCTTCGACCTCCCCACACACCGTGGTTATGACCCCGACCATCCGCGCGTAGTAGGCGATGTAGGTAAAGCTGGTGTATCTATATGTTCGCTCGAAAACATGAAAGTGCTGTTCGACGGCATTCCTTTAAATAAAATGTCCGTTTCCATGACCATGAACGGTGCCGTATTGCCCATTATGGCATTCTACATCAATGCCGGACTGGAGCAAGGAGCTAAATTAGAGGAAATGGCTGGTACCATCCAGAATGACATCTTGAAAGAATTTATGGTGCGCAACACGTATATTTATCCGCCCGCATTCTCGATGAAAATCATTTCCGACATCTTCGAATATACTTCACAAAAGATGCCGAAATTCAATTCCATTTCCATTTCGGGTTATCACATGCAGGAAGCCGGAGCCACTGCGGACATCGAATTGGCATATACCCTTGCCGACGGGTTGGAATACCTTCGTGCCGGAATCGCCGCAGGCATTGACATTGATGCATTCGCGCCGCGCCTCTCTTTCTTCTGGGCTATCGGCATGAACCACTTTATGGAAATAGCCAAAATGCGTGCCGCCCGTATGCTTTGGGCGAAGATTGTAAAACAGTTCAATCCGAAGAACCCCAAATCACTTGCCCTGCGTACCCACTCGCAGACTTCAGGCTGGTCGCTCACCGAACAAGACCCGTTCAACAATGTAGGCCGTACCTGCATCGAAGCTATGGCGGCAGCACTCGGACATACCCAATCCCTCCATACCAATGCATTGGATGAAGCCATTGCCTTGCCTACCGACTTCTCGGCACGTATCGCCCGCAACACTCAAATCTACATTCAGGAAGAGACACAGATTTGCCGCGGAATAGACCCGTGGGCAGGTTCTTATTACGTAGAATCACTCACTAATGAATTGGCACACCGTGCTTGGGAACACATTCAGGAAATCGAGAAACTGGGCGGTATGGCAAAAGCGATTGAGACCGGCATTCCTAAGATGCGTATCGAAGAAGCCGCCGCACGTACTCAGGCACGCATCGACTCTGGCGAGCAGACCATTGTCGGTACGAATAAATACCGGTTGGAAAAAGAAGACCCTATCGACATTCTGGAAGTAGACAATACCGCGGTACGCCAAGAACAAATAGAGAATTTACGCCGCTTGCGCGAAGGACGTGACCAAGCGGAAGTGGACAAGGCATTGGAAGCCATCACCGAATGCGTACGCACTGGCAAGGGCAATCTGCTGGAACTGGCAGTAGAAGCCGCCCGCGTGCGTGCCACATTGGGCGAAATATCCGATGCGTGCGAAAAAATAGTAGGAAGATATAAAGCAGTAATCAGAACGATTTCAGGCGTGTATTCATCAGAAAGTAAAAAGGATGCAGATTTCGCACGGGCGTGCGAACTGACCGAAGAGTTTGCCAAGAGAGAAGGACGGCGTCCGCGTGTCATGATTGCCAAAATGGGACAAGACGGACACGACCGTGGTGCCAAAGTAGTAGCAACAGGTTTTGCCGATTGCGGATTCGATGTAGATATGGGGCCGCTGTTCCAGACTCCCGAAGAAGCGGCGCGCGAAGCGGTAGAAAACGACGTGCATGCCGTAGGCGTATCATCGCTTGCCGCAGGACATAAGACCCTTATCCCGCAAATCATCGCCGAACTGAAACGCTTGGGACGTGAAGACATCCTCGTCTTTGCTGGAGGAGTCATCCCTCCGCAAGATTATGACTTCCTCTATCAGGCTGGAGTCATGGCTATCTTCGGTCCGGGTACTTCGGTAGCCAAATCAGCGTGCCAAGTAATGGAATTATTGCTTGATACCGAATAAACCGCTGACGGTTAAACCGTCTTTAAACAGGCTCTTAAAGAAACAATAAAGAGGGTGTCTCAAAATGAAAATTGCCTATCAAAAAGTAATGTCATTCTGAGCATAGCGAAGAATCTCGTGTGCATCAGCTTGTGTATTCGAGATCCTTCACTCCGTTCAGGATGACAAAATGAAAGCTTATTTCTATT
>CASFRN010000126.1 GCA_949296855.1 uncultured Bacteroides sp. | reverse complement strand
CGTTGTGCATTAAAATCGGTTTGGGTTACAAAGATAAGTGATGGATACCGTTTTCAAAGCAAACAAAAGCAGGAGAAAGGAAGAAATATGCAGCATCTTTGTTAATAAAGCATAAATATAAGGTTGCTAAAACGGCGAAAGTACTCTTTCTTTTTCTTTTCGTCAGGAAGTACACTTTTAGTACGCCCGATAAAAAGAAAAACCCTTGATAATCAGTTGATTACCAAGGGTTTGAAGTACCCAGACCCGGGGTCGAACCGGGATGGATTTTACTCCACTGGTGTTTGAGACCAGCGCGTCTACCGATTCCGCCATCTGGGCAACTATTTTTGTGAATCGCGGTGCAAAGGTAGGCAAAACTTTTAAAAATACAAGGGAAATGAATAAAAAATTGAAAAAAAAATCGTCTAACACTATTTAGAATAGTGTAAGGCGGTTAATTCAAAATAATCTGTTATCTTAGCATAAACTTTTAAAGCCACCCTGATTATCATGAACAACAACTACTATTGCATCATTATGGCGGGAGGAATGGGACGGCGTTTTTGGCCGTGCAGCCGTAAAAATCTGCCTAAACAGTTTCTGGATTTCTTCGGAACCGGACAAACTCTTTTACAACAAACATTCGAACGCTATAAGCAAATCATTCCACCCACCCATATCTACATTACAACACATAAAGATTACAAGCAACTGATACACGAGCAATTACCGGAACTGCCCGAAGGACAGCTGATAATAGAAGAGGAAAGACGAAATACCGCCCCTTCCATCGCATACGCGTCGTATGTCATTCAGCGGACTAATCCGAACGCCACCATCGTAGTAGCTCCTTCCGATCATCTCATCTTGAAACTTGACGAATTTAAGGAAGCCATTTTAAAAGGATTGGATTTTGCTTCGAAAAACGACAAGCTGGTCACGTTAGGAATTAAGCCAAACCGTCCGGATACGGGATATGGCTATATTCAGGTAGACGAAGAGAAAGAGGGGGATTTCTATAAGGTGAAGACGTTTATTGAAAAGCCGGCCCGGGAATTTGCCGAAATCTTTATCCAAAGCGACGAGTTCTACTGGAACTCGGGCATTTTCGTATGGCATGTGAATACCATTTTGAAAGCTTTCCATGAGATAATGTCGGACATCTGTCCGCGTGTGGAATGCGACCGTCCTGATTTCACTTCCTGCCCCAACATATCCATTGACTATAGCATCATGGAAAAAGCCGACAACGTGTATGTACAGTTGTGTGATTTCGGCTGGGCGGATTTAGGCACATGGGAGTCGCTGTACGACGCTTCTCCTAAGGATGCGAACCAAAATGTCATCATCCATAGCAATACCTTGTTATATAACAGCAAGAATAACATCATTTCTGTTCCCGAAGGACAACTGGCCGTCATTCAGGACCTGGACGGGTATCTGATAGCTGCCCGCGACAATGCCTTGCTCATCTGCAAGAAAGATGACCAAGACGCGATGCGCAAATTCATTAACGATGTAGAAATGAAATTCGGCGAAAAATATTCGTAACCGTCATCCACCGCTATAGATTACACGGATTCAAGGCTGGTTTTCAATCCTTATTCTCAATCTGTGTAATCTGTGCGGGTGAAGACGCCGGCATTAATATTCGAATGTGATGCCGATGGTGGGAAGCAACGTCCCGCTTTCCTGTTTGATGGATTTCATCACATAACGTTGTTCAGCAAACGGAGCGGACGGATTTTCTATCCGCCCCGTACTCATCAGCACATCAGGTTGGCGCAGCTTAGCCGCCGTGATGTTTTGAATGTCGAGGTAGATGCCGAACATGCATTTCTTCCAATAAAACATTTTATCCACCCGTATATCCAACTGCCCGAAAGCCGGAAGCCGTTCCGTGTTGTATCGGCTGTAATCATAATAGGCCTTCCCTTGTGCGTTCCAAGCCATTACCAAAGAAGATTTGCCCGTATCCCAAGGAGTATAAGGCGAGCCTCCTATACAGCACACTTTCATCCCCACGCTCCATTGCTTGGGAAATTCGTACGTGCCGCTTGCGTTGAGAATGAAACGGTTGTCCCATGCTGAAGGCACGTATTCCCCTCCATCCCGTTTGCGGAACTCGCTTCGGAAAACCGTCAGCGAGGAAGACAAGTTCAACCGACTGGCAAGCAACCATTTGAACATTACTTCCACCCCATACGAACGTCCTTCGGCATCCGATGTGAGGCTCTCATTTCCTATCACTCCGTAATCATTTCCTTTGCACGAAAGCGGAATGCCGTCCGTCGTTGACAAAGGCATATTCCGGTATTTCTTATAGAACCCTTCCGCCGAGATTTCCATCGTTTCGTTGGGATGCCAAGCCAACCCGGCATTGGTTTGCGACACCGAAGTATAATCTAAATGGCGGTTGACATAATTCCCGCTTTCTCCTTTGAAGCCCAATGCCGTATATTGTGGAAGCTGGTAATACAACCCTGTATGTCCGCTCAGGTACAGCCCGTCTGTCAGTTTCCACGATACGGATAGCCGCGGTGAAAGCTGGCGCCAAAGCTCCTTCATCTTTTCGTTGTAATTATTGGCATCGGCACGCACTCCTAACGAAGCGGAAAACCGTTCATCGGGTGCCGTATAATCCATCGAAGCGTATGGTCCCCATCGGAATATGTCCAAGCCTGTATGATAATCGAATAAGTGGACCGCATCGGTGTAAACCTGTTGGTAAGTGACGTTAGTGTATTGCGAATAATTCAATTCCAAGCCGAATTTCAGTTTCCACACACTCCAGCGTGAAGTATTTTCTACCCTAAGTTTGGTCTCTTGTTCTACCGAGCGCAAACGCAATGTCAGGTTTTCTTCGCTACTGTCGTCATTGCCGCGGTATTTCAGGTTCCGGTTGTTCAGGTAACTGTGGCTTAACGTGACCGATTGGACATGAGGACCGGCATAGTGGCGGTACACCCCTCCTGCCGTAAACGTTTCCTGCTCTATTTTCGGCAGATAACTCAAGATGTATTCGGCGTCTTCTCCGTCAATGTCCAAATTCAGCTTCATGCGGTCAATTCCTCCCAAACCGAGCACGGTCAATTCGTTGTGGGCATCAAAACGGGTCTTGACCTTAAACGCAGCATCTGTGTAAGCCGGAAGGAAAGGCAGCCCCAATATCTTGAACAGCATTTGCAAATACGATTGGCGCACCGACACTACATATGAAGTCTTTTCGCCCCAATGCCCGTTAGAAGTAAGAGAGGCTTCGGAAGCACCCAGCGTTGCTTTTACCGAATTATGCTCCATGTCGCCGTCGCGCAAACTGAAGTCGAGCACCGAACTCAACGCATTGCCCCGATTTGCCGGAAAGGCACCGCTGTAGAATTTCACGCTTCGTATCAAGTCGGCATCAATCAAGCCTACCGGGCCTCCGGATGCACCTTGCGTGCTGAAATGGTTGATATTGGGGATTTCTACACCGTCTAAGAAGAAACGGTTCTCCGAAGGGCCTCCGCCACGCACAATCAGGTCGTTCCGGTAGCCGATGGGCGAGAAGGCCACTCCCGGATAGTTTTGTACGACACGTGAGATGTCACGGTTGGCTCCCGGTGCTTTTTCGATTTCCTGCAAGCCGATGACACGTAGGCTGACCGGGCTTTCCGCAATGTGCTGAAAAGGAGAAGCCGTAACGGTCACTTCGGTGAGTCGTGTTTCTTCTTCTTCCATTTCTATCCGGATATGAGGCGTGCGGTGATTCACCCGGTATTCGGGAGTAAGCACGGTTTTGTACCCCAACATAGACGCCTGAAGCGCATAGATGCCCGGAGGCACCTGCTCGATAGTGAAACGTCCTTCGGTGTCGGTGACCGCTCCGATGCCCAGCCCGGCTACCAAGACATTGACAAACTCTATCGGCTGACGTGTGTCGCGGTTTATCACGGTCCCTTCTATCCTGTATTTCTGCTGTTGGGCAAGAAGCGTGCTTCCCATCATCAGCATTATCCAACAAGCGTAGATTCTTTTCAGCATAACATAACTGTGTGTCTGTCATCAAAAAAGAAAGCCATCCGACAGAATGGGCGGGGGATGGCTTTCATGCTTACATATTATAAAATAGGAGGGAGGATTCTGTCAGGCATTGCCTTCCCAAGCTTTGCTTATCGCAGCGGCTATCGCCTTAAACTCTTCATCACTCAGTTTCAGCTTCGGATTAGAGAAGAGCATATCCTTTTCGCTTTGCATCGGAATCAGGTGGATATGCGCGTGAGGCACTTCCAGCCCCAACACCGCTTCGCCTACCTTGCGGCACGGAAAAGCTTTTTGAATAGCCAATGCTACGTGTTTGGCAAACACATGCATGGCCGCCAGTTCTTCATCGTCCAAATCAAAGATATAATCTACTTCCCGTTTCGGGACAACCAATGTATGTCCCTTCACCATCGGGTTAATGTCAAGGAAAGCATAGAAGCGGGAGTCTTCCGCCACTTTGTAGCTGGGGATTTCCCCTGCAATGATTTTACTGAATATTGTTGCCATACCTTTATTATATTAAAGAAGGCAAACCTGCGCGACCTGCGCAAGCCTGCCTTACCCATTAAAATGATATTCCTGTTACTTCCAAGCTGATTTTGCCTTGCGGAATGGTGATTTCCGCAACATCGCCCACTTTCTTGCCCAACAAACCTTGTGCAATCGGTGTGTTTACCGAAATCTTTCCTTCTTTCAGGTTCGCTTCTGTTTCTGATACGATGGTGTATGCCATCTTCATGCCGGTCTTCACGTTTTTCAGTTCTACACGGCTCAGAATCTGAACTGTATCAGCTTTCAATTTTGATGTATCGATGATTTTCGCATCGCCGATTGTCGCCTTCAACTGGTTGATTTTCATTTCCAGCATAGCTTGCGCTTCTTTGGCGGCATCGTATTCCGCATTTTCCGACAAATCTCCTTTATCACGAGCCTCAGCAATGGCTGCCACCACCTTGGGGCGTTCCACCGCTTCTAAATGTTTTAATTCTGCCACCAGCTTCTGGTAGCCTTCTTCTGACATATAAGCCATAATGTTTTCCTCCTTGTAATATTCGTTTATATTCTTACTATAAAACAAAAAAGAATTCCGATACATGGCCACGTATCGGAACCCTTCTTATTTGATTTTCGACAAAGGTAAATCTTTTTATAATACCAGTCAAGCCCAAACACCTTGTATTTTCACATGCTTTGCAACATGTTATAATAATTTTTTGATTTCCGCATCCAAATCAGTCTTCGTGTCAACACGCAAACTCAATTCATTGCTTCGGTTGACCAAGAAACTGGAAGGCAGTTGTGCTACGCCATACAACCGGACAAAAGACGAATAAGACCCTTCCGGGTCGCGCACACAAATCCACGGCAGATTATCAGCGGCCGTCTTCCAAAAATGCTCGTCGGTATCTAATGATACCTGATAAATTTCCAATCCTTGCTCGTTGTATTTATTATATAACTCACGCAAGAGCAGGTTCCGAGCCCCCGATTCCGACGCGCCATAGACTGTAAAGTCTATCAAGACCACTTTGCCCTTTAAATCGGTCAAGTGATGTAGATTTCCGTTTACATCCCGCAACGGAATGTCAATGATTGAAGTCTCTTCTATTTTATCCATCGGAATCTCCAACGGCTTCGATTGCGGAGTGCGTGTATTCTTCATGCCCTTTATCACCATATTATATAAATTGCGCGAGCGGTCTGCGTGCGGATACAGATTGTTCATGCTTGTAGCTACCGCCGCAAAACATTTCACGTCTTCCCTGTTTGCAAGCGGATCGAATATCATGTAGCCATTCAGTTGCTGGAACAAGGCAAAATAAGCATACGCCTTATTAGGCTCGGCAAATATATAGTCGCGTCTCACCTTATTTTTATAAGTGTCGACCATCCGCTGTATGCTATCCTGTGCTATACCGATAGGCAAGCCCGACTGGGCCACTCGGTTCACGTCAGTCTGCAGACCTGCCTGCAACAACACCAATTCCTTTATTTTCGTATTGTTTTCCGATCCTTCTATTTGATAGCCGGTGGGGAAAGTGGCGTAATTTGCCTTCACCGTTACCGTTTCAGTAGAATCGACCGCAAAGTTGATAATCTTGCTCTCGATACGCAAACGGTAATAGTCGGGAGCGCCGGGGCGTGCAGCCGAGAAGCTGAAGTTTCCTCCTTCGTCCAACTTTACGGAGTCAAGCGGGATGATGCTTTCCAAACCCGTCTGTTCGAGGTACAACATTTTATCTGCCGCGTCGGATATTTCACCTTCGACGGTAAAAGCAGGCTCGTTGTTGCAGGCACTAAGGCCTGACAACAACAGAGCTGCGGCGATATAAGCATTTCTTTTCATTCTTTACCTGATTTTACTTCGGAGTGCAAAGATACGGCTTTTCACGATTTCACAAAGCTTTTCGAAAAGTTCTTACGCGATAAAAAAGAAGTTTAACGAAATAAGGCCTTTTCTGTTGCTTTTCTGTTGCATTTTACTTCACATAAGACAAAAAACAGGCAAAGTGTAAGAGCCTGTTTACATTTTGCTCACGTTTATTTTGAGGATTATTTTCGAGGATGTTTTTCTGATTTTATAAGGAGGATAGCGGGCTATCTGACGCATAAAATCGGGAAAACAGACCGGAAACAAACTCAAAAGAGACCTGATAATACAACTTTATCGGAAAATTTAAACAGGCTCTAAAAGTTTTGCTCCATCTTCACCCGATTACTTCAATATAATTCGTATCTTTGCGCGCGATTTATAGCGAAAAATTACATTAAAACTTTATTTATGATCAATCCTATTGTTAAGACGATCGAGCTTCCTGATGGCAGAACCATCACGCTCGAAACGGGAAAGCTGGCAAAACAGGCAGATGGCGCTGTTACGCTGCGCATGGGTAACACCGTGTTGTTGGCTACTGTTTGTGCCGCAAAAGATGCAGTTCCCGGTACAGATTTTATGCCGCTTCAGGTAGAGTACAAAGAGAAATATTCCGCATTCGGACGTTTTCCGGGTGGCTTCACTAGACGTGAAGGCAAGGCTTCGGATTATGAAATCCTTACTTGCCGCCTGGTAGACCGTGCGTTGCGCCCCTTGTTCCCTGATAATTTCCACGCTGAAGTTTATGTGAACATCATTCTTTTCTCTGCCGATGGCGTCGATATGCCTGATGCGTTGGCAGGACTTGCCGCATCGGCAGCGCTTGCCGTATCGGATATTCCGTTCGGCGGACCTATCTCGGAGGTCCGTGTCGCACGTATCGATGGCAAGTTTGTTATTGACCCCACTTTCGAACAACTGGAGCAGGCTGATATGGACTTGATGGTGGCGGCTACGTATGAGAACATCATGATGGTAGAAGGCGAAATGGATGAGGTGAGCGAACAAGACTTGCTCGAAGCCTTGAAAGCCGCTCACGAAGCTATCAAAGTTCATTGCAAGGCGCAGATGGAACTGATGGAAGAAGTCGGTTCTACCGTAAAGCGCGAATATTGCCACGAAGAAAACGACGAAGACTTGCGCAAGGCGGTTCACGAAGCTTGCTACGACAAGGCATACGCCATTGCTCAATCGGGCAATAAGAACAAGCACGAACGCGAAGATGCCTTCACTGCTATCTGCGATGAGTTCAAGGCTCAGTTCACCGAAGAGGAATTGGAAGAAAAAGGTCCGATGATCGACCGTTATTATCACGATGTGGAAAAAGAAGCAATGCGCCGTTGCATCCTTGATGAAGGCAAACGTCTGGACGGACGTAAGACGAATGAAATCCGTCCTATCTGGTGCGAAGTAAGCCCGTTGCCTTATCCGCACGGTTCGGCTATCTTCACCCGTGGCGAAACCCAGTCGTTGAGTACCGTTACATTAGGTACGAAAGCCGACGAGAAAATCGTGGACGATGTACTCGACCAACACAAGGAACGTTTCTTGCTTCACTATAACTTCCCTCCTTTCTCTACAGGCGAAGCGAAAGCGCAACGTGGTGTGGGACGCCGCGAAATCGGTCACGGCCATTTGGCATGGCGCGCGCTGAAGGGTCAGATTCCAGCCGATTATCCGTATTGTGTACGTGTGATGTCTGACATCCTCGAATCAAACGGTTCTTCTTCTATGGCTACGGTATGTGCCGGAACGCTTGCCCTGATGGATGCAGGTGTGCCTATCAAGAATCCGGTTTCAGGTATTGCAATGGGATTGATTAAGAACGCCGGAGAAGATAAATATGCAGTCTTGTCGGATATCTTGGGCGATGAAGACCACTTGGGCGACATGGACTTCAAGGTAACCGGAACAAAGAACGGCATCACCGCGACTCAGATGGATATCAAGTGCGACGGATTGACTTACGACATTTTGGAAAAAGCCTTGCTTCAGGCAAAAGAAGGCCGTGAGTATATCCTTGGCAAGCTGACCGAATGCATCGCGGAACCGCGTCCGGAACTGAAGCCGAACGCTCCGCGCATCGAAACCATGACGATTCCGAAAGAATTCATCGGTGCCGTAATCGGCCCGGGCGGAAAGATTATCCAAGGCATGCAGGAAGAGACAGGCGCTATCATCTCTATCGAAGAAATAGACGGTGTAGGACGCATCGAAATTGCGGGCACGAACAAGAAATGCATCGATGATGCCGTACGCATGATTAAGAACATCGTAGCCATCCCCGAAGTCGGAGAAGTATATACCGGAAAAGTCCGTTCGGTTATGCCTTACGGCGCTTTCGTTGAATTCCTTCCGGGCAAGGACGGTTTGCTCCACATTTCGGAAATGAGTTGGAAACGTTTGGAAACCGTAGAAGAATCGGGGTTGAAGGAAGGGGATGAAATCCAGATCAAGCTGTTAGACATCGACCCGAAAACCGGAAAATTCAAATTGTCGCATAAGGTATTGCTCCCGAAACCGGAAGGCATGGCAGATGAAAAACCTGCCCACCATCCGAAACGTGACCATAAGCCTCAAGCTCACAAAGAAAAATAAAGAAGAAAGCGCAACTTAAACAGTTGGGACATAAATTGCGGAGACACAAGTAAGCCTATTTACTTTTGTCTCCGCTTTGTTTTTCTCAACATTCTTATTATCTTTGCGTTATGCTATAACTACACAAGTATAACCAACAAAAAAGCCACGCACATGAAAAACCGGTTCATCACCCTTTGCCTGGCAAGCCTCATCGGGCTGCTTCCGGCACTTGCACAACAAATTCCACATTGGCAAAAACAAGGCTCGGCTACCCAACTGATGGTAGACAACCGTCCTTACCTCATTTTAGGAGGAGAATTAGGCAACTCATCGGCTTCTTCGCCGCAAGACATCGACCGCATTTTCCCAAAGCTGAAACGCACCGGACTGAATACAGTATTGGTGCCCGCTTACTGGGACCTGATAGAAGCCGAAGAAGGGACATTCGATTTTTCATTGATAGACCACACCGTCAACCAAGCCCGGGCAAACGGCTTGCGGATTGTCTTCTTATGGTTCGGCGCATGGAAGAACTCCATGAGTTGCTATGCTCCGTTATGGTTCAAGCAAGACTACAAGAAATACCCGCGCGTACGGACCGAAACAGGCAAGCCGCTGGAAATAGCCAGCCCCTTTTCTGACAATGTATTCCAAGCGGACAGCAAGGCATTTAAGGCGTTTATGCGGCATCTTTCCGAAACCGACGGAGACAAGCATACGGTCATCATGGTACAGGTAGAAAACGAAATCGGCATGCTGGAAAGCGCACGCGACCATTCGGAAGAAGCCAACCGTTTGTTCGAATCAGACATCCCTGAAGAACTGGCCGGCTACCTGAAAAAAAACAAGAAGACACTCCACCCGTGGCTGGCAGAGAAATGGCAAAAAGCGGGAGAAAAAACCGAAGGGAACTGGCAGGAGGTATTCGGCACAGACCTCTATACCGATGAAATCTTTATGGCATGGCACTATGCCGCTTATGTGGAACGCATGATCAGGTGCGGACGGGAAGCGTATAACTTGCCCATGTATGTAAACGCCGCCATGAACAGCCGCGGACGCAAACCCGGTGAATATCCGTCGGCAGGACCGTTAGCACACCTCATCGACATTTGGCGTTGCGCCGCTCCCGGCATTGACCTGCTGGCTCCTGACCTCTACGACAAAGGGTTCACCGGCTGGACCGCACAATACAAATTGCACAACAACCCGCTTTTCATCCCCGAAATCCGCCTAGAGCCTAATGACGGCGTACGCGCCTTTTATGTGTTCGGCGAACACGACGGCATCGGCTTCTGCCCGTTCTCGATAGAAGACGCCCCCGACCGCCCCGACTACCGGCTGACCCAAAGCTACCTCAAGCTGAAAGAACTGATGCCTCTCATCACCCGATACCAAGGGCAAGAAGCCATGAAAGGCCTACTTTTCGACCAAACCGAAAAAGAACGCACCCTCACATGGGATAACACCTTATTAATATGCAAGCACTTCTTCACCCTGCCTTGGGACCCACGCGCTACCGACGGAAGCGTTTGGCCGGAAGGCGGAGGGTTGGTAATCCGTATGGCTGAAAACGAATACCTGATAGCCGGAAGCGGCATCGTAGTCGAATTTAAAAGCAAAGAGGAAGCCGCTTTAGACACAGAGCAGGCTCAATTGGGCGAAGACGGATTCGTATTGAAAGGCAAAGGCGGACAAGCGTCTGCCACCCGATGGAAGAACGAAAAACGCATCGGCATCGGTTCGGTAGACGAAGTTAGCGTAAACGAAGACGGAAGCCTGGACTTCATCCGGCGCTATAACGGCGACCAAGACCACCAAGGACGGCACGCGCGCATCGGAGTGGACGACTTCCAAATCCTGCACGTAAAGCTATACGAATACCGATAAACAATACGGGCACACGCCTCCGGAAAAACAGGGAATCATAAGGGCATTACAACGCATGCAGTTCCTCTTCGGAAGCATAATTGCAATACAAATATAGTTTCAGCACTCTAAAACTGAAGTTTCAGTGCATTAAAACTATCTGAAACTATAATTGCCCCCGACGAGGCATCCGGCTGCGCGCGTTTCCGCAACCCGAAAACTTAAAAAGCCGGTCTGCAAGCATTACGCTACGCAAACCGGCTTCCCGTTTTTTACCTCTAAAGGATATTTACTCCTCTACCGGCTGAAAATCCTCTTTTCCCACTCCACAAACCGGGCAAACCCAATCTTCAGGCAGGTCTTCGAATGCCGTACCCGGAGCGATGCCGTTGTCGGGATCGCCCTTAGCGGGATCGTACTCCCAATCGCATACGGTGCAAATGTACTTTTTCATACTTCCAATTTGTTTTTAAGTTAGCTACAACGTTCTTTTATATGATAGAACAAATATAAGAAAGAATTGTTTATCACCGTTCTTTTAATAACAAATTTTTCAATTCTTCCATCCCTTCCGAAGCCCCTTTCCGGATAACGTGCACTTTTCTGCCCGAAGCGATAGCTACCTCTTTCGGGTCAATCAAATAGACGGGCACGTCGGCAGGCACATAATAAAGCAATCCCGCCGCCGGGTAAACGTTGAGCGATGTGCCGATGATGACGAAGATGTCAGCCTGCTCGGCATACCCGATAGCGGTCTCAATCATCGGAACCGCCTCGCCGAACCATACGATGAACGGACGGAGTTGGGATCCGTCGGCTGCCAAGTCGCCCATCTTCACTTCCCATTCTTCGGGCTTCAATTTCTGAATGTACTTCGGGTTGTTTGGCTCCCGGCTCGACGTGACCTTGGTCAGTTCTCCATGCAGGTGGATGACGTGCCGGCTTCCGGCCCGCTCGTGCAGGTCATCAACGTTCTGCGTGATGACCGTTACATCAAAATACTTTTCCAATTCGGCTATCAGTTCGTGCCCGCGGTTGGGCTTTACGTGTTGCAATTCCTTCCGCCGCTCGTTATAGAAACCTATCACCAATTTCGGGTCTGCCCGATAGCCCTCGGGCGTAGCCACTTGTTCTACGGGATACTTTTCCCATAACCCACCGGAGTCGCGGAACGTGCTGATTCCACTCTCGGCGCTCATGCCTGCCCCTGTCAATACGACTAACTTTTTCATACGCAAGTTCCTCCTTATTATATAAACCATACAAAAATAAGAAATTTTAATCGCTTACAGAAGCTCTTATTCAAATAAAAAAGATACCTTTGCGCCGACTAAAGAAAAACAATATCTTTTAACTTAAAGACTATATGGATAAATTCAGTTACGCCATCGGCTTAGGCATAGGCCAGAACTTATGGAGTATGGGTGCCCGCAGCATCGACGTAAACGACTTCGCGCAAGCAATCAAAGACGTGTTGGAAGGAAACAAGACGGCTATCACGCATAACGAAGCCCGTGAAATCGTAAACAAATATTTCACCGAGATGGAAGAGCGGGCAAACGCGGAAAACATCGCGAAAGGGAAAGCGTTCCTCGAAGAGAACAAGAAGAACCCCAACATCGTGACACTGCCCAGCGGCTTGCAATACGAAGTCATCAAGGAAGGCAACGGCAAGAAACCGAAAGCTACCGACCGCGTGCGTTGCCATTACGAAGGCACGCTGATAGACGGGACTTTGTTTGACAGTTCCATCAAGCGTGGAGAACCTGCCGTATTCGGCGTAAACCAAGTAATCAAAGGCTGGGTAGAAGCACTCCAACTGATGCCGGAAGGCGCGAAGTGGAAACTATACGTCCCGTCCGAACTGGCATACGGCGCACAAGGCGCAGGCGAAATGATTCCACCTCACAGCACCCTTATCTTCGAAGTGGAACTTATCGAAGTGTTATAATCGATATAATACAAGGAATTAAAGAAGTTAGAAGTAGTTATCGCCCGTATGGCGGGCTTAGAAGTTAAAAGCCAATAGTTCTATTGTTTCTATTCACAAAAGTGCTAGCATCTAACTCCTGCGGACGAAGTGAAGCATAACTCCTTTCTATTCCTTAATTACTATACAACAAGCATTATCAACAATCAAAATAAACACGTAAAGCAAATGAAAAAAAGTACATTTTTAATGGCTTTGGCTATTGCGGGAGGTATGGCATCGTGCGCACAAGGTCCGCAAGCCAACATGAAGAATGAAGTAGATACCCTCTCTTATATGATGGGTGTCAGCAATACGCAAGGGCTGAAAGACTATGCACTCGGCCCGCGTATGGGAGTTGACTCAGCTCATTATGAAGACTTTATCCGTGGTATCGAACAAGGTGTAAAGACAAGTGACCCCAAAGATTTAGCTTACCTGATGGGTATGCAGATTGGCGTGCAGGTGAACGGACAAATGTTCGATGCTATCAACAATCAAGTTTTCGAAGGAGACTCTGTCAACAGCTTGACGAAAGAAAACTTCTTGGCAGGTTTCTTGGCTGCCGTAAAAGAGCAGGCTATCGTACCTACCGACTCCGCTAACTGGTATGTACGCACGCAAGTAGAAGCCATCAAAGAAAAAGCGTTGGCTGAAAAATATGCTGACTACAAGAAACAAAACGAAGACTTCCTTGCCACAAACAAAACGAAAGAAGGCGTGAAGACCACCGCCAGCGGTTTGCAATATAAAGTAATCAAGGAAGGAAAAGGTAAAGTGCCTACAGCTAACTCAAGAGTAAAAGTACACTACAGAGGTACATTGATTGACGGAACTGAATTTGACACTTCTTACAAGAGCAAAGACCCGCGCAGCTTCCGTGCCGACCAAGTGATTAAAGGCTGGACCGAAGCCTTGACCCTGATGCCGGTTGGTTCGAAATGGGAACTCTATATCCCGCAAGAACTGGCTTACGGCTCGATGGACCGTGGCAAGATCAAACCGTTCTCCACTCTGATATTCGAAATCGAACTAGTTGATGTAGAAGAAATTCCCGCAAAGAAATAAGCGTTAACGTTCATATCGAAACGCAGATTAGCGCAAGTTTCATAGATTTAAGCGCACAGGACGATTCCTTTTATCCTTGTGCAGCTTAATCAATCTAGAAAACTTGCATTAGTCTGCGTTTTCTTTTTCCATCCCAACATAACCTATCCGAGTCCCGCCGAAAATCAGCCATTCCATAAATCGGTATACTACATTTCTTATACTCCCCCATTATTTGCATAGCTATTTTCATGCATGTAAAACATAAAAAGCCACACGTTAATTCACGTTAAATCCAGTGCCTTTACTGTTTCAATCCACCTTTATCTGCCCTTAAAAGTCCTTTTACACCCCTCAAATCCCTTCATTTCAGTTCAACTTCCGGGCTACAAAACCGGCACATTTTCGTACCGGATGTTATAAAACCTTAAATACGGAAGGCTAACACGCTCGTTACCAGGCATCTTTACTTTGCGGTTCTGTAGCCGGCGCGATAACAAGACAACGGTTTTTGGGGTCTTGACAGCGGGATGACACGGTAAGCTTAACGGCTTGAGTTAGAACGATTTGAGTTTTTTAATTTATAAATTAAATTTAATTTGTTATGAGAAAAAAGTATTTAAGTGCACTGCTGTTCGGAGCGCTTCTGTTCGCTTCGGCAGGAACTTTTACCTCTTGTAAAGACTACGATGACGACATCACGAATCTGCAGACACAAGTGGACGGCATCAAGGCCGACATCGAAGACCTGCAGGCTCAGATTAGCGCAGGAAAATGGATTGAAAGCGTGACTCCTATCAGTGGAGGTTTCACTGTAGTCTTTTCTGACGGCCAGTCATTCAACATTGTAAACGGTCAGGACGGCGCAGATGGTGCTGCAGGTGCTCCGGGTGCTGCTGGCGCTCCGGGTACTCAAATTACCATTAGTGAAGACGGTTACTGGTGTTTCGATGGCGAAAAGAGCGAATACAAAGCTACCGTTGATGCCGAAGAAGGAAAAGTGAATGTGCCTACTATCCAAAACGGCGTATGGTACATTGTTAACGAAGAAGGTGAATTGGAAGCTACCTCATACAAAGCTAACGGTGCCACATACGCTGTAGCTGAAGCTAACGGTGGTTTCACTATCTATGCACCTAATGCAGAAGGAACAGAAATGGTAGAATGCTACTTCCCGGGCACTGCCGGTTCTATTACGGAAATGACATTGGGCAATGTAACCAAACATGCCCGTTCAGGCGAAATTGGTTATGTTTTGGATAATTCAACAAGTGGCACACTTGTTACAACTACTAACCAAATTGCAGATACAGATGTCTTGATTTCACGTCAAGAATTCCGATTTAATAATACAAATGCTACTGAAGTAGGTAATGCCAATGCATGGATGGGTAACAAAAAATTGCCTAACAACGGTGATTGGGTTTATGCTTCACCGACAAGCATTGACCTGCGCATTGACCCTGTTAATGTTCCGGCTGACGATGTGAACTTCACACTGACTAATACGCTGAACCAAAACTTGCAGCCGTTCGCTTTCAGCGCAACCCCTTCTCAGACCAGCAATACACCAATGGATGCAGATCAAGTAAACAGCCGTGCTACAACAGGCAATGGCTTGTGGACACTGAAGATGCAGAACGTCGTTGTGGGTAGCAGCAGCAATAATTGGACTACGATAACTGATGCAGAGAGCAATGAATATGTATACGCCATTAACGCAGATAACGCTTTCCGCAGCAAGTATGAACTGACAGTAAAACGTGTGAAACCGGAGCAACTGACTACACTTGTCATTAGGGGTGTAGATGCTAGCACGGAAGCCGCTAAAAACTATACTACCGACGTAAATGCCCGTGGCTTTGAGAACACGAAAGACGGTGTCAGCGCACAGAACGTTACATTTAAAACCGGAGTCAATTATAAAGTAAATGGATTCGGCGTGGAATCATCTGCTGTATACGATATGTACTTAACTGCGGACGGTTCTGATGTAGATGTATACGGATTGAAGTTTGATCAAGACAACCATACATTCAGAATCGAAAACAATCCGGATGTATCTACTATTCCGGCAAACTTCGACCTGACTGTCTATACAGTTGCTAATGACGGTACTATCTACAAGGCCGAAATTCAAATACAAATTAATACGGAAATCAACGCTCCGGCTGAATACACATTGATTGAACACAATGTCAATGTCGATAACAACATGAACTACTTTGGCATTGATTTAGCTACTATGAAGACTGCATTAGGCAGCAACTTAAATCAATGGATGCAAAACGTAGACTTGCGCAAAAGTGCAGTTGAAATGGCATGGTCTGCCGATGGTAGAAACTTTACAACCTCTATACCTGCAGGCATTGACATCAATGTAGTACCAGAATTGTTAAGCAAGAACCATCCGAACTACGCCCCGAACGCAGACGACAACAGAAATGCCGCTAACTTTATCCAAGTAGACATCAACAACAGTGCTGTAAACGGCTTGCTGCTGGATCATACTTATTATATCAGAGCGACATTCAAGACCGCTGGTGGTGAGACATTAAACAGCATCACTGTTCCGGTAGAATTCCACGCTCCGAAGTTGGCAGACTTATTCGCTATCCGCGATGCGTACGTAGTAGACAACGTAATCAACGCTTACTTCTATGATGCTGCCAATAACAGTACAGCCGTTGAGTTGACTAGATACTTCAGCAAATACGTAAGCGATGCAAATGTTGGTTTCGCAAACGGCAATGTAGGTGAAACCGGTCACGATGGCAATTGGTTGTTTGATTTCGACCAGCCAATCTTCGGCGGTAAGACTTATACTGTCACAAAACTCGACTTTGATGCATCTCATGGAGGTATCAACAGTAACGGACAAGGCATCAACGGTTATGGCCAAGCTGTAACTGTACGAGTCACCAAAGACTTCTATAATTATGACGAAACCGCTACTGCAGCTAATGGTTGGCGTTACACTGAAAACGGTGCCGGCGAATACACCTTCCAAATCCGCTTGTTAAGCCCGATTTATGAAGGAACTGTAACTCCGATTGGTGACGTTGTTAATATTAATGCTAACGACTTCGTTTCTGGAGCACTCATTACAAGTACAGATGTAGTAGGTAGCGACTATGCAGGAAACAGCTTCCGTATGTTTGAAGGAAGCACTTCTACTGCAGGCGTATGGCGCAACCAGCAAATTGCAGAAATCAGACCAAAAACAGATGATGACAACTACATCGAAAGTGCTAAGTGGGAATGGGGATATGACAGTGAAGGACATCTGACAGGTAATGGTCAAATCAGAGTACAAGGTAGATCTCTATCGAACACAACTACAGTCAATATGCCAATAGCTGTAGAAGACGCTTGGGGCTATGTTTTGAACTCAGAAATTCCTGTACGAATCACCGTAGGCGAAGAAAGCGCAGAATAATCTTACCCGATTACTCTATAAATAAAAAAGGGCGGCTCGAAAAAGCCGCCTTTTTTATTCCATCACTCAAATCAAAAAAATCGATGAAAGTTTACATCCAATAAGCCTAAACAAGCCACCAACAAGGCAGAGGTTTCTCCGACAACCAATTGCCTTTTTGTAAGATTATTAATCTTGCAGCATGAAGATTATTAATCTTACGGCTTGAAGATTATTAATCTTGCAGGAAATACAGTTATATCCTTAAGACAGGGGGGTAAATACAAAGGAGTTAAGAAAGAGTTATTCCGGCAGGAGTTTGCCAATAAGTGTTGTGCTTTGCCCTTTACCTCCCTGAAATAACTCCCTTTTAACTCCTTCAAATAAAATCTCCGCATTTGGAGCTTGTTTACCGGATTTCCCACGTGTCGTTGGTGTCGAGCAATTCGGCGAACGTGTGGTAAGGCTTCTTTGCCGAGATTTCCGCAATCTGTGCAGCTACTGCTTCGTCGTAAGTAGGAGCTTCCACATCACGGATTACTCCCAAAGCTATCGGGAAGTCGGGACCTTCCATCAATGCCAGTTTCAGCTGCAAGGTGTGGTCTTCGCAGTGCGCGTCGTGCACCAGGATGTCTTTTTCGGTGATGCCATTCTCGCCCAACTTCACCACCTTCAGCCCGAAGCCTTCCTGCATCAAGCCGAACTCACGGTTTGGTCCGAACAACATCGGTTTGCCGTGCTCCAAGTAAATAGCGTTGCGCTCGCGGTCTTCTTTCTTGGCTACGGCGTTGTGCGTGCCGTCGTTGAAGATGACACAGTTCTGCAACACCTCTACCACCGAAGTGCCTTTGTGACGGGCTGCTGCTTTCAATACCTCGACAGACGGTCCGCCGTCTACCGCCGCACAGCGTGCAAAGAAGCGTCCGCGTGCCCCGAAGCACAGTTCTGCCGGACGGAACGGGTCTTCCACCGTGCCGTATGGCGACGACTTGCTGACAAACCCACGGGCAGAAGTAGGCGAATATTGCCCTTTGGTCAAGCCATAAATGCGGTTGTTCAGCAAGACAATGTTGATGTCCACATTACGCCGGATGGCATGGATAAAATGGTTACCCCCGATAGCCAACCCGTCGCCGTCGCCCGAAATCTGCCAGATGGTGAGGTTCGGATTGGCGACTTTAGCACCT
Source organism: uncultured Bacteroides sp. (assembly GCA_949296855.1). Lineage (GTDB taxonomy): Bacteria > Bacteroidota > Bacteroidia > Bacteroidales > Bacteroidaceae > Phocaeicola. The sequence continues at coordinate 10,449 of CASFRN010000126.1, read as the reverse complement.
GTAGCGATAGCTGCCGCCCGTCCGTGAATAGTATGCATGCCATACGTATTCATGTAATAAGGCAAGCGCGACGAACATCCAATGCCGGATATAACCGCTATTTCGTGGGGCGGCACGCCCAGTTCGGCAAGTGCTTTATGGAATGAGTTCAAGAATGCATGGTCGCCACATCCGGGACACCAGCGCGGCTGGCCTGCTTTGTAATCGGCTGCTGTATATTTTGTTTCGCTCATGATTGTTTCCTCCTTTTTATTATGCGTTTAAGATGCGGTTGAAAGCTTCGGTCAATTCTTTTACGACAAACGGTTGGCCTTTTACCTGATTGAACTGATAAAGGTGGACGCCTTCTACTTTCATACGCAAATAGCCCGCCAGTTGTCCCATATTTTGTTCCGCTACGACAATTTTCTTGTACCTGCGGAGCACTTCCGCCGTATTCTTGGGCAGCGGGTTGAGATACTTGAAGTGTGCCAACGCCACTTTCTTCCCTTGGTCGTTCAATACATCCATAGCCGAATGCAAGTGTCCGTATGTTCCGCCGAACCCTACAATCAGCAAGTCGGCATCCTCGCATCCTTCTACTTCCAAGTCGGGGATATCTTCCGCGATGCGGGCCACTTTCTCCGCGCGCAGCTGCGTCATCAGATGATGGTTTTCGGGCTCGGTAGAGATAGCTCCTGTCTCGCTACTCTTTTCCAAGCCTCCGATGCGGTGCATGAAGCCTTTCGTGCCGGGTATCGCCCAATAACGTACCAACGAGTTCGGGTCGCGCTGGAAAGGAGTCCACGAGCCTGCCATTTCGGGTTTCACGTAAGGCTGACGTATTTCGGGATACTTGCTCATATCGGGCAAATGCCAAGCAGCAGAACCGTTGGCGATGTATGCGTCGGTCAGCAACACCACCGGAGTCATGTGCTCCAGCGCAATCTTGCAAGCCATATAGGCGGCGTCGAAGCAATCGGTGGGCGATGTAGCGGCAATCACCGGCATCGGGCTTTCACCGTTTCTTCCGAATAAGACTTGAAGCAAATCGGTTTGTTCGGATTTGGTAGGCAAACCGGTAGAAGGTCCCCCGCGCTGTACATCCACAATCACCAGCGGAAGTTCGGTTATCACAGCCAAGTTCATCGCTTCACTTTTCAAGCAAATACCGGGACCGGAAGTGGTAGTAACCGCCAACGCACCGGCAAACGACGCACCTACAGCCGAAGCGCATCCGGCTATCTCGTCCTCGCATTGCACCGTCTTTACGCCGAGCGATTTGTGTTTAGCCAACTCGTGCAAGATATCGGTAGCGGGCGTAATGGGATACGACCCCAAGTAGAGTTGCAAACCGGCCTTTTCGGCTGCGGCAATCAGCCCGTAGGCAGTTGCCTTGTTGCCGTTGATATCCATATAGCGGCCTTTTTCTTTCACTTGCTTGCTGGGCACCGTATAGCTGGTAGACACAGAAGCGTGGGTGTTTTCACCGAAATGGTAACCGTCGTAAAGCACCTTGATGTTGGCATCGGCGATGGCCGGTTTCTTGGCGAACTTTTCGCGGAGCAGCTTTTCGCCCACCTTAATGTCGCGATGAAACAGCCAGCACACCAATCCTAACGCAAACATATTCTTGGTACGCATAATGGATTTGTTATCCAGCCCGCTGTCTTTCAGGCTTTCCTTACACATGCTGGTAATAGCCGCTTCCACGACTTCGTTTTTAATCCCCAACTCAGAGAAAGGGTTTTCCAATTCGAACTGCGCCTTCTCTAAATCGCGCTTGGTAAACGAGTCTGTATCGATGATAATCACCGATTGGGGCTTACAGAATTTATACTGCGTCTTCAAGGCGGCCGGATTCATCGCAACCAGCACGTCGCATTTGTCCCCCGGCGTGTAGACTTTACCCGACCCTATATGTACCTGAAACCCAGACACTCCCGTCAACGAACCTTGCGGGGCACGGATGTCAGCCGGATAATCGGGGAATGTACTGATATCATTTCCTTCGGTAGCCGAAATATTAGAAAACATATTTCCAGCCAGCTGCATGCCGTCGCCCGAATCTCCCGAGAAACGGACCACGACATCGTTCAGCTCTTTGACATTCATTTCTTTTGCCATACTATGATTATTTAAGAGTTCACATATTCCTTGCTCGCAAAATTGGTGAACTTCCTTTAAAAATCAAAATAAAAAGACACATTTATTGCTAAAAGTCAAGTAATTTACTATTTTTCTAAACAAAAACATGGGAAATTCAAGAAAAAGCAGTACTTTTGCACACCCGCCTTGGTAGTTCAACGGATAGAACAAGCGTTTCCTAAACGTTAAATAGGGGTTCGATTCCCCTCCGAGGTACTTTCATTTACAATTTGACCATTTACAATTTACTGTTCCCCAATCCTTGTAAATTGTAAATGGTCAAATTGTAAATTAACGGATATTTATCAGCTTGTGCGTCTGAAGGCTAAGCCGCCACTGCGGATGCGCCTTGATGTAAGCAATGACTTCTTCGGTGTTCCGGCACGAGCAAGGCTGCAGGAAATGTTCTTTCGCTTCTATTAATAAATAAGGAGAAACATCTTGTCCGGTATAAACCACTTTCACTTCATCGATACGCTTTACGTGAAGTTTTACCCCTTCTTTGGGAGAGCAGGTCACCCAGTCTATCGCCTCGGGCAAGACCTGTGTGCCGTTGGTTTCTATCGCCACGTATTTCCCGGCTTTGTGTAAGAGTCCGATAAACGCATCGTCTATCCATAGTCCCGGTTCTCCTCCGGTCAGGATAACCATCCGGCAGGGGTATTTGCATACTTCTTTTACGATGGCTTCATCGGTCATCTCTACTCCCGACTCGTGCAAAGTATCGCAGAAACTGCATTTCAGATTGCAACCGGAAAAACGTACGAAGACTGCAGGAGTGCCTGTATGCGCGCCTTCTCCCTGCAGGCTATAGAATATCTCATTAATCTTTCTCATAAATCACCGTATTCCCTTCCGATTCCCTTACCTCTACCTTAAAACAATGTGGCACTTGTTCGCATATCCAACGGGCAATATTCTCTGCCGTAGGATTGAACGGCAATACCTCGTTCAGGTGGCGATGGTCTAACTGATTCTTTACAACCGCTTTGATTTGTGAGAAATCGACTACCATGCCTGCCTCATTCAGTTCCTTGCTCCGGCAATATACGGTAATTATCCAGTTGTGACCATGCAGATTTTCACACTTGCTGGGATAAGGGAGCGTCAGGCTATGCGAAGCCGATATTTCCATGCGTTTAATGACTGTGTACATATATATTAAGGAGTTAAGGAGTTAAGAAGTTAAGGAGTTAGGAGTGAAAAAAATAAGGAGTTAAGCCAATATTGTTGTGATGTATGCCGCAACAAGACTATTGACTTAACTCCTTAACTGCTTTACTTCTTAACTCCTAATTATATAAGTCAAACTTTTGCCGCTTTCACTTCTTTTTCATCTTTCTTTCCTCCCAAGGTCAGGTAAGCTACCGGAGCCGCTACGAACAATGAAGAGAATGTTCCGATTACAACACCCAGAATCATCGCGAACGAGAAGCTGCGGATGCTGTCACCTCCCAAGAAGAAGATAATGAGCAATACAATCAACGTACTCTGACCGGTATTCAAGGTACGTGCCAATGTGGTATTGAGCGCGTCGTTGAACAACTGCGTACGGTTACGGTTCGGATACAAGTGCGTAAACTCACGTACACGGTCGAAGATAACCACCTTATCGTTGATAGAATAACCGATAACGGTTAATACGGCACCGATAAAGGTCTGGTCGACTTCCAACGAGAACGGCATCCACCCGTAGCACAGCGAATAAGCGCCTACCACCAAGAAGGCATCGATAGCCAACGCTACCGTGGCACCCAAGCTGAACGCGATGTTATAGAACCGGATCAATATATACAGACCGATGGCGATAACGGCAAAGACTACCGCCCAAATAGCGGATGTACGCATATCGTCAGCCATACTCGGCCCTACTTTCTGCGAACTGATGATGGAGCATCCTTCTGTATTGTCACGGTCGATGAACTGTGCCAACGTCAATCCGTAAGGAAGCAGGTTGCCTTCCTTAAACGCATTATACAAAATACCTTCTATCTCGGTATCCACATGCGCCCCCTCTTCCGCAATGCGGTAGTTGGTGCTGACACGGATACGATGTCCGTCGGTACCCAAGGCAATGGCTTGGATATTGGCATCTTCTACTTTGTTTTCCAACAAATCCCGTATGGTTTCGGGCTGAACCACCTTGTCGAACTGCACCACAAAGTTACGTCCGCCGGTAAAGTCGATGCTTTGCGACAAACCGCGTACCGCAAACGAAACGATACAAATGACGATAATTGTACCCCAAATAGTAAACGAACGCTTTGTTATGCCCATAAAGTTATAATGCGCATTCTGGAAGAGGTTCTTCGAAAGGTTGGTCGAGAACGTCAGGTTACGCAATTTGCCTTTTGCCAAGAAGTGTTCGTAAATCAAACGGGTCATGTAGACAGCGGTGAAGAACGAACAGATGATACCGATAATCAGCGTTGTGGCAAATCCACGGATAGGTCCGGTTCCGAAATAAAACAAGATGACACCGGTAATGATAGAAGTCAAGTTTGAGTCGAAGATAGCCGAGAAAGCGCCCGAGTAACCCGCCGAAATAGCATCTTTCATCGTCTTTCCGGCTTTCAGTTCCTCCTTCGTACGTTCGTGAATCAACACGTTTGCATCGACTGCCATAGCCAATGACAAAACGATACCGGCAATACCCGACAGGGTAAGAGCCGCCTGGAAGGAAGACATGATTCCCATGGTAAAGAAAAAGTTCAGCACTAATGCCGTATTAGCAACCATACCGGGAACAAAACCGTACATCAAGCAGAGGTAAACCATCAAGGCTATCAATGCCACCACAAACGAAATCAAGCCTTGGTTAATAGACTGCTGGCCGAGCGACGGGCCTACAATGTCTTCTTGCACGATGTGTGCCGGAGCAGGCATCTTACCAGACTTCAACACATTCGCCAAGTCTTGAGTGGTTTCTACCGTAAAGTTACCCGTGATTTCCGAATTGCCACCTGTAATTTCCGAATTTACACGCGGTGCGCTGTATACATAGCCATCCAATACGATAGCGATTTCTTTGCCGATGTTCTTCTTGGTCAAAGCCGCCCAACGGCGAGAGCCATCGGTATTCATTGACATGGTCACACACGGCTTGTTGTATTGGTCGTATGAATTTCTGGCATCCGTAATCACGTCGCCTTCCAACGGGGCGCGCCCGTTACGTTCCGAAGAACGGATGGCATACAGTTCGAAGATGTGTCCGGTAGCATCCATATCCGAAGCTTTCACGCCCCACATCAGTTTCAAGTCGCGCGGTAAAATAGCCTGCACTTCCTTCAAATTCAAGATGTGATTTACAGTAGCCGTATCCTTATAATCCGCATAGCCAACAATGCAACCCATGCCACTTTGATTAGGTTGGAATATTGCCAACAGCGGATGTTCTTTTTTCAATTGCTCTATGTTGGCAGCACTGTTTTCGGCAATTTCGCCTTTCAGCACCGCGGCCAAGCTGTCTTTCGAAGAAACAGCGGTTTTCGCTTCTTCTTTCTCAACAGAAGCCGAATCAACTTTCACCGAATCGGCGCCGATGTTCATCGCTACACGAGCACGTTCATCTGCAGATACCAAGACGGGCACGATGTCTTTGGCCTCGTATGTTTCCCAAAACTCCAAATTGGCAGATCCTTGCAAGAGGTTACGGACACGTTCCGGCTCTTTAATACCCGGCAGTTCCACCATGATGCGTCCCATGGTTCCTTCCAAAGCCTGAATATTAGGCTGAACCACACCGAAACGATCGATACGTGTACGCAATACGTTATAAGAGTTGTCAATGGCGACCTTCACTTCTTCACGCAACACTTTTTCCACTTCCGCATCTGTACTACGGGTATTCACCTTATCTTTCAGTTGCTGTGTGGCGAACAACTCGGCCAATTTCCCATCCGGAACTAATTTCTTATACTCTCTCACGAAAAGCGTGATGAAATCGTCTTGGCTGGTCACTTGCAGTTTGGCAGCCTCCGCCAAAGCTTTATTGAACGCCTCGTCGGGTTTGTTATCTGCAAGCGCTTTCACTACATCCGGCACAGAAACTTCAAGGATGACGTTCATGCCACCCTTCAAGTCAAGCCCTAATCCGATTTCCATCTCACGACATTGTTTCAGCGTATAACTGCCCAGCCACACCTTCTTGTTCATCACAGAGTCAAGGTAGTGCGTTTCTCCTTTCGGGTCTTCTGCCGCCTTGTTCATGTGATAGCGGGTCACGAATGAAAACGAAAGATAGAACACGCAGACCAGTGTCAGTAATATCGCAAAAACCTTTACGAATCCTTTGTTTTGCATGTTACTTTAATTTATTATTTACCTTATAATTAATATGCGTTTATTCAAGGTTGCAAATATAGTTCTTTTCATTTACATAAAGAAAAGGATTTTAATTATTTCAGTTTCCCAAAGCAAAAAAATAAGTTTTTCTGCCAGATTTACCTATCGCAGACATATCAAAAGACCGCCCAGTGCATAAAAAAACGAGCCGGCAAGAAGATAAGGCACAAATCCTTACCCACTTGCCAACTCGTTTATCAATCAACTATCTAACGATTAGTCTTTCAGTTTAGCTTTGATGAAATCACGGTTCAAACGAGCAATGTTACTGATTGAAACGTTCTTCGGGCATTCGGCCTCACAAGCACGTGTATTGGTGCAGTTACCGAATCCCAATTCATCCATCTTGGCAATCATGGCTTTTGCACGGCGCAAAGCTTCCGGTTTTCCTTGCGGAAGCAAGTTCAACTGACTAACCTTTGCAGATACGAACAACATAGCCGAACCATTCTTACAAGCAGCTACACAAGCACCGCAACCGATGCAAGAAGCAGCATCCATAGCCTCATCAGCCACTTGTTTCGGAATCAGGATTGCATTGGCATCCTGCGGAGCACCGGTACGAACGCTAATGAAACCACCTGCCTGCATAATCTTATCGTAAGCCGTGCGGTCTACCATCAAGTCCTTGATTACCGGGAAGCCGGCTGAACGCCACGGTTCAACGGTTATTACATCGCCGTCATGAAAACGGCGCATATAAAGCTGGCAGGTAGTAGCACCTGTAGCAGGTCCGTGCGGATGGCCATTAATATAAAGAGAACACATACCGCAGATACCTTCACGGCAGTCATGGTCGAACACTACCGGTTCTTTGCCGGCTTCTACCAACTGTTCGTTCAAAATGTCCAGCATTTCCAAGAACGAAGTGTCGCCCGGAATATCTTTCATCTGGAATGTATCGAAATGACCTTGTTCCTTAGGTCCGTTCTGACGCCAAACTTTCAGCGTAAATGATATATTTTTATCCATTTTACTAAGATTCTTTAATTGTTTAACTTCACAAATCAGCTCTTATAGTTACGAGTCTGTACCTTAATTGCTTCGTAAACCAGCGGCTCTTTGTAGAGAACCGGAGCTTTATCGTCTGAGCCCTGATATTCCCAGCAAGATACGTAGAAGTAGTTTGCGTCATCACGTTTAGCTTCACCTTCTTCTGTCTGGTATTCTTCACGGAAGTGACCACCGCATGATTCATTACGGTTCAATGCATCGTAAGCAATCAGTTCACCCATGGTGATGAAGTCGTTCAGACGGATAGCCTTATCCAATTCTACATTCATGCCTTCTTTCTTGCCCGGAATGAACAAGTTGGTTTCGAATTCCTTACGGATTTCTTTCAGTTTGGTAAGAGCGGTCTTCAAACCAGCTTCAGTACGTCCCATACCTACATATTCCCACATAATGTGTCCCAATTCCTTGTGAATAGAATCAACCGAACGCTTGCCTTGAATGCCCATCAAGTGGTCAATCTTAGCCTGAACAACCTTTTCTGCCTCTTCGAATTCCGGAAGGTCGGTAGAGAAGCGGGGAACTGTGATTTGGTCTGCCAAATAGTTCTGAATCGTGTAAGGCAATACGAAATAACCGTCTGCCAAACCTTGCATCAACGCAGAAGCACCCAAACGGTTTGCACCGTGGTCGGAGAAGTTACATTCGCCGATAGCGAACAAACCTTTCACGGTAGTCTGCAATTCGTAGTCTACCCAAATACCACCCATTGTATAGTGGATAGCCGGATAAATCATCATCGGGTTGTAATATTTCACGCCGTTGATTTCGTTTGCCAATTCGCCCGGATTGACATCGGTGATTTCTTCGTACATATCGAAGAGGTTACCATAACGCTGACGCACTACATCCAACCCCAAGCGTTCGATACTTTCAGAGAAGTCGAGGAATACGGCAAGACCGGTATTGTTTACACCGAAGCCATGGTCGCAACGTTCCTTAGCCGCACGGCTGGCAACGTCACGCGGAACCAAGTTACCGAATGCCGGATAACGGCGTTCCAAATAATAGTCGCGGTCTTCTTCCGGAATATCGCTTCCTTTCTTTGTTCCAGCCTGCAATGCCTTGGCGTCTTCCAGTTTCTTCGGAACCCAAATACGGCCGTCGTTACGCAAAGACTCAGACATCAAAGTCAGTTTAGACTGCTTGTCGCCGTGTACCGGAATACAAGTCGGGTGAATCTGAACGTATGCAGGATTAGCGAAGAACGCCCCCTTACGATAGCAAGCCATTGCGGCAGAGCAGTTACATGCCATAGCGTTGGTAGACAAGAAATACGTATTTCCGTAACCACCGGTAGCGATTACTACAGCATGAGCGGCGAAACGTTCCAATTTACCTGTCACCAAGTTCTTGGCAATGATACCGCGTGCACGACCGTCGATGATAACAACATCTTCCATTTCATAGCGAGTGTACAATTTTACTGTACCTGCACCTACCTGGCGGCTTAATGCAGAATATGCGCCTAACAACAACTGCTGACCGGTCTGACCTTTCGCATAGAAAGTACGGGAAACCTGTGCACCACCGAACGAACGGTTCGCCAACAGACCTCCGTATTCACGTGCAAAAGGAACACCTTGAGCCACACATTGGTCGATAATGTTGTTTGAAACTTCAGCCAAACGGTAAACGTTAGCTTCACGGGCACGGTAGTCACCACCTTTTACAGTATCGTAGAACAAACGGTAAACCGAGTCACCGTCGTTTTGATAATTCTTTGCAGCATTGATACCGCCTTGTGCAGCGATAGAGTGTGCACGGCGTGGAGAATCCTGAATACAGAAATTGAACACACGGAATCCCATTTCACCCAACGAAGCGGCTGCAGAAGCACCTGCCAAACCGGTACCTACCACGATGATGTCCAAACGGCGTTTGTTAGCCGGGTTCACCAATTTCTGGTGAGCTTTATAGTTGGTCCATTTTTCAGCTATCGGACCTTCAGGAATTTTAGAATCAAGTATCTTAGTCATAATTGTTTTCTTTTTTTAGTTGACAAAGTAAATCTTCGGAATTTGTCAATATGTTAACTTGTCACCTTATTAGAATAAACCCTTAACGAAAAACACCACAGCTACCAGCATGAAGCCCAGTACAATGATAGTAGAGTAGATGTTAGAAATGCACTTCCAACGGTTGATCCATGTCGTGTTGTTCCAACCCAAAGTCTGCATAGCACTCCAGAATCCATGAGTCAAATGGAACCACAAAGCGCACAACCAAACAATGTACAATACAAAAAATACCGGATTAGAGAAGGTTTCCACGATGTAACCGTAACCGTCTGTAGCTTCCAAGCCACCCATCATCGGGTTACCAATCAGTTCAGCGAACATCATGTTGTACCAAAAGTTGAACAAATGCAACAACAAGCCCAAAATAACAACCACACCCAAAGCCAACATGTTCTGAGATGCCCATTCTACCGTTTTAGGCTTAGCGCTTACAGCATAACGTTCATTACCACGTGCCGCACGGTTCATCATTGTCAGCCAGAAGGCATATACAATGTGAATGACAAACAAAGCGGCCAACGCTAACGTACCCAACAGAGCGTACCAGTTAGTACCCAAGAATTCACATACTGTGTTATAACCTTCCGCCGAAAACAGTGCAACAAGGTTCATCAACATGTGAAATGTAAGAAACAGGACAAGGGCGATACCTGTTACGCTCATCACCACTTTCCTTCCAATAGATGAATTACTTAACCACATAAATGATTGAATTTAAATTATTTAATTGTTTGAACTAAAATATCCTCCTGTATCATACCATATTATGATGCAAAATTAGAAGATTTATTGAGATAACCCAAACGATTATGGAAATAATTCTTTAAATACCAAAATAAAATTGCTATGCAGAGTCCAACAGCAAGTGCAACATTACAAAATATTTTTGAAAAAACACAATTTAGGTGTATCAAATTGTAGCTTTTCTCTTGGCCTTCTATTGAGT
>CASFRN010000125.1 GCA_949296855.1 uncultured Bacteroides sp. | reverse complement strand
TTTCGCTTCTAAAGACGCTGTCAACAGAAAATGTGATTAAGACATAACGGTGTAAACCGGATATACAAATAAGTTTCACACGGGTCAACCGGCATTAAAAATAAGGCTTGAAGTAGTCAACCAAAAGCGTTAAACTACAGGACTGGAGTTTTACCCAGTCAGGACTCCAGTCCTATGCAGGTGGGACTGCAGTCCTACCCTATTGGGATTAAGGGACTGGTATACCAAGTACAGAGCATCTATATGGATAATCCTGTTTGAAAGCTTAACGTTGAGAAAGTAACGATTCCATCAAGGCGAGGTCCATATTCACTTCGCCCTGCATCAAGTAACTCTCCCGCTTTGCTTTCACGGTGCGGTAAATTTTTTCTGCCTTTTCCTTATCGTGCTCCATATACAAAGCTATCGCGAAAAGCTGGCGTTGCTTGGCACTGCTCACCTTGCTATACGTGCGGATATATGCCAATAGCTTATCGGTGGCAAACTCGCGGGCACGTTCCTCTTTCCCTATGACCAATGCGGTAAAAAGCAGTTCGGCTTCTGCCTCTTGCTTCAAGATACCTACCAGTTCCTTACTATGGCTTACCGCTTCTTCCAGCCGGACGTAAGCTTCCTCCCACTCTTCCCGGTCTTGCATCCGCGAGATTTCCATCAATGCTATGGTCGCTTGCAGCATATCGCTATAATCTATTTTCCCTTCCAGACGAAACCATGCTTCGGGCATCTCCTTCGGGCGCATCCCTTCTTGTATCAACGCGTTTATCCGAAGCTGGAGGACAAGGGCACGTTTGGTGCCGGGATTCCGCTTCAAGAGGCGGAGCGAATACGCATCGTTCCCGATGCCGCCTAACTTCATCGGGATGCCGTTGAGCAAGCCCAAGAATACCCCTATCCCCATAAACTGGATGAGAAACATTTTCCATAAAAATGGCATATCGTTTACAAGCACAAGCGGAACCAAAGCCACTAATACCGTCAGGAAATTCATTGCCACCCCACCTATATTATATAAGGTAACAGGAATCTCTTCATCAGACTTTTCGGGAGGCGCCAGCAAGCATTGACCGCCCGTCCCGCTCACGCTAAAGCGTTTCATGCGCACCTTCCCGCCTTGGCGTATCCATGTAAAGCTGAAAATTCGGAACGACACGAAGCGGTATCCCGAAACCAATCCGCAAACCAAATGCCCCGCTTCGTGCAGGACGACTTGCAAGGAAACAGCTATCAGGAAGAAAACCAATGAAAGCAACGGAATGCCTATCACCTCCATCACATTGAGCCGCAAAAACTTCCCGATATATTCCGAGAAAGAGATGCCGCCAAACAACATTAGCCCCGCTCCTGCCACAATAAGCCCTGCTAAAATACCTATCAAGAATCCACCTACAATTTTCAATACATGTTTCATTGCTTATAATACAAATTGATAACAGGCACAAAAGTAAGCAAAATATCGTCAACAACCAATGCGTAATCCTATAATGAATGAAAAGCCCGGAACTCTCATTTCAAGTTCCAGGCTTTTTCATTGAATGGATACGTTTTTATCGGTTATTGAGCCAATTCTTTTTCCAAAGCGTCGTATTCAGCCTTATTCAACTTCCAATAAATGTTCAGCAAGAACTGTCCCCAGAGTTGTTTGTTGTCGGGAGCCAATTCCTTTGCCTTTTCATAATTAGGAGCGGCTTTTTCGTAAAGTTCTTTGATTTTAGCTTCGTTAGTCGCAAATTTCGGGTCATCCATTGAAATCTTGCTGTTCTCTTCTACCAATTGCTGTGCGGGGAAGAAATAGCAGTTGCCCATTTGCGAGTAAGATTCTGCCTGAAAGCCTTCATTTTTGGCGATGACAGAATTGAATGTAGCAATGGCACCGTCGTAGTCTTTATTTTCATACTGCAAGACACCTTTCACATACAAGAAATACGGGGTTTCGTTCTTAGCCAAAATCTGGTCGATTTCGCCCAATGCAGTCGAAACTTGACCTTTTTGGATGTAATAATCCATCAAGTTACCGATAAAATATTCTTGTGCCGGGAATTTTTCCGCACCTTCCTTGATGGTTTCCAACCATTTTACAGAGTCGGTCGGTTCACCTTTCCCATAAGCTTCTGCCAGACACATCAACGATCTGTAACCTTCTTCTTTATGGTTTTTACCAATGGCTGCATATTTGAAGACTGCAGCTTTATCGTCCAATGAATTAGCCGCCAATACAGCATAATTGGCAATCAGCGGATTCAGCGTATCGTTTTTCACCGCTTCATCATCAGCGAACATCGGGTTTTGTGAAGCGTCTACATACAGGCCGAAATATTTCAATGCATCTGCATAATTTCCGCTATTGTAAGCATCAGAACCGGCATTTGTCAGGTTGGGACGCACCCCTTTCAGCGTATTGGCGAGTTTCTTTCTCAGCTTCGGCTTTTTCAGTTCGCCGCTCTGTACTTTGGCCTGTTCCACTTCATCACACTTCATGTAATATTCGAACATTTTAGCCAAGCTGTTGTAAAGCTTTGCAGTGTCAGCCTGTCCATTAGGCAAATACAATTTCATGTTTTCATCATCGTAAATGGACTTCTGGAAGTCACCTGCCAATTTCCATGTCTCAGGGTCGTTGGCTGTAGAAGGGTCAACCAAAGCAGGCTCGATAATTTGAGCCGCTTTTACCGGATCACTCTTTGCCTTTTTAGCTTCTTTCACCACACTTTCCTGTGCCGATACGGCAAATGCAGTGAAGAACAGAGCTGTAGTCAATAATACTTTTTTCATAACTGCTTTAATTTAAATGATACAAACTATTTATTTTACACATTTTCTTGTGCTTTTTCTTGTCCGTCTGCAGAAATCACGTCGTCTCCTCCGTTATCAGGCATATTTGGAAGTTGTCCGCCGGCTGTTTCGCTCGCGTCTGCCTCGGTGTCTGAATTCACTTTACATACCGAGCCAATACTGTCATTGCGTTTGCCTAAGTCAATCAAGCGGACTCCTTGCGTAGCACGTCCCATGATGCGCACGTCTGCCACTCTTAACCGAATCGTAATGCCTGACTTATTGATAATCATCAGGTCGTTTTCATCGGTTACTGATTTTATGGCGACTAATTTACCTGTTTTTTCCGTAATATTCAATGTCTTTACGCCTTTTCCTCCACGATTTGTCTTTCGGTAATCTTCTATGTCAGAACGTTTGCCATATCCGTTTTCGGAAATGACCATGATGGTTTCTTTCTGCGGGTCTTTGATGCAAATCATTCCTACCACCTCATCCTGCCCGTCTTCATCGAGCGTGATGCCACGCACACCTGTCGCGGTACGCCCCATATCACGGACGGCACTCTCATGAAAACGGATGGCACGTCCGTTGCGGTTGGCTATGACAATTTCGTTGTTGCCGTTAGTCATGCGCACTTCAATCACACGGTCATCTTCACGGATGGTGATAGCGTTCACTCCGTTTTGGCGCGGACGTGAATACTGCTCCAATACAGTTTTCTTAATGACGCCTTTCTGCGTGCAGAACAAAACATAATGGCTATTGATGAATTCTGTGTCGTTCAAATTCTTCACACGCAAATATGCGGTCACGTTATCATCCGGCTCGATGTTGAGCAGGTTTTGGATGGCGCGCCCCTTAGAAGTCTTGTTGCCTTCGGGGATTTCGTACACCTTCAGCCAATAACATTTACCTTTCTGGGTAAAGAACAGCAACGTATTGTGCATCGTTGCAGGATAAATATGTTCAATGAAGTCTTCGTCACGGGTTTCGCTGCCTTTCGCCCCTACTCCGCCACGATGCTGGGTGCGGAAATCTGCCAGCGGAGTGCGCTTGATGTATCCTCTGTGCGAAATGGTAATAACCACCTCATCGTCAGCGTAGAAATCTTCAGGATTAAATTCCTCGGACGAATAAACGATTTCCGAACGGCGCTTGTCACCGTATTTTTCTTTCACCTCAACAAGTTCGTCTTTGATGACTTTCTTACACAAGTCTTCGTTCGAAAGAATTTCTTCGAAGTAAGCTATTTGCTTCATCAACTCCTCGTACTCAGCGTGAAGCTGTTCTTGAAGCAATCCCGTCAGCTGACGCAAACGCATCTCGACAATGGCGCGCGACTGGACTTCCGTCAGTTGGAAACGGTCCATCAGGTTAGTGATGGCCTCATTCGGAGTCTTAGCGGCGCGGATGATACGGATTACTTCATCAATGTTATCCGAAGCGATGATAAGCCCTTCCAGGATATGCGCACGTTCCTTTGCCTTGCGCAAGTCGAATTTAGTGCGTCGAATCACCACTTCGTGACGGTGTTCTACAAACAGACGAATCAAGTCCTTCAGGTTCAGCAAGCGAGGACGCCCGTGCACCAGCGCAATGTTGTTCACGTTGAAGGAGCTTTGCAGTTCGGTCATTTTAAACAGTTTGTTCAACACCACGCTCGCGTTGGCATCGCGCTTCACGTCTATGACGATACGCATACCTTCACGGTCGGTTTCATCATTGATGTAGGAAATGCCGTCCAGTTTCTTTTCGTTGACTAGCGAAGCTATTTTCTCTATCAGTTCTTTTTTATTAACGTTATAAGGGATTTCGTTAACGATAATTTTATCGTGCGTAGGATGTGATTCGATTTCAGTCTTGGCACGCATCACAACGCGCCCGCGCCCCGTTTCGTATGCTTCACGCACACCGCTTATACCATATATATAGCCGCCGGTCGGAAAGTCGGGAGCCTTGATATATTGCATCAGTCCGTCTACATCAATGTCATTATTATCGATGTAAGCCACACAGGCGTCAACCACTTCTGAAAGATTATGTGTCGGCATATTAGTCGCCATACCCACTGCAATGCCCGAAGCTCCGTTTACCAACAAATTAGGGATGCGTGTCGGCATGACGGTCGGTTCCTGCAAAGTGTCATCGAAGTTATTGGTAAAGTCCACCGTTTCCTTGTACAGGTCTTGCATCATGTCTTCACCTATTTTCTTCAACCGCGCTTCGGTATAACGCATGGCAGCAGGGCTGTCACCATCCACCGATCCGAAGTTGCCTTGCCCATCTACCAACGGATAACGCATCGCCCAGTCTTGAGCCATACGCACCAATGCGCCATATACAGACGAGTCACCGTGCGGGTGATACTTACCCAATACTTCTCCTACGATTCTGGCGGCTTTCTTGTAAGGTTTGTCTGATGTATTCCCCAGTTCCATCATTCCATATAAGATACGGCGGTGAACCGGTTTAAATCCATCCCTTACATCAGGAAGGGCACGTGCAACGATGACCGACATGGAGTAATCGATGTACGATTTCTTCATCTCCTCCTCGATGTTGATTTTTATAATTCTGTCTTGTTCTTGCATTGAAACAAATTAAAATTAATACTACTCTTTACTTCGTTAAAAATCACGCTAAAGTACGACTTTTTGTTGAATTGACAAAACAAATTCGTCAAGTTTTAGAAAAAGTTCTGATAACAAGCCCATTAAACCGGCATCTTTAAAAGACTATATCCGAGATAAAATAGTGGCAAACCATCAGAGACCGACAAGCGGATTCTCTTTAAGCAAAAAAAACGCCATACAAATCCGGTTATTTTGGCACGGAATTTGTTAAATAAATACGGAAATCAAGGTGATATAAATAATATAATGTATCTTTGCAAAATCGTTAATATAACAACTATTCCGAAAGGGAGGAAAAAGAGTTTATGAACAATCAATTTACACAACGGGTTTCTGATGTCATCCAGTACAGCAAAGAAGAGGCTAACAGACTGAGGAATATCCACATCAAGCCAGAGCATTTATTATTGGGATTGATAAGGGAAGGAGAAGGGAAAGCTGTCCGCATTTTAGAAAGCCTGGATGTCAACCTACAAAGGATAAAAGCAACATTAGAAGCTGAATTGCGTACACAGGCGGATGCATCGGATACTTATTCGGACAACATATCATTCGATGCCCACGCATCCCGCATATTGAGAATGAGCATTTTAGAAGCTCGCTTTCTGAAAAGCCCGATTACCGGAACCGAACATATGTTATTAGCCATTATGAAAGAAAACCAAAATAAAGCTTCGCAGATATTAGAAGAAAGCAAAATAACTTATCAAAAAATATGGGATAAACTAGTCCCAAAAGCCGAACCGCAAAGCGGACTGGACTTTGGAGAAGAAGACGAGGATGAAGATGACGGCATCAGCCGCCGTACACCAGACAACGGAGGACACACATCTCATCCATCTGACTCACAAAACACGACCCGTACCCGGCAACAGAAACCTGACAACGACACACCGGCACTCGATTCATTCGGTACGGATATGACCCAATTGGCCGCCGAAGGAAAACTCGACCCGGTAGTAGGACGTGAAAAGGAAATCGAACGCTTGGCGCAAATCCTAAGCCGGCGTAAAAAGAATAACCCGATTCTAATCGGAGAACCGGGCGTAGGAAAATCAGCCATCGTAGAAGGGCTTGCGCTCCGCATTGTCGAAAAGAAAGTATCACGCATCCTATTCGGCAAACGAGTTGTAGCTTTAGACATGACTGCCATTGTGGCAGGGACGAAGTATCGCGGACAATTCGAAGAACGCATTCGCGCCATATTGACGGAATTGAAAAAGAATCCGAACGTGATTCTATTCATTGATGAAATCCATAACATAGTAGGAGCAGGATCGGCTGCCGGCTCAATGGATGCCGCCAATATGCTGAAACCAGCTTTAGCACGTGGCGAAATACAATGCATCGGCGCCACGACACTCGACGAATACCGCCAAAACATCGAGAAAGACGGCGCTTTGGAACGCCGTTTCCAAAAAGTGATGGTAGAACCGACTTCTCCGGAAGAAACGCTGCAAATTCTCCGTAACATCAAAGACAAGTACGAAGAACATCATAACGTCACTTATACCGATGCCGCTCTCGAAGCATGCGTTAAACTGGCAGACCGCTATATCAGCGACCGCCGCTTCCCCGACAAAGCCATTGATGCTTTAGACGAAGCGGGCGCACGCGTACACCTTACTAATATAACCGTCCCGAAAGAAATAGAGGAACAAGAAAAGCTGATAGGCGAAGCGCAAAAGAACAAGACAGATGCCGTACGTTTACAAGACTATGAACTGGCGGCAAGTTTCCGTGACCGCGAAAAGACATTAATGGAAGAATTAGACACGATGAAAGCAAAATGGGAAGAAAGCCTTCGTGAGAACCGCGAAAAAGTAGACGACACCCAAATAGCCGATGTGGTCTCGATGATGTCAGGAGTTCCAGTACAACGTATGGCACAAGCGGAAGGCGACAAGCTACGCGGAATGAAAGACATCCTGCTTTCGAAAGTTATCGCACAAGACAAAGCGGTAGAAACGTTAGTCAAAGCCATCCGACGCAGCCGTATGGGGCTGAAAGACCCGAACAAACCAATAGGCACATTCTTATTCTTAGGGCCTACAGGTGTAGGGAAAACGCATTTAGCGAAAGAATTAGCAAAAGAAATGTTCGGTTCATCCGATGCCTTAATCCGCATAGACATGAGTGAATACATGGATAAGTACACTGTATCACGCCTTATCGGAGCGCCTCCGGGATACGTGGGCTACGACGAAGGCGGGCAACTGACGGAAAAAGTGCGCCGCAAGCCTTATTCCATCGTATTGTTCGATGAAATAGAGAAGGCACATCCGGATGTTTACAATCTGTTACTGCAAGTAATGGACGAAGGCCGTCTGACTGACAGCTATGGGCGTACCGTTGATTTCAAGAACACGGTTATCATCCTGACATCGAACATAGGCACCCGCCAATTGAAGGAATTCGGCAAAGGCATTGGCTTCGCGGTACAAACCCGCGATGAAAAAGACGAAAAAGAATATTCGCGCAGCGTCATAACCAAAGCCTTGAACAAATCGTTTGCGCCAGAGTTCATCAACCGTTTGGACGAAATCATTACATTCGACCAATTGGACATCGACGCTTTACAGAAAATTATCAACATTGAACTGAAAGGGCTATACCAACGAATGGAGGGATTAGGCTATAAACTGGTGATTGAAAACGAAGCGAAACGGTTTGTAGCATCAAAAGGATATGACGTGCAATTTGGCGCCCGCCCGCTAAAACGTTCCATCCAGAACAATTTAGAAGACGGCATTGCCGAATTATTGTTAAACGAAGAACCACAACCAGGCGCAACCATCCGTGTAAGCTTGGATGCCGAAAAGAACAAATTGAAAATGGAACTTGCCTGATTGTAAAAGCCAGACAAGACATGCAAGAATACCGACAAAATGTCAGACGGTTCCCGTCTGGCATTTTTTTTGCCGTATACCGGATGAGTTTTGAAAATCATTAATAATAAATAATATGCAGAAAGGTAATATTGGGGTTACTACTGAGAACATATTCCCTATCATTAAAAAGTTCTTGTATAGCGATCACGAGATTTTCCTCCGTGAATTGGTTTCGAATGCAGTCGATGCAACGCAGAAATTGAAGACACTGGCGTCCACCGGCGATTTCAAAGGTGAATTGGGTGATTTAACCATCCGTGTGAACGTAAATAGAGAAGCAGGCACCATTACCATATCAGACCGCGGATTGGGTCTGACCGCCGAAGAAATCGATAAATACATTAATCAAATAGCATTTTCCGGAGCCAATGATTTTTTGGAAAAATATAAAAACGACGCAAATGCCATCATCGGGCACTTTGGCTTAGGATTTTATTCCGCTTTCATGGTAGCGAAGAAAGTGGAAATCGTTACCCGTTCATACAAAGAAAGCGCACAATCTGTAAAATGGACGTGTGACGGAAGCCCGGAATTCACATTGGAAGATGCCGGACGCACAGACCGCGGCACTGACATCATTTTGCATGTCGATGACGATTGCAAAGAATTCTTGGAAGAATCGCGTATCCAAGGATTACTGACGAAATATTGCCGGTTCTTACCTGTACCGGTAGCTTTCGGAAAGAAAAAAGAATGGAAAGACGGCAAACAAGTTGACACGGAAGAAGACAACGTCATCAACGACACTTGCCCTATCTGGACTAAAAAGCCCAGCGAACTGAAAGATGAAGATTACAAGAAATTCTACCGTGACCTTTATCCGATGTCAGACGAACCGCTGTTCTGGATACACTTAAACGTAGACTATCCGTTCAATTTAACCGGCGTGCTTTATTTCCCGAAAATCAAAAGTAATATCGAGTTGCAACGCAACAAAATACAATTATACTGCAACCAAGTATATGTAACCGACTCGGTAGAAGGCATCGTGCCCGACTTCCTGACGTTATTGCATGGCGTCATCGACTCGCCCGATATTCCGCTGAATGTATCACGTTCATATTTGCAAAGCGACTCGAATGTAAAGAAAATCTCCACTTATATCACTAAAAAGGTAGCCGACCGTTTGCAATCTATTTTCAAGAACGACCGTAAAGAGTTCGAAGAGAAATGGGATGACTTGAAGATATTCATCAACTACGGTATGCTGACACAAGAAGATTTCTACGAAAAAGCGAACAAATTCGCTCTCTTCAAAGATACCGAAGGCAAGCATTATACATTTGAAGAATATCAGACTTTAATCAAAGATAACCAAACTGATAAAGACGGCAACCTGATTTATTTATACGCCAACAATACCGATGAGCAGTACACTTACATTGACGCGGCTAAAAACAAAGGCTACAACGTATTGTTACTCGACGGACAATTGGACGTACCCATGGTAAATATGCTGGAGCAAAAATTCGAAAAAAGCCGTTTCACCCGTGTGGATGCCGATGTCATCGACCGCCTGATAGTAAAAGATGAACAGAAAGGCGAAGAATTACCTGAAAGCAAGCGTCAAGTATTGACAACAGTTTTCAACGGGCAATTGCCTAAACTGCAAAAGACAGAATTCCATGTAGAAGCACAACCGATGGGTGAAACAAGCGCTCCGATTGTCATTACACAGTCGGAATATATGCGCCGTATGAAGGAGATGGCAAACATCCAGCCTGGCATGAGTTTCTATGGCGAAATGCCAGATATGTTTAATATGGTGTTGAACAGCGACCACAAGCTGATTAAACAAGTATTGAACGATGCCGAGTCTGCTTGTTCCGAGCTATTAGTTCCCGTAGAAGGGGAAATCGCTACCTTGAAATTACGTGAAAACGAACTGCATAAAGCACATGAAGGCAAGAAAGACGAAGAAATCCCAACAGCGGAAAAAGACGAACTGAAAGACATTGACAAACAGTTGGAAGAGAAAAAGCAACAGAAAGACGGAATCATTAACCAATATGCCGCCGACAATAAAATCGTGCATCAACTTATTGATTTGGCTCTGTTGCAAAACGGTATGCTGAAAGGTGAAGCACTGACCAACTTTGTGAAACGAAGCATCGAACTAATTTAAAAGTCAGTTTCCCCTGTAAGAAACTGTTTTGAATTTATCGTGCGATGATGGGGGAAAAGCGGGAACAACAAAACATGGAATATTATTTATGAAAAATAACGCTCTGTGTTTTGCGTTTCCGCTTTTTTTTTCTGTATCTTTGGCTATTATAATAAAAACAAGATACATGAACAAGATATTTTCCATCCTTTTATACCTATGTGTCTTCGCTTTGCCGCTGAAAGCTCAGAAAGTAGGGCTTGTACTGAGCGGCGGAGGCGCAAAAGGAATTACCCACATCGGCATTATCCGGGCGTTGGAAGAAAACAACATTCCGATTGACTATGTGGCAGGAACCTCAATGGGCGCTATTGTCGGAGCGCTTTATGCCATGGGATATTCGCCTGACGACATGGAAAAACTGATAAAGTCGGAGGATTTCAAACGATGGTACACAGGAAACATTGAAGAACGCTACATTTATTATTTCAAGAAAAACCCACCTACCCCTGAGTTTGTCAACGTACGCGTATCGCTCAAAAACCCTTTACGTAAGGTGAAAGCCCAATTCTTGCCTTCCAGCGTAGTCGACCCTTTGCAGATGAATCTTGCCTTTTTAGAACTGTTCGGCCAAGCTACTGCTTCGTGCCATAACGATTTCGACCGCCTTTTTATTCCTTTCCGATGTGTAGCTTCGGATGTCTATAACAAACGCCCGATTATTTTCAGTAAAGGAGATTTAGGCGATGCCGTCCGTGCGTCGATGAGTTTTCCTGCCATGTTTAAACCGATTGAAATAGACTCAGTGTTAGTCTACGACGGGGGCATTTACAATAATTTTCCCACCAATGTGATGATGGAAGATTTCCATCCAGACATTATGATAGGCAGCGTAGTCAGTTCGAATCCCCAAAAGCCAAAAGAAGGAGACATCATGGGACAATTAGAGAATATGATCATGCAAAAGACAGACTATTCCATGCCCGATTCATTAGGGATTTTGATGACGTTTAAATATACAGACGTGAACCTGATGGATTTCGACCGTTACGATGAACTGCACGACATCGGTTACAAGCATACCATCCAACTGATGGACACCATAAAGACACGTATTTCCCGCCGCGTCAGCTACAGGCAATTGGAAAAGGAACGCATCGCTTATAAAAGCCGGATGCCCGAATTCCGTTTCCGGCAAATAAACATTGAAGGAGCAAACGAACAGCAAAAACGTTACATCCGGAAAGAATTTCACTCGTCCGATGACGAACTCTTCACGCTGGAAGAACTGCGGAGCGGCTATTTCCGCCTGATGTCCGACAACATGATTTCGGAAATCATCCCGCATGCCGTATACAATGCATCCGACCATACGTTCGACTTAAATCTAAAAGTGAAATTCGAAGACGACCTTTCGTTGCGTGTAGGCGGAAATGTCAGTTCAAACGGAGCCAACCAAATTTATATAGGCGCAACTTATCAAAACCTGAACAACTATTCGAAAGAAGTCTCATTAGACGCCCAATTGGGACAAATCTACAATAACCTGCAGCTTTCCGGACGAATAGATTTTCCGACCCATATCCCTACTTCAGTCAGATTGGTAGGGTCGCTTTCCTCGTTCGACTATTTCAAGCAAGAAAAGCTCTTCACAAAAGGAAATTCGCCCGTATTCAGCAAAAAGCGGGAAAAGTTTGTGAAACTGCTCGTATCAATGCCTTTCCTTACACGGCAGAAAGTAGAATTCGGCATCGGAATCGGCGACTTGCAAGACTATTATTTCCAGAAAAACGTAATCGACTTCAACAACGACCTGAATGACAAAAGTCATTACACGATATTCGGAGGCTCGGTGGCATTAGAAGGAAATACACTAAACAGCCGCCACTATGCGACCGCCGGACGCAAGGAACGTCTTGTTGCTAACATCTACACCGGAAACGAACGATACGAAGCCGGATCGACCGCAGACCCTTACAACGGCGAATACCGATACCAACAATCATGGCTGCAACTGTCATACGAAATGGAACACTATTACCCCCTTTCACCTAAATTTACACTAGGCAATTACATCCGGGCATATTATTCCTCGCGTAATTTCAGCCATAATTACACCGCCACCTTGATGCAAGCCGGCGAATTTGCACCTACCGCCCATAGTAAAATCACTTATAACGAAGCGTTCCGTGCAAATCAATTCATCGGTGTAGGGCTTATGCCCATTTATCAATTCACGCCCGTCTTCCACGTACGAATGGAACTGTATGGGTTTGCTCCGATTTTCCCCATCTTGCGCGACGAACATTCACAAGCTTACTACGGGAAACCTTTTAGCCGGATAGAATATATGGGAGAATTTTCATTAGTCATCAAATTGCCTTTCGGAGCGATTGGCGCATATGTAAACCATTATAGTTCACCGGAAAAGAACTGGAATTTTGGACTGACCTTAGGCTGGCAAATATTCGGGTCACGATTCATTGAATAAAAAAGAAGAAAAAAAATTCCCGGAAAATTTGCATATATCACAAGAACTCCATACCTTTGCACCCGTCAAACAGAAAGAGATGGCCGCGTAGCTCAACTGAATAGAGTAGCTG
>CASFRN010000124.1 GCA_949296855.1 uncultured Bacteroides sp. | reverse complement strand
TGTGTGCTTTGGGCGATTTTTTGGTCCTTTCCGCTTCTGTTCTTCGTCAGATAGCCCGCTATCTTCCTCATCACAGAAGTGGAAATGCCTCAAAAACTCATCCCAAATCATCGCACGATAAATTCAAAACAGTTTCTTAAAAGCGTGGAGACGCAAAAGCACAAGGCTTAAAAACAGGCTTCTTGCCTTTTGCGTCTCTACGCTTTTATATTGATTTATATTGAGGTTTCAGTTTAAATTCAGAATTGCCCCATAATTTTGCTGCACAATGATTAATTAACATTTATCTTTACGCAAATGAAAACAATGAAGAGAGTAGGAATTTCATTATTCCTGATGATGGCGGCGGTAGCCGCTTTCGCGCAAAACGCGGCAATTTGGAAAACTTTAGAGAAGCCGTTGAACTTTTATTTGGCAAACGATTTGGGGCGCAATGGTTATTACGATCAAAAGCCTATCGCCGAACTGATGGGGAAGATGGCTGAAACCATCGACATCGAGTTTGTGGTAGCGGCTGGCGACGTGCATCACTTTGAAGGAGTGCGCAGTGTGCAAGACCCTTTGTGGATGACTAATTACGAATTGATATACAGCCATCCCGACCTGATGCTTCCGTGGTACCCTGTCTTGGGCAACCATGAATACCGTGGCAATACGCAGGCCGTGATTGATTACAGCGGAATCAGCGCACGCTGGCAGATGCCTGCGCGCTATTATACAAAGGTGATGGAGGAAGACGGCGCAACCATTCGTCTGGTGATGATTGATACGCCTCCTTTGCTCGACAAATACCGTAAGGATATCGGGAAATACCCCGATGCTGCCAAACAAGACATTGATAAGCAGTTGGCGTGGTTAGATTCGGTGCTGACTTCGGCTAAGGAGGATTGGGTAATGGTGGTGGGGCATCATCCGATTTATGCCGATACAGACAAGAATGAAAGCGAACGTGCCGATATGCAGAAGCGGGTAGACTCTATCTTGCGCAAGCACGGCAACGTGGATATGTATGTATGCGGGCACATCCATAATTTCCAACACATCCGTAAGCCGGACAGCCGGATTGATTATGTGGTGAATACATCCGGTTCGTTGGCACGTGAAGTGAACCCCGTTGACGGTACTCGGTTTTGTAGTGACGCTACCGGCTTTTCGCTTATTACGGTAGACAAACAAGAGCTTTGTTTGTACATGATGGATAAAGAAGGAAAAGTGCTGCATACGGTACGCCGCACAAAGGAATTTGAAAATTGAAAGTTAAAAGTTGGAAGTTGAAAATTGCAGTGCCGTATGGATAATTTTCAACTTTCAACTTTTAGAAACTGTTTTGAATTTCTACGAAAAGTTTTTCTTGGCTTGATGTATCCGTTTTCGTGTGTGCTTTGGGCGATTTTTTAGTCCTTTCCGCTTCTGTTCTTCGTCAGATAGCCCGCTATCTTCCTCATCACAGAAGTGGAAATGCCTCAAAAACTCATCCCAAATCATCGCACGATAAATTCAAAACAGTTTCTTAGTTTCATTCGTGTTATTTGTGGCCGTCCGTTTATTCGAAACAATATAATTCTGAAGGTTGGGTACGTTTCAATGCGGTAAGTTGCAAGTCGCGTCCTACTACGATGCCTTGTTCCCTTAAGGCTAGTTCTACTGTTTTGTAAGCCAATTCAGGATGGTTGTTGTCTTTGCTCAGATGGCACAGCCAGAGGTAACGCAGGTGGGGAGGGAAATGTCCGGCTATGAATCGGGCTGTCTCGCGGTTGCTCATGTGGCCGTTAGGGCCGGCGATACGGGCTTTCAGATGTGGGGGGTAAGGTCCCATTTGTAGCATGGTGTCGTCATAATTGGCTTCTAAAATAAGGTAATCAGCCCGTTTGATGTATTTGCCCGCCGTATCGGTGATGTGTCCCATGTCGGTGAGGAACGCAAATGTCTTGCCGTCTGCCTCGATGCAGTAGCCTACGTTGTCGGTTCCGTCGTGAGGCACTTCGAAACAAGTGACGGTAAAATCGCCAAGCCGGATGGGCTCTTCTTTGCTCAGCAGGCGAACCAAGTCGGCCGTTAATTTCTCGGTCATGCAATAACTGCGTCCCATGCCTTTGTGAATCTCTTGTGTGGCATATACCGGAATGTTGTTGCGTTTGGCGAGGTTGCCTACCGCTTTGATGTGGTCGGCATGGTCGTGCGTGACAAAAATAGCCCGCACGTCTTGTAAGTTGAGATTATAGTCTTTGAATATTTTTTTTATTGTGCGGATACCTACTCCGGCGTCTATCAATATGCTGCATGTTTCGGTAGCGAGGTAATAGCAGTTTCCGCTGCTTCCGCTTCCTAAACTCATGAATCGTATTTTCATAATCTTTATCTGCCTTTCTTTTTTCGTTACAAAGATGCAAAGATATGAAAAAAAGAGGCTGTCTCAAAATGAAAGCTTATTTCAATTTTGAGACAGCCTCATTGATTAATCTATCCTGGTGTGGAGAACGGTTAGAAATTGAAGTAATTCTTAGCGTTGTTGTAGCAGATGTCTTCTACCATTTGGCGGACGCGCGGCATTTCTGATTCGGGAATTTCACCGTTTTCTACATCGTTGCCCAACAGGTTACACAAGGTGCGGCGGAAATATTCATGGCGCGGATAAGACAAGAATGAGCGGGAGTCGGTCAGCATGCCTACAAAACGGCTCAGCAAGCCTAAAAGTGAAAGAGCGTTCATTTGTTTTTCCATGCCGTCTTTTTGGTCAAGGAACCACCAGCCCGAACCAAATTGAATCTTGCCAGGAACCGAGCCGTCTTGGAAATTGCCCAACATGGTAGCTACCACTTCATTAGCGCAAGGGTTCAGGTTGTAGAGGATGGTCTTGGCCAGCTTGCCTTCGGAGTTCAGACGGTCAAGGAATTTCGACATGGATTTTGCTGTATTGAATTCGCCGATAGAGTCAAATCCTGTATCCGGGCCCAGTAGTTTGAACATCTTGCTGTTGTTGTCGCGGATGGCTCCGTAGTGGTATTGTTGTGCCCATCCGGTTTCCCAATCCATTTCTGCGAAGATAACCAACATGGCCGACTTGAACTTCAGGATTTCTTCCTTAGTGAGTTCGGTGCCTCCGTATACCTTATTAAATATGGCACGGATTTCTGCATCGGTATAATCTTCTGCATAGAATTCTTCGATGCCGTGGTCGGCAAGTCTGCATCCTTGTTCGGCGAAGAATGCGTGGCGTTTGCGCAGGGCATCAATCATGTCATCGAACGATGATATGCTTACACCGCTTACTTCCGCCAGTTTTTCGATGTAGGCACGGTAGCTGGATGCGGATTCTACAGCCATGGCTTTGTCGGGACGCCAAGCCGGCAGCATTTTAATTTCGAAACCGCTTTCGCGTGTAGCGATGTGATATTCCAATGAATCTACGGGGTCATCGGTGGTACATACGGTTTCTACATGGTAGCGGCGCATCAAGTTGCGTGCCGAATATTCGGGAGTAGCCAATTTCGCATTGCATTCATCGAAGATTTCACGTGCAGTAGACGGATTCAGGATTTTATCGATGCCGAAAGCGGTTTTCAGTTCCAAATGAGTCCAATGGTACAACGGATTGCGGAATGTATAAGGGACAGTTTCTGCCCATTTCTCGAATTTTTCCCAATCGGTCGTGTCTTTTCCGGTGCAGTAACGCTCGTCTACGCCATTGCTACGCATCGCACGCCATTTATAATGGTCGCCTCCTAACCAGATTTCGGTGATAGATTTAAATTGGTAGTCATCGGCTACCATTTTCGGATTCAAGTGGCAGTGATAGTCGATAATCGGCATCTTAGCCGCGTGGTTGTGGTACAGTTCCTGCGCTGTCTCTGTTTTCAGCAGGAAATTCTCATCCATAAATTTTTTCATAAAGCTTTCTTTTTGGTTTATGTTTTTTTTTGTTAGGTATTTTCAATCTTAACGGTTAATGAAAACAATTTTTATGTTGAAGAACACAAATATCGTTTTATATCTCGTTATCGAACACGAAAATAGAAATTTTATTTGGGATAACAAAATATTTCGTATATTTGCAGCGAATATTTAGTAAAATTAATCACTCTGTTATATGAGGAATTATTTGCATATTCAATAATTTTTACTTATAATGGTGTGCAGTTACGCTAAATCCAAACTTAATATATCAACTGAATTAAAATATCATGAGTATGAAACCATTAAACAAAGAAACCGCGAACAAGCCTGTTCGTCCTGAAAGAATTATCCAATTTGGTGAAGGTAATTTTTTGCGTGCGTTTGTAGACTGGATAATCTACAACATGAATCAGAAGGCTGATTTTAACAGCAGTGTGGTTATCGTGCAGCCGTTGGGTAAAGGCATGATTGACACATTAAACAATCAAGATTGTTTGTATCACGTCAACTTGCAAGGGCTTGATAAAGGAGAGGTGGTAAACAGCTTGACTTTGATAGATGTAGTAAGCCGTGCGTTGAATCCGTATAATCAATTTGATGAATTTATGAAGCTGGCGGAACAGCCTGAGATGCGTTTTGTAATTTCGAATACGACGGAGGCCGGCATTGCGTTCGATCCGGCATGCAAGCTGGATGACACTCCTGCTTCTTCTTATCCGGGCAAACTGACCCAGTTGTTATACCATCGCTTTAAGGCGTTTAAGGGCGATATGTCAAAAGGTTTGATTATTTTCCCTTGCGAATTAATTTTCTTGAACGGACATAAGCTGAAAGAAACTATTTACCAATACATTGAACTGTGGAATTTGGGCGAAGATTTCAAGAATTGGTTTGAAAAGGCTTGCGGTGTTTATGCCACTTTGGTAGACCGTATCGTTCCGGGATTCCCGCGTAAGGAAATCGACGCGATTAAGGAGAAACTGCAATATGACGATAATATGGTAGTTCAGGGAGAAATCTTCCACTTGTGGGTAATCGAAGCTCCGCAAGAAGTAGCTAAAGAATTCCCTGCAGACAAAGCTGGATTGAATGTTTTGTTCGTTCCGTCGGAAGCTCCGTATCATGAAAGAAAAGTAACGTTGTTGAATGGTCCGCATACTGTATTGTCACCGGTCGCTTATTTGTCGGGTGTAAATATTGTACGTGACGCTTGCCAGCATCCGGTTATTGGTAAATTCATCCATAAAGTGATGTTTGATGAATTGATGGAAACCTTGAACTTGCCGAAGGCTGAATTGGAACAATTCGCTCACGATGTATTGGAACGCTTCAATAATCCGTTCGTTGACCATCAAGTAACATCTATCATGCTGAATTCGTTCCCGAAATACCAGACTCGTGACCTGCCTGGCTTGAAAGTTTATCTGGAACGTAAGGGTGAGCTTCCGAAGGGCTTGGTTTTGGGATTGGCAGCCATCATTACTTATTATAAAGGTGGTGTGCGTGAAGATGGTGCTGAAATCGTGCCGAACGACGCTCCGGAAATCATGGACTTGCTGAAGCAATTGTGGGCGACCGGTGATACGCAGAAAGTTGCCGAAGGCGTACTGGCTGCTGAATTTATTTGGGGCGAAAATTTGAATAAGATTCCGGGACTGACTGCAGCCGTGAAAGCAGACCTTGATAGCATTCAAGAAAAAGGTATGTTGGAGACCGTTAAGTCGATTCTGTAATTAATTGTTAGAAATTCCAATAAGGAAGAGGAGTGGAGGTTGCCTGGATTTCGGTACCTTCCTCCTCTTTTTTTGTTTCGGCTATTTCGAATTTTTATGCTAACTTTGCCGCAGGTAAAAAAACAAACATTATGAAGCCACAGTTTTTGATTG
This sequence comes from uncultured Bacteroides sp., assembly GCA_949296855.1. Taxonomy (GTDB): domain Bacteria; phylum Bacteroidota; class Bacteroidia; order Bacteroidales; family Bacteroidaceae; genus Phocaeicola. The sequence continues at coordinate 2,006 of CASFRN010000124.1, read as the reverse complement.
GATCACCTGTTTCCGGATGCGGAAAGACGACCGTTGCTTTGGGACTGCTGCGTGTGATGCGGCGTCGTGGAGTAACGGTACAGCCTTTTAAGTGCGGACCCGACTTTGTGGATACACAGTATCACGCCCTTGCTTGTGGTCGGGAGTCGGTTAATCTGGATGCATGGTTGGCTTCACGAACCCACATCCAGTCAGTTTATAATTACTATGGTGAGCGGGCGGATGTCTGTTTAATAGAAGGGAATAGGGGACTGTATGACGGGTATAACCGGATGGAGAACAGCAGTGCGGAGTTGTCGCGGATGTTAGGCATTCCTGTTGTTCTGGTTATTGGTGCACGTGCTATCGGTTATGCAGTGGCTCCGGTTTTATTTGGAATGAAACGTTTCAATCCGTTGGTGCGGATTGCTGGGGTTATTTTTACGCAAGTGGCTTCTCCTTCACATCTCGTTTCGCTGCGTGAGGCTTGTATGGATGCCGGTATCGAGTGCTTGGGATATTTGCCTGTAACGGAAGATATTCATTTGCCGCAACGTCATCAAGGACTGACACTGGCAGCTAAACGTGATTTGGAAACAGTTGTCGATAGGATAGCCGATTTGATGGAATTGTATATTGATGTAGATAAGCTATTGAATCTTTGCACCCGCATATTCCCCTGTCCGTATACATTGCCTTATACATCCGAAGTAGGAATTGAAATGATGTATCGTCCTTCTGCTAATGTACGTATAGCCATTGCCCGTGATCCCGCTTTTTGTTTCTTGTATCGTGAAAATATAGACCGTTTTGCCCAGCGGGGCAAAATCATTTATTTCAGTCCTGTATATGGCAGCGATTTGCCCGAAGCGGATTATGTATATATTCCAGGCGGATATCCTGATTTGTTTGCCCGTCAGCTTCATCGCCGGAAACGGCTGATGGAGCAGTTGTGCGGATATGTAGAATCAGGAGGAAAAATGTTGGTGGAAGGAGAGGGGATGACTTTGCTTGCTCGTTCGTTTACGGTGCGTCAAGGCGGAACGGCTTACGAGATGGCAGGCATTTTGCCTATCGATTGCACAATGGTCGATGCTAATCCAAGTAATGGTTATCGTACGGTGCAATATGGCGGGATTAAGTTGCGTGGTTATGAAAATCACTCTTCGGTGTTGATGTCTTTGTCGGATGTTCCATCATCGGTTGCGCCTGTGTATGGATTGAGAGGTACAGAGACTGCCACTCCTTTTTTCCGTTATAAGAATGTAATAGCGGGATATACGCATTGGTATTGGGGCGAAAGCGATATTTTTTCGATATGGACCAATATTTAATGCTATTTTATTTGATTTTCTCATAAATAAAGTCTACTTTTGCATCGCAAAACAAAAGAATGCGGCAGTAGCTCAGTTGGTAGAGCATCAGCTTCCCAAGCTGAGGGTCACGGGTTCGAGTCCCGCTTGCCGCTCCACGGAAAGGAGGAATCTCAGTGATGATTTTCCTCCTTTTTGCTTATTATAAGCCGTTTATGCAGAGCGATTGAAAAACAGCGAGGAAATACATTTTCTACAAGTAGCATTTTTACATAACAAGTAAATTAAAAATGTTTTAGCAATGTTTTAACCGGAAAGTGATATGGCAACATTTAAACCGACAATATTCAAAGAAAGACAGCGTGAAGACAAGACATGGAATGTCACAATACGTTTTACGCATAACCGCAAGACAAGGTATCTTTCCACGACCATGTATGTAACCAGGAAAGACCTTACCTCCAGTTTCAAGATAAAGAACCAGCAGGTTCTTGACAAGTGCGATATGCTGATAAGAGAATACAGAAAAAAGATAGACGGTCTTTTTCTTGAAGTGAACGATATGGACATAGATGGAAAATCCACAGCGTGTTGACCCCGTGCGCCAAATGCCGCTGACCCTCCGAAAAAAATCTGCATATGCCCCGTATAAGTCCTGGCCGACGGGGTCATTTTTATTTTGGCTTATTGGTTTTTCCCGGCTTTGATTTTCCG
>CASFRN010000123.1 GCA_949296855.1 uncultured Bacteroides sp. | reverse complement strand
CCGTCCGTCACGGTGAAGCCTTCGGGGGTGTTATAGACCAGCACCGTGTGCTCGCCCGGTGCCAGGGGATTGGAGGCATTGTCGCCCTCGTCCAACGGTTGCCCGTCCACTTCCACGGTGTAATCACCCTCTTCCGCGCCTTGCGGATAGTCCACGGAGACGCTTACCACGCCTTGGTCGGGGTGCGGGGTATTGGAATTGTCTTTCGAGCAGGATGCCAGCCATAGGGCGGACACTGCCACAAAAGCATACCTTATTATATAGTTCATCTTTCTCATGCGCATATTCTTGTGTCAAATAGCCATACTAACGTGACGTCCCGTTGTCCATAGGATGATTTTTGCTTAATTCGGAGAATACCTTGTACTTGAGGTTGAGGTATTGTCCGGCATAACGCGCGATGTATTTGTTTTCAAGATTAATCAGCCTGCGCTGGCGGACAATGACGGCGGCAAGCACGGCAATGACGGCGAGGCACAGCACAAGAAGGGCGGGCAAAAGCCAGCCGTAGCCTGTGCCGGTAGCCGTCGTGCCGATGTCAGATACGGACATAAGCATGGCGGTAAGGGTTAAAAGTGAATAAAAAGGGAGTGAATCCGCCTTACACGAAGAAGGAAAAAGTGTGTAAGGCATTGTTTCCCAGAGAATTTTTCTTATCTTAACGCGCGTGGCGGTACTGTGTGTGTGTATACAAAATCCGCACATACACAAGTTTTTAGCGGTGTTTTTGTACGGATTTTCACGCACAGGAAGTGCCGCAATATCCGTCATCGGGCTGCGGCGTCCGCCGTCGGCGGTCTGTGCCGAAGGCTGCGTGGCTGGTATGTGTCCGTACTGTTTCATTCTACTATATAATATGATGGTGTTCTTTTTGCCTTTTTCAAGCGGCGCATGGTTTGCGCACCCATACAAAGGTAAGAACTAAACAGTTCCCTGCAAAAGATTTTGGGCACTTGTTGTCCAAAAAATTCACGCTTGTTGTCCAGAAAATTCACGCTGTCGCCGTAAACATCTTGTTATCAAGCGTTTGCAAGCTTGCTGTTTTTATGCCCTTTTTGCAGGCTTTTGCGGAACTCGTCCGGGTTCATGCCGTAATTTTGGATGAATGCCGCATAAAACGAACTCCGCAACATGCCGCATTCCTTGATGACGGCATCCATCGACCAGTCGGGGTGCTCGATGAAAAGCTCGTTGGCATACCCCAACCGCAAGTCGCGGAGATATGCCTTGAACGATTTTCCGGTGAACTGCTTGAACAGCCTGGCAAACTTGTTCTGCGGCACGGGGATGATTTTGAGCATGTCCGGGCGCGAGAAGTCCGGGTCGCGAAACAGCTGGCGGTTCTTTATCTCGCAGGTGATGCGCTCGAAGAGGATGCGGTCGGCTTCCGTTGCCGTTTGACTTCCGTTTTCATCAGGCGTGGTCTTTTCCTGAACCGGTGTTTCCTTCGGCGCGTTCCTTGCCCTTTCCGCTTCCAGTTCCCGCCTTGCCTGTTCCAGCAGGTCGTGCAGGGCAAGGTTCTCTTCGGTCTTGCGGTCAAGCTCCTTGCGGTTTGCCACATGGCCCTCCACCTGTGCCGCCAATGCCGCGTTGCGGCGGCTGATGCCCAGGCTCTTGCGGACGATGGTCACGATGAAGCCGCCGCTGACGACGAGCAACACGCCGACAAAGCACGCCACCGTCCACGCCAAGCGGCTTTCCTGCTGTTCTTCCTTTATCCGCGCGTCCTTTTCCCCGCTCTCATAAATCGCCGACCATTCCAATGCGTCCTCGGTCCGTTCCCGTTGGCGGAGCGTGTCCGTCAGGGCAAGCATCACGGCCTGCACCCGTGCCACCTCGCGGACATCGCCCTTGCCCTGCCAAGCCTCCAATTCCGACTGGAGGTGCGGGTTGACGTAGTCCCAGTTCACGGTGTCCGTGTTCGCTTGGAGCAGCTTCTTCTCACGATACACATAGCGCAATGCCTCATCGAAGCGTCCGGCAGCCACCAGTCCGGGGATGCGGATGTACTCGCCGTCGGGCGTGGAAGCAACCGGATTGACCTCCAAGCGGCGATAGATGGCTTCTCCCTCCGCCTTGCGCCCCGTGGCGTAGGCAACAGGACAAATCAAGGCAAGCAGTTCGGCTTGGCGCAGTTCCGCCAGTCTGTCCGGCGCGTCCTTGCTCGCCTCCAAGCCTTTCAAGGCTTCCTCCATCTGCGGGAACATGGCGTAGGCTTCCTCGTTGTGGTCTATTTCATAAAGAGCGGAAAGTTTCAGCCCGACGGAATAGAAAAGCTCGTCCCACGCATGGTAGCTTGCGTCCTTGCGGGCTTCCTCTTCGAGTATGCCGATACCGGTGTCGAAATGCCGGAACGCCTCGCCGTGCTGCGCCATGAGCATCAGGGTCTTTGCCCAAGTGACGTGGAAATCGGCCTCGTAGGTGTTGCTGCCCTGCTCCTTGGCAAGCTCCAGCCCCTCGGTGCAGTAGCGCACACTGGCGGCATAGTCGCCGTTGGTGTGGCTGTCCTCCGCCATGTAGGAAAGCAACAGCAAGAGCCTGTCGGGATGCTTCCGCGCCTCCGGGTCGGCGTAAGCCTTGCGTGCGTAGAACAGTGCCATCCGGTAACGCGAAAGCCCGTTGTGGTTCACGAGGCAGCGCAGCCCGTTGATGTCAAAGGGCGTGAGCAGCCGCCTTTCCTCCGCCGTGTCGAGCAGGGCGAGGGCTTTCTCCGGTTCCTCAAACGAGATTTTCTCTATATATTCACTGGTGTACACGCTGTCCTGCCCGGATGTTTCAGGGCGGGAATGCCCGGGGCGGCAGGCGGAGAGCAGGAAGACCACCCACAGGCTTATCAGGAGAATTGAATGCTTTATGCGGTCCATATCTGTGTCAAATGAATTTTAGGCTTCCACAAAAGTACTCCAATTTTGCATTGGGCAGGAACAAATGGCTGAAAAATTGTCCTTTTGCATCCCATTTTATCCGATAATTTGATAAACAAGGTAAAGAGCCGATGGCAGGCACTTCGATAGCAGCATTTTATGAAGATACCCCTTATCATAAAAAATCAGACCAACCGTTGCACACATACAGGGAAAATCGTATCTTTGGCTCATTGAATGGTTTTTAAATAAATGATGATTATGAGAAAAAACATACTTAAAGGCTTGCTTTGCCTTACGTTAGCAATAACCGCTCTTTCTTTTTCCTCGTGCAAAGACGATGATTATCCGCCTATCACACTGACTTCCGTAGCAAGCGAAGCCCTCTTGGAAAACAATACCTTAGAGATTCCGCTCTTCAGCCCGGGCGTAAGCTTTTACATCATGGGCGGGAACGGAAGCTATATCATCGAGGCTCCCAGCACGGACAAGATAGATTACCGGTATGACGGCAACCAGTTGACTATCCTCCCGCAAGCACTTGGAAACGCCTCTTTAACTATCTCCGACCGGGCAGGCAACTATATGACTTTGCAGGTGAACGTATCTTACCCCGAAACCACGTATCAGGTAAGCGAAGTGGCGGGCATCGCGCAGGGCGGAGGGCTTACGCAAGACCAAACCCTCGCAATCCAAAACGACATCGAAGCCAACTCGCCCGTACAGGCGGGAGGGAAATATGTCTTCACCTATACCAACGAAAGCCGGTCGGAAGGCATGGTGACGCTTTATGCGGACAAAGCCGGAACGAATGAACGCCATGGCATCTTCACGCAAACCGCATCGGATAACGGAGACCAAAAGATACACATTGAGCTGACCGACGGAAAGAGCTATGACCTCATTCTTTCGTATTCGTTCAATCCCGATACAATGACAAAAACCGAAATGACACCGGAACGCATCTTGTGGCAAGACGTGACCGATGTGTACCGTTCGCTCTATCCGGCACTGGAGAAAGCCTATTGCCTGCAATCCATCCCCGGTGAAACTTTGTGAGCATGACGGAACACATCGAATTGCAAGCGTTTGACTTGTACAAGCAAGCCGAGCAGATTCACCGGAAACCTACGGCAAGCCTCGACACGCTGAAGGATAAGTACATACGGCTCTATAAACTGTTGGAACAGATTTGCTATGAACAGACCGCGGAAGTCACGCTTTCCTTCTCCAACCTTTTCTCACGGCTGGACTTCGTATGCAAAGAAAAACGCATGACGCCAGCCGACCGGTATGCCATCCAAACCATGCGCCGGAACGGAAGAAAAGCCATGAGCAGGGATTTCACGCCCGATATGGAAACCTATCGGTACGACTTGCGTGCCTTAGCCCGTTTCATTTCATTGGCATACGACATGCCTATCCCCGTGAGCCTACAGGAAGAGATTCCGGACACGAACCGTCCTTATCACGAGAACGGCTTGTCATACGTGCCCTACCTGCGTGTCGTAGTATCTAATTGGACCGAGAACAAAATATACGCCTCATCGGATAACGAAACAGACCCGTTCATCATCATCGATTATGCCCAAGGAGGATACAACAACGATTTGCGCTACATCCATGAATTGCTCAAGGAAAACATGCAACTGAACCTCTTGGATGTCCGCATCAACGAACATCATGAATACGTTCCGAAACTCATCGTGGCGCATCCCGATTACCTGATTGACATCAGTTCGTTGGCTATATGCTTCCGCGAGTACGGGCATCATCCGCTCAACTTTTTCCTGAATAAAATCAAGCCGCGCGCCAATACGTACCAAATTCTATTGGGAAACCTTGCCAGCCAGTTCTTGGATGATTACATCAACGAGCAAACCGATGCTCCGGTGGCGTATACACAGACCCTGAAGAAATTCTTCGCTTCCTCGGCTCTGGAGTTCTGCACCTGCGATATTCCCACGGACTTCCACGGCCTTGCCCAACGGCAAATGTTGAATATCCGCTCGTTCGTGAGCAACATCCTGCCCCATAACCTGCCGGATTTCGACAAGCGGCACACCCTGCTCGAAGCCTCGTTCATTTGCGAGAAATTAGGCTTGCAAGGACGTACCGACATGCTTCAGAAAGACCTGAAAATCTTAATCGAGCAAAAAGCCGGCAAGCGGGATGAATATAACCACCGGCATAAGGAAGACCATTATGTGCAGATGATGCTCTACCAAGGCATCCTGATGTACAACTTCGGGCGGAAAGCCGATGACACGCAAACCCTTTTGCTCTACTCGAAATACACCGACGGACTGATGTTAGAACACTTTTCGGAAACCTTGTTCCGCGAGTGCATCCGCTTGCGCAATTACATCGTGAGCGAAGAAATGGCATTGGGAGAAGGCGGTATAACTTCGCTTATGGAAGAAATCAGTACGGATATGCTGAACGAGAAAGGCGAATCGGGCAAGCTATGGACGCTTTACCAAAAGCCGGAATTAGACAGATTGATTGCCCCGCTCAAGCAAGGCAGCCCGCTGGAACGTGCCTATTTCCAACGCTTCTTCACCTTTGTCTCGAAAGAACAAATCCTGAGCAAAACGGGTGGGAATACAGATTCGTCAAGAGGATTTGCCGGACTTTGGCACACACCGCTTGCGGAAAAAATAGAATCGGGAAACATCTTATTGGGGCTGAAAATCACCGAGAAACGGCAAAGCGGACCGGGGAAAGGCTATGACCTCATTACGCTAAGCATCCCCCGGCAAGGCGATGATTTCCTTCCGAACTTCCGCACCGGAGACATCGTTATCCTCTATCCTTACCAAGACCAGCCCGATGTCCTTCGGGAGATACTCATGAAAGGAAACTTAGTAGAAATCAATCCCGACCGGATTATCGTACAATTACGCAACGGGCAACAAAACAAAGACATCATCGGAACCGAAACGGACACATTCGCCTTAGAACATGACGCTTCGGATATATCCACGGTCAACGCCATGCGGGGGCTGTATGCTTTCCTCTCGGCACAAGATGACCGGAAACGACTCTTATTAAACCAACGGACGCCCACCCGTGATGCCTCACGCAAGCTGAACGGCTCGTACGGAAGGTTCGACGGGTTGATTCTAAAAGAGAAACAAAGCAATGACTATTTCCTGTTAGTCGGCCCTCCGGGTACAGGCAAGACTTCGTGCGCCTTGCGCTATATGGTAGAAGAAGCCCTGAGCGACCCGCAAGCTTCGCTTCTGCTCTTGTCTTACACCAACAGGGCGGTAGATGAAATCTGCAACATGTTGGTAGAGTCGCACATAGCCAGCCAACATCCTTTTATCCGTATCGGGCATGAACTGACATGCGACCCGCGTTTCACTCCTTATTTATTAAAGAACAGCTTGGCAGATTGTCCCAAACTAACCGATATCCGTGCCAAAATCGCACGCACCCGAATCTTTGTGGGAACCACCAGTGCCATTAACGGACGTTCCTATCTATTCAACCTGAAACATTTCAGCTTAGCGATTATCGATGAAGCCTCTCAAATACTGGAACCGGAACTTATCGGCATCCTTTCGGCACAAGACACGGCGGGAAATGCCATAGATAAGTTCGTATTGGTGGGCGACTATAAGCAATTGCCCGCCATAGCCCAACAAAGCGAAACAGAGGCAAAGGTCACCGACCCGCTTCTGCTCGGAATCGGCTTGACAGATTGCCGCAACTCCCTATTCGAACGTTTGTATAAGCAATGTCCCCCGGAATTCCGGAGCGTGCTTCATAAACAAGGGCGCATGCATCCGGCTATCGCCGAGTTTCCCAACCATGCTTTTTATTTCCAAGAGCAGTTGGAACCCGTCCCTCTCCCGCATCAGGAAGAAACACTTCCTTATCGTTTCCTCGAACCCAAAGATGATTTAGACAAGCTGATTTTGCAAAAACGCATGGTCTTTATCGCTTCCGAAATGCCTGACGATACCACCCACTCGGACAAAACGAATCCGAACGAAGCCCGTATCGTAGCCACCCTATTGGAACGCATTTATCAATTTACCGGTCCCGCATTCGATGCCAATAAAACCGTAGGCGTCATTGTGCCTTACCGCAACCAGATAGCCATGATACGGAAAGAGATTGCCCGGCTCGGCATACCGGCTTTAGACGCAATTTCGATTGACACGGTAGAGCGTTATCAGGGAAGCCAACGCGATGTGATTATCTACTCGTTTACGGTGCGGAATTTCATCCAATTGAACTTCCTGACCGAAAACACGTTCCGTGAAGAAGGGCATACAATCGACCGCAAGCTGAATGTAGCCATCACCCGGGCACGCAAGCAATTATTCCTTACCGGGAACCCGGAAATCCTTGGCGCAAGCCCTACGTTCCGCAAGCTCATGGAACACATCCGAATACACAATGGATATGTCCACACCTCCCTTGAACGCTTTTGCCAAGGAGACTTCGATAGGAATGATTAACATGCCGATCTTCGAGACATTTATTTACGAAACACGAACCAATCCTTTATAGCTTATGAACCGACAAATACCCCAACGAGCCATTATCATCGGAGCCACATCGGGCATCGGATATGAAACCGCCCGCCTTCTGCTGAAAGAAGGATGGATGTTAGGCATTGCCGGCAGAAGAGAGGGAAGGCTGAAAGCTTTCCAGCGCGAAGCCCCTTCACGCGTCTGCTACCGCGTCATCGACATCCGCAAAGAAGGAGCCGAGGCGGAACTGGAAGCTTTAATCGCCGACTTAGGCGGAATGGACTTGTATCTGCATTGCTCCGGCATCGGGCATCAGAATTTCTGCTTGGCACTCGACACCGAAACCGATACGGCGGAAACCAATGTCACCGGATTTATCCGCATGATAGATACGGCATTCCATTATTTTACCCGACAAGGCAAAGGACATATAACCGTCATCAGTTCCATAGCCGGCACCAAGGGATTAGGTATCGCACCGGCTTATTCCGCCACCAAACGCTTTCAGAATACCTACATCGACGCTTTGGAACAATTGGCATTCATGCAAGGGAAAAAAGCCATCCGCTTCACCGACATCCGTCCCGGTTTTGTCAAGACCGACTTACTCAATGACGGGAAAAACTATCCCATGCTGATGAATCCCGCGAAAGTAGCCTCCCGCATCGTCCGTGCCATCCACCGGAAAGAACGTATTGTCACCATCGATTGGAGATACCGGCTATTGGTAGGAGGCTGGAGGCTGATTCCCCGTTGGCTTTGGAAACGATTACCTATCCGCAACTGAACGCAACAGCTTCCTCGCTTCCGCCTCCGACGAAGGAAAATCCATCAAGTCAATAATCATCTTTCCGTTTTCGGGGTCGATAATGGCGGGTGCCAATATGCGCAACATCTGTAAACGTTCGTCATCAAATGTGTTCAGACGAAGCAAGCGTACACATTGGGCACACGTAAAGTCGGTCCGGTCGGTTTCTTCTTTCAGCAATTCCAAGCGGTCGTCATCGAACGGTTCATCTTTTACACGCTTGAAGAAAGTATCAAACTGCCGCTCGTTCAATACCATAGCATGACGGTTCGGATAATCAGGGTGGGCAGGCGGGCATACCGCCACCACTGGCGGTACCGGTGGGGTAGGATATTGAGGTGTATCAAACGAATTGAGTGCAACGACTTTCCCGTCGTTGAAATCAACGATGACATTGACCGGCTGGTTGCCTTGCGTGTAATAATAACTCCGGTATTCCCACTGCTCCATTCCACCGTCGAAGCGTTTGTAGTCGGGGCTTCCCAGCATGCCTTGCACTTGTGCTTGCGTCATGCCCGGACGTAGGTTGCTTACCGTCGTTTTATTCGAAGCCGTAAAAAGCGAACCGCATCCGCTTGCCAGCACACATAAGGCGAGTGCCCCACACACGTTTTTCACTAACTGTTTCATCTGTCTTCATTTTATGGTGATGCGGCAAAAGTAGGGAAAATCTTTTTTCTTCCCGAAGGAATCCTACTATTTCTCCTTAGGAAACTGCCTATCGCCGATAGGGAATTTCCTCTTTTCACGAAAATCTGCACCTCTTTCGTTCATACAAACCGGATTTCCCTTATTTTTGCACCGTTTTTTCAACCCAAACGGATTATGATTGCAATCGACTTAACTTCTACCGCCGCTATTTTGGCGGGTATCTGCATCGCCTTCTTCATCATACAGATGGCGTTCGCGTGCGGACTATACAGCAGGCTTCACCGGTATCTTCATCAGAAAGCGGCGGAAGCTCCCACCGAATATCCTCCACTCTCGGTAGTGGTCGTAACTAAGGATACCGGAGAAGCGTTGGAAAAGAACCTAACCGCCTTATTGGAACAAGCGTATCCCGAATTTGAAGTGATTGTGATAAACGACCAATCCGCGGGCGAAGACGAACTGACGCTGAAAATCCTTGCTGCCCGGTATCCGAACCTTTATCATACGTTTATCCCCGAATCGGCACGCTACGTAAGCCGGAAGAAATTGGGCATAGCGATGGGCATCCGTGCCAGTCATTACGAATGGATTGTGGTAACCAGCCCTTTCGCCCGCCCCGACAGCGACCAATGGCTGAAAAGCCTTGCCCGCGAAATGACCCCTGAAACCGATATCGTCTTAGGTTACAGCGGTTACATCCGTCAGAAAGGATGCTCTGCGCTGCGTGTCCGGGCCGCTTCGTTCTTCAATTCATTACGTTACTTGAACTGGGCGCTCGCGGGGTATCCGTATATGGGAGTAGGCACCAACTTAGCTTACCGTAAAAGTGTTTATCAGGCACATAAAGGATTCAGCGACCACCTGCAATTGCAACGGGGAGAAGACGACTTGCTGGTGAACGCCCTTGCCAGCCGACGGAATACACGAGTGGCACGAGGCAAGGAAAGCATCGTGCGTCTGCCCGTACCTGCCAAGCGTGCTTGGCGGGAAGAAAGGATGGGGACGATGGCTACCGCACACTTCTTGCGAGGCATGGCACCCCGGCTCAACGCTTTCGAAACCCTCACTTGCGGATTGTTCCACTTGATGTGTCTGGCAACTCTTACCGTAGGGGTGATGGACAAACAATGGATACCGGCAGGCGTGACGGCTGCATGTTGGCTTATCCGGCAACTGACCGTGATGCACGTATGGTATCACACCGCGTGGGACTTGAAAGAAAAATTCGGCTTCTTCCTTCCCGTGTTTGATGTATGCCGTCCGTTGGGAAGCCTCATCCGCCGCATCCGTTTTTGGGCTTGCCGCAAAGACGCGTTCTTACGGAAATAAGACTGTCCCACGCCTACCGGTTAAACAACTCGAACGTGAACTTACAGCCTACCGAAGTAAACTTGCCCTTCTCGTTCCCGATAAAGACACCGAAATCGAAAATATGCGTGCCCAGCCCGTACCCCAATTCAAGATAAGGATTGAGGTGCGGCATAAAGAGAATACCCGCATAAATACGTTCCTTCTGCACGAACGAAAGCAAACGGCTTACCGGATAAAGGAGCAAAAAAGGCGTTTCGTAAGTCATGTTCCCGCGGAAATAATGACGCGACGCATTATACCAACGTGAATCAAGCATTTGGAAAGTACCGCCGATGTCATCGTTCCACCCTTGCGGCAAGTTGCGGTTGGCAAAGTCTACGTAATCCACAAAATACACATTGTCCTGATTCGTGAAAAAACCTCCGCCTATGTGATAAGCGATGGTATGCAAGCCGCGTATGCGGATCCGTTGTTCGGCGGAAATCTCCAGACGCTCGTATTTGCCCGAATAGTCGAGCAACCGGATGCCTTGTTCGTAATCGAGAATGAACGTAGGATAACGGGAACCGACATTCACTTTGCGGTTTCCGTTGGCATAATAATAATACATTCCCGGCGTCCATTCCACCCGCACGCGGGGAGCGAAGCTGTTATATTTCAGCTGCACCCGTTCCGCCACTTCGGGCGTGCCGTTTACGGCATGCCGCCAATGCATCGACACACCAGTCCACAGCGTAAGCCCATTGATTATCTCGATGTTATGCGAAAGGTTGAGATATACATCCTTAAAGTAATCGAGCTCGAGTCCGTCGAAACTGAACGTGCTGTCGGGCTGCGCCTGAAGCTGGTCGAGCACAACGCTGCTATAAATACGGTTTCCGTTCCCTACGCTCAAATAAATGGCTCCATGCTTGCGCGGATTGTAAACATACTCGCCGTCGAGCTTGGCGTAAAACTCTTTCTTCGTAAAATTGTAACCGATTTGCGGCACCAAGTGAAGCAGTCTGCCGTCGTGGAACAGCTTGTTATATTTGAACTCCTGCCGGTAGGCGATTCCGTTGCGGTGGCTGTAGCTCACCAACAACGGATTGATGAGCGGCGAACAAGAAATGTTCCCCACCTTATTAATATCGATGTTATAACTGCTGATCAGCGCATCGCCCATCTGCCCCAGCAGCACCAGGTTCCTGCGGAACTTGGTAGGCTCCACCCTCAACGTGTCTTCCGGCCCTATCCGATGCCGCTCGTCGTATGCCCGGTACAGGCTGTCTTCTTCGTCGCTGAGCGGAAGCGGACGGATACGGGCAAACGAATCGCGGTCGTGCATCAGCCGTGTCGTATCGCTTATCAAAGTGTACGAGTCGGTCAAGTCATAGTGGCTTTGGTCTTTTGTCCGCCAGTTCACAGGCTCGGCGTCCTTATCGCGGAACTTCACCTCCTCATAGTTCAACCAGCCGGAGTAATCCATCTCCACATTATTGCGCAAAAATTGGAACACCACGTTGAGGTTCAACGTATGCGGCAGGTATTTCGTCTGCGGCGTATCCCCCATGCGCATGGTCACATGAAAGGTGACCAAGTCGTACTTGCCCCGAAAATCCAAGTAACGGATGGTCCAGTCGTTCGATGAAATCCAGCACGAGCCTTCCAACAATTGAGTACTGGGATAGCGCGGAGTGATGCGTAACTTGTACACCTTGCCGTCGCGGCGGTAAGCCACCGAATCGATAAGATAATTGTAGTGCACGCTCGATTCTTCGTTGAGCGGCGAAAGCACCTTATCCTCCATAACGGAAGGTGCGTACAGATTGAATTTCAGGAAATCGACAACATCAAAGAAGCGGCTATTGTCTCCGGGAAAAGTAGAAACCGTAGCCAGTACCTTCCGGTCGTAAATGCTCGGAGCGGTATAGTGCAGCTTACTGATGGACTCGTGGATGTAATCGTCCACCCCCTTTTCAAAGCGGAACATGGAAGGGATGTACTTCAAAATGCGGTTCCGCTTATGGATGCGTGCCAGCCCTTTCAGGTAAAGGTCGGCCTTATATTCCTCCACTTCGGTGGCATACAGAGTAGCCGCCCGGAAAATATGCGACAAGACCGAATCGGGGGCGTATTCCTGATGCGGCGAAGACACTCTGCCGACAGAAACCTCCCCCCGCGCCGGACACACTGCCAATCCTAAAAGCAAGCCTATCCAACACATCAAACCATATACGACTTTCCTTTTTGCCATTGCAAAGGCAAATATATAATAAATCCGCTTGCCCAAGCGTGATTTTTTAGGCTTTAAATAAAGATTTTCATTTTTTCTTACTACCTTTGTGCTTCATAACATCGTTTTATAGCACCTATGGTAAAGAAGGAACTGACAGAAGCAGAGATTGCCGAGAGTATTCCCGATTTATGGCAACCTCTTACAGAGGCGCAACGTGATTACCTTGCGCAAAACTTTACGATTCAGAAATACAAGAAGAACGAAATCATCTATTGCGAAGGCGAAACCCCGCAATACATGATGTGTCTGCTGAACGGCAAAGTGAAAATCTATAAGGACGGAGTAGGCGGACGCAGCCAGATTATCCGCGTGATAAAAAACAAGGAGTATTTCGCCTACCGGGCTTATTTCGCCCAAGAAAATTTCGTGACGGCGGCGGCGGCTTTCGAGCCTTGCACGATGTGCCTCATCCCGATGACAATCATCGAAGAATTAGTACAGCAAAACGCGGGACTGGCGATGTACTTCATCCGCCAGTTGTCGAAAGACTTGGGCATATCCGATGCACGCACCGTCAACCTGACGCAAAAGCACATCCGCGGACGGCTGGCGGAATCGCTGCTGTTCCTGAAAGACACCTACGGACTGGAAGAAGACGGATGCACGCTGAGCATTTACCTCTCGCGTGAAGACCTTGCCAACCTGTCGAACATGACCACTTCGAACGCCATCCGTACCTTGTCGAACTTTGCCGCCGAGAAGCTGCTCATTATCGATGGACGCAAAATAAAAATAGTTGACGAAGAAAAACTGAAGAAAATCAGCAAAATCGGATAAACTTCCTTCCAGGGGCATCGTTGCCCCAAAAACTTTCCCGCCACAGGTTACACCGCTTCCCTATTCCATCGAAAACCGTCCGTTCCGGTGTAATCCGTGGCTTTTCTTTTACCCTCTATCCGGTTGGTTCACACAGACATATAGCCTCATCGGGCACATCATCCGCAAGCCTTCCGAAAGGCAGCTGCATCCTCATCCTGTTTCATCAAGCAGAAACGATAGTTTTAACAAGGTGAAACGATAGTTTCAGCAAGGCAAAACGATAGTTTCACCGTGATGAAACTGTCTGAAACCACGGCTGCCTCACCAAACATATCCATCTTCGCTAGAATTTTCTCCCAATCCGTTATCCGTTTTTCATGCGTTTCCATTATAACCGAAAGCATAATTAAGGTATTAAAATTAAACAAGAAGAGATACTTGACTCATATAAATATCTATTACTTCGGGATGATAAAGGTTTAGAGCCTGTTTAAATTTTGCTCAGGCTTATTTTGAGGATTGTTTTCGAGGATGTTCTTCTGATTTTATAAGGAGGATCGCGGGCTATCTGACGCATAAAATCGGGAAAACAGACCGGAAACAAACTCAAAAGAGACCTGATAATACAACTTTATCGGAAATTTTAAACAGGCTCTTAATCTGCGAGTTTGAGAAATAATGTCTATATTTGCTAATGATAATTCTATATTTAACTTACGAAAGAGCACATTATGAAACATTTCTTATTCTACCTGATTATATTAGCTGTATGCTTGCCATTCGCTTCATGCAGCGATGCGTTTGTGGAATTGCCGTATGCATACGATGAAATCAGTTACAGACGTGGTTACGACCTTGATATTCCTTTGGACACTGTGGTTTATATCGAGAGCAAAACCGGATTCGACCGGCTTTTTGCTGAGGAAGATACGAAACCCGAGGCAAACATACCCTTCTCAGATGGTGTATTGGCGATAGTGAAAGGGATTTCCGGTAGCGGAATAACCGATCTGCAGAAAGAGCTGCTCCAGTCGGGCGACCGCTACCTCCTTTCTGTTCGAATATATCAGAATATGACAAACGTTGTAGAGACCTGGTATGTTGCCTACGTCATTCCGAAAGAATATGTAGGCAAGATTGATTTGGATATAGAATACATTGAATAGACTCTGCGTTTCTATGTCTTCGCATTGGAAATGGTAAGACCGCATCACATCCCAAACCGCGATGTATCCACTTCTTTCGCTTCCTGCTTCTTATACCCGCCGAACCGGTAGCTGAACGAGACGGTGAGGCTGCGCTCGTAGTTCCTTACCCGCATATCGAAGTGCTGGGTGCCGTTGCGCGACTCGATGTTGAGGCGGTTCATCCCGTTGAAGAGGTCGGTTCCCTTTGCCTGAATCATCGCCTTGCCATTGGCGAAGGTATAGCGCAGGGCGGCATCCACATAGCCCGCGGCACCGATGCTGTAACTGCCTTGCACGCTGCCTGTCTGACCGAAGGCGGACACTTCCAGGCGGATGTCGGGCTTGCGGCTCAGGGTGAAGGTGTTCGTCCATTGCCCGATGCCTGCCCATCGCTTGTGGTCGAAAGGTGCGTCGAAGTAATCGCTCGCCTTGTCGTGTTTCAGCTGGGCGTTCAGCATCAGCTGGCTGTCCCACCACGTTCCTGCTTTGAAGGGGATGACGGCGGTGAAGGTCAGCAGCTTGATGAAATCCCAGTTCTGGTAGTTGTACACGGCGCGCAGTTCGTGCGAGTCGAGGTAAGTCATCTGCATAAAATAGTCGGGCACGTAGCTGTAGTCCGCTTGCAGGATGTATTTGTTTTTCCAGATATACGTCAGCGTAGCGGTATAGTCGCTGTACGGGCGCAGGTTGGTGTTGCCCACCGAGGTCTGATACCCGTTCAGGTAGCCCACGCTTCCGCTCAGCGTCCAGTAGTCGGGATAGGTCTTGTCCGAACTGAACGACAACTGGAAGATGTGCGAGGGCGAAAGGATGTAGTTCAGCGAAAGGGTGGGGTAGACCGCCCATTTCCGGTAGTCCGCCATCCGGTAATATTCCACCGCCGCCGATGCGCTGAGGTTCCATTGCGGGCTGAACACCTTATCGAAACCCGCATAGACGTTGTAGGTATATTCATCGATGCGGCTTTCGGTATTCTCGCCGCTCATTTCGGGCTGGTTGTAATGTTGCGAATTGCGGTCTTTGACGTATGCGAACGAAGCTCCGTAGTTCAGCGTCCAGTCTTTCGCGAGCGAATGGCTTTGGTCGGCATACACTTTCCAGCGGTCGATGCGCTGGCGCGAGTCGCTTCGGAAGGCGGAAGGCTCGGATTGGGTATCGGTGAAGTCCTGTGTGTTCTCGTCTTTATAATAGGTATAGTCTGCACCTGCGCTCAGCCCGAATCCGGCGGTATAGTTCAGCGAGGCATTATGCAGCTGTACGTCGCTCCGCTTTTCATTATGCGAGTTTGTCACGTTGCCCCACGCGTCCATTACCGATTTCCCGTCAGGCTTCAGGCTGCCCATATAGCTGAGGCTGAGGCGGTCGTTCACTGTAGGCTTATACGTGGTGCCGAGGCGGAAGGTATGGGTAAGGCTTCGTCCCCAGCCATTGTCGGGCAGGCGGATGTCGTGCGTCTCGCCGTCCACGGTATGCAGGGCGTGGAAGTCCATGCCCTGACGGTAATAGCGATCCTTGAGGTTGTACATCGCGTCCACATCCCAGCGTTCCGAAAGCCAAGCCAACGTGACTCCTCCACTTCCGCCTGCCTCGTCCTTCTGCACGTAATTGCCGTTTACCTCGCCTTGCAGCCCGCCTTCGCCCATCTTGTAGCCCTTCACTACGAGGTTGATAGCCGCCCCACGCACGTGATACTGCGGAGGCGCACTATACATCACTTCCGCCCGCTCCACGCGCGAGGCAGGCATCGCTTTTAAGAGAGATACCATTTGTTCGTATGTCAGCGACGAAGGCTTGCCGTTCAGGATGAGGCTCACGGCTCCCGTGCCCGCCAAGGTGAGCGTGCCATTCTGCTCCATTACGCCCGGCAACCGGAGCACCGCTTCATAGGCGTTGGTCACGAGGCGACTGGCTGCGAGTTGCGCCACGTCATACGTCAGCCGGCTGCCCTCCACCTTCACCAAGGGCCGTTCGCCCCTTACCGTCACTTCGCCCAACGCATAGTCCCTCGGCATAAGCACGAGCGTCCCCGCGTCTGCCCCGCTCCCTTCGTGGACGAGCGTTTGATAAATAAGATGTTGCACGACGAGGCGGTACCTTTCGGGGCACTGCCCGAAGCGGAACACGCCCAAGCTGTCCGTCAGTGTCGCATCGATATAAGTCGAGTCGGCGGCTTGCAGCACCACCGTAGCGGCTTCTACTGCCCGCTGCTCCGTGTCAGTTACTTTTCCTGTCAAAGTCTGTGCGGCGAGCGTCCCTGCGCCCAGCCCGCACATCAGTAAGAAGATAAATGCTTTCATATCCGTCTTGTTGTTTAGGTTGATGCCGCAAAGGTAATCGTCCGCCCCCGCACCGGTGGTTAACGCAACGTTAATGTAACGTTAATGGGGGGACACCGAATTGTTTATCATTAAATCAGTGCAAGTTACGGTGAAAAATAGTATCTTTGTACGAATCTTTAAAAGAAAAAACTTATGGAAGCAACAACCTTAACCCCTACGCAGCAACATTTGCTGAAACTTTTCTCGTTCGATAACAGCGAAGCCTACGCACGCGAGATACAAGAAGTGCTGACCCGCCATTTCCAAGCAAAGCTCGACCAAGAGTCCGATCGGCTTTGGGATGAAGGCATACTCAATCAGCAACGTCTTGACGAACTGCGGAAAGAAGACCTGCACATAAAGTAATGAATCTTGTTATGCTGGATTTGTAATCCAGCGTAATCGAACTGCGGATTTGCAATCCGTAATACCCACTGATATAGCTTGTTGCAATCCATCCTGCGGACGATGCGGATTACAAATCCGCGCCTCGATTACGTCGGATTACAAATCCGAAGTGACGTGGATGGGCACGGAATAGACCTTGAAAAACGTGCAAAATATCCGCCGACCCCTCGCCGCACACTTTCCGACACTCCGAAGGTCTCCGGCGAGGGGTCGCCGCGCATTTTCCGACACTCCGAAAGTCTCCGGCGAGGGGTCGCCGCGCATTTTCCGACACTCCGAAGGTCTCCGGCGAGGGGTCGCCGCGCGTTTTCCGACACTCCGAAGGTCTCCGGCGAGGGGTCGCCGCACATTTTTTACCTCCCGGAAGGTGGTTTTTCGGAAAATAAAACTATCTTTGGGGGTGATTCAATGAACCCGAATGTCAAATTAAACCTATTTCCGACAATGAAAACAATCGTAAAAATCAAAGATTTCGGTATTATAAGATTCTGCAACGCCGAATGTCAACTTCTCGACCCGCGTGCTCTGTGGTGAAAAACCAACCGCTTATGAAAGGGATAAAGGATTTGCGCTGGATAGTGCTCATCGCCGTGGCGGCGGTAGCGGGACTGCAATACATGTGGCTGGCAAACAGCTACCGGCTGGCGGAGGAGAGCCTGCGGATGAAGGCGAACGAGGTGTTCCGCGACGCTTCGATGGAAGAGATGTTCCACCGGATGTCGGTCTACAAGGAGCAGAAGTTCGGCAAGAAAGACTCTTCTTTGGTGCTGAAGTTCGAGGTAGATACAGCGGCTTCCACATTTCGGAATATGCCAAACCAATGGCTGATGTCGAGCATCCATACCGGGATGCAGGACTACATTTACACGGAAGTGCATTTGGATGTGTCGCTCCCCGCGCTCGACTCGATTTATGCCCACTTGCTCGATTCGGTCGGCATCCGTGCCGAGGTGGCTTCGTGTATCGTCGACTCTACGGGGCGGGTGCTCCGTACTTCGGCAGGAAAAGAGCTGTATCGGGAAAGTACGCTGAAGACCGATTCGCTGATGCTCGACTTCGAGGAAGCGAGGTTTGTGCAGGGCATCATTACCAATCCCTATTGGGTCATCGCGCGGCGGATGACATTGGTGCTACTTTCCACGGTATTGATTATCGGCGTATTGGTGGGGTGCATCGCTTGGCAGGTGCGCATCATCCTGCGGCAGGACAAGACGGCGAAGATGCGCGAAGATTTCTCGTATGCCATGATACACGACATGAAGACGCCCCTCAGCTCTATCGTAATGGGCACGCGCATCCTCGAAACAGGACGGCTTGACGACCAGCCGGAGAAGCGGGCGAAGTATTTCCGCATCTTGCGCGAGGAGGGAGAGCACCTCATCAGTCTGACCAATAAGGTGCTGACCCTCGCCAAGTTAGAGAACAACCAGCTGAAGTTCACGCGGACGGAATGCGCCTTACGTCCGATGTTGGAGGACCTTGCCGAGAAATACCGGGCAAAGTCGGAGAAGCCAATCAGGTACGTGTGGCATTTGGACGCGGAGACGGTATATGCTGATGAGGAGTTCCTGCGCGAGGCATTGAGCAACCTGATAGATAATGCCGTAAAGTATTCGGGCGAAGAGGTGACTATCGCTTTTGCGTCTCAAAAGCATCCCGACGGAAGCGTATCTGTTTCGGTGCGCGACGACGGTTGGGGCATCCCACTGAAAGACCAGGCAAAGATATTTGAGAAATATGAACGTGCCTC
This sequence comes from uncultured Bacteroides sp., assembly GCA_949296855.1. GTDB lineage: Bacteria > Bacteroidota > Bacteroidia > Bacteroidales > Bacteroidaceae > Phocaeicola. Next base: position 33,380 of record CASFRN010000123.1, on the reverse strand, counting down.
GGCGGTAAGCCGGAGCCGCAAGGGAGGTCCGTCGGGCTTCGGCTTAGGACTGAACTATGTGCTCCGCATCGTAGAGGCGCATGGCGGCACGGTGAAGTTAGAGAGTATCGAAGGCGAGTATAGCGAGTTTACGCTGGTGCTGCCGTGTCTTACCACAGATTACACAGATTAGAAAAATTAATTAGTTAAATCTGTGTAATCTGTGGTGAAAAACAGAAAGGAGGAACAAATGACGAGACTGTTATTGGTAGAAGACGATGCCAACCTTTGCTACATCATCCGTGGCGGGCTGGAAGACATGATAGGCGGCTACGAGATACAGACAGCTGCCAACGGCGAGGAAGGCTTGCGGATTTGGAAAACGTGGAAGCCTGATGTGATTGTGTCCGACATCGAGATGCCCGTAATGGACGGGTATGAAATGGTGCACCGCATCCGCAAGACGGACGACCGGACGCCTATCCTTTTCACTTCGGGCAGAGTATCGCCCAAAGACGTGGTGAAGGGGTACGAATTGGGGGTGAACAACTACATCAAGAAACCTTTCCTGCCCGAAGAACTGCACGCGCATATCACTGCTTTGTTCAAGATGACGCAAGGCAGACAGGCAGAACCGCACGAAGCGGTCTTTGCGATAGGCAAGCTGTACACGTTTAATGCCGACCGCTCTACCTTATCGAAAGAAAGCGGAGACATGGAAACGCTTACCGTCCGCGAGGCGGATTTGCTCCGCCTGTTGTGCGAGAGCAAGGGAAAGGTGGTGCGCCGTGAGGTCATTCTTTCGCGCTTGTGGAACACAGAAGACGATTATTTCGCTTCGCGCAGCCTGGATGTTTTCGTGTCGCGCTTGCGCAAACTGCTTTCGGCGGACGAGAGTGTGCAGCTAAAGACGGTGAAAGGCGTAGGGCTTCAGTTGGTGGACTGAGTTGGTTTTTCACCACAGATTACACAGATTTTGATAATTGATTTTCTAATCTGTGGTGAACCTTTATTTCATGCTGGCTACGAAGTCAGCGATAATCCGGTAGAGCCGTTGCAGGTCGGTTTCTTCTCCGCACGCCGTTTCCAGCGGGCAATATCCGGTCTGCTGGCGGTTGATGATGTGGGGCACTTCCTTATCGAACGAAAGCTTCACACCGTATTGCTCAAACAACCTGCGGGCGGGAGTGCTGACCACATCGGTATAGACTTCCGCCATTCCGCCCAATATCATCAGGGCAGCGGCTCCTTTGCCTACTACCTTATCGGCTATCACGGCGCCCTGCATGAAAGCGGGGTCATTATTATATAAGGTATACAGGTCGGCTACTCCGCGTTGCGTAAAAGTACGTGTTTCGCCCTGATTGGCAATGACGCATGAGAAGCCTCCTTCGTGGAGGAGGGGAATGAGATGGTTCATGGTTGTTTTTTTATAGCACACAGATGACACAGAAGGACACAGATTTACACAGTTAATTATGGCTGCGCTGTGTCTGCATAGAATAAAATCTGTGTAAATCTGTGTCCTTCTGTGTCATCTGTGTGCCATGATTCATTACAATGTTTCTTGTTTCAGTTTCTCTACGTATTGGTCAATGCGCTGCATTTCATGCGGGATATTGATGTATTGCGGGCAGTGCGGATTGCATTGTTCGCACCCGATGCAGTGAGAGGCTTGACGCAGCTTCGGCACACTGCGGTCGTATCCTATCAGGAAGGCGCGGCGGGCTTTGGCGTAATTAGGGTCGAGCTTGCTTTGCGGCATGTTGCCTTCGTTCACGCATTTGTTGTAATGGAGCAATACGCCCGGAATGTCGATGCCGTAGGGGCAAGGCATACAGTACTGGCAGTTGTTGCACGGAATGGTGGGGTACTTGAGCATCAGGTCGGCGGTATCGAGCAAGAATTGCCATTCTTCGTCGGTGAGCGGTTTCAATGGCGAATATGTGCGGATATTGTCTTGCAGATGCTCCATGTAGGTCATGCCGCTCAGTACGGTAAGTATCATAGGCTTCGTACCGGCAAAACGGAACGCCCACGAGGCGACACTGCCTTCGGGATTGCGTGTCTTCAGACGGGCTACGATGTGTTCGGGCACTTTCGACAAACGTCCTCCTTGCAACGGTTCCATGATGACCATCGGGATGTTCCGTTTGGCAATCTCTTCGTACAGGTAGTCGGCGTTGACATTGCCGCGGGTGGCGTGCAGCCAGTCGGAGTAGTTCAACTGGATTTGGATGAAGTCCCAGTGCACTTGTTCGTGGTATGCCAATATCTTGTCAAACTCTTCCTTGCTTCCATGGAACGACCAGCCGAGGTGGCGGATGCGTCCTGCCTCACGTTCCTTTACTAAGTAGTCGAGCAGTCCGTTGTCGATGAAACGGGTCTGGAAGCTTCGTTTGCCTGTGTTCCCTAACGAGTGAAGCAGGTAATAGTCGATGTAATCCACTTGCAATTTCTTCATCGAGTCGTGATACATCTGCACGCTCGACTCGAAATCCGAACGGTTGAAGTTCGACATCTTGGTGGCAACGAGGAACTTCTCTCTCGGATGCCGTTTCAGGGCGATGCCCGTAGAGGTTTCCGACCATCCTTGCACATACACGGGAGCCGTATCGAAGTAATTCACTCCGTGTTCGATGGCATAGTCAATCAAGCGGTTCACCTGTTCCTGGTCGATGACATTCCCGCCTTTTTCGGGTGCGGGAAGCGTAGGCCAGCGCATGCATCCGTAGCCCAAGATAGACACTTGGTCTTTCGAAGGCGGGAAGTTGCGGTAAGTCATTTTGCCGGTCGGCACAGGACCTTCGGCAGCAGTCTCGGTTGATTCTTTGGGGGAGCATCCCGACAAGGCTACGGCAGTACCGGCGGTGCTGATGCCGACTATCTTCAGGAAATCCCTGCGGTTCATGCGGTTATCTTGTTTATCCATAATTGCAAATGTTTATTTATGTTGATGTTGGTTTCACCACAGAGAGCACAGAGTTTTACAGAGTCTTTAAATTAAAATTATTTTCTCTGTGAGCCTCTGTGTACTCTGTGGTAAATCTTTAAATGATTCGGTGAACTTCGTGCCCTTCTACATAAATCGCGCTGAGCGGACGTGCTGGACACAGGTTTTCGCACGCTCCACATCCGATGCACTTCTCGGTATCTACCGCCGGAATCTTCAGCGATTCGGGATTGGACGGATCGGAAGGTATCATCGTGATGGCTCCTGTAGGACAATGGCGGGCACAGTTTCCGCACGCTTGTCCGTCGGTGAGCGGAATGCAACGGTCTTTCACCCATACGGCATGACCGATTTGGATGGCAGACTTCTCCGCCTTGTCTGTCAGATGAATGGCATCCGTGGGGCATACTTCCGCGCATTTCGTACATTCGGGACGGCAATACCCGCGTTCGTATGACATCACGGGCTGCATGAACGTATCGAGCGAAGAAGATGGACGAAGCACTTCATTGGGGCAGACCGATACACAAAGCTGGCAAGCGGTGCAATGTTGGAAGAAACGACGTGCGCTTTGCGACCCCGGAGGCGTAATCGGAGTCTGCCGTTTCGGTGCCTGTTTGTCAATGATGTCGGCAAGCCCGCCGTCTAATTTAATGATTTCGGCTTTCTTCACCGCTTGTGCCTTGGCGGCAGAGGCAAGAAGCAACAAGGAACCCGCTAACACTTCTCGCCGTCCTTTATCCTTGGGTTGCGAAGCATCGGAGTGTGCCGGAGCGGCTTCTTCCTTTTTCCCGTAGGCGAAACGGTAATGGAGGGCATCGTGCTTGCAATGCTTGAGGCAATCAAAGCAAGTCACGCACCGGCTATGGTCGACGGCGGTATTCGGAATATCAATGCATGCCGCTTTGCAATGGCGTGCGCACAGGTTGCATTTCTTGCATTTCTCTTTGTCGATTTCGATGCGGAACAACGAAAACTTGGAAAGGAATCCCAATACGGTACCTACGGGACAAATGGTATTGCAATACGTCCGCCCGTTCCGCCATGCCAATACACCTATTATAATAAAGGTAAGCACAGCGATGAGGAACGTAGGAAGGCTTTTCAGCCACACTTCGGTTTCATAGAAAGCATAGCTATCGGCACGTTCCGCAAAATAAGCTAACAGATTGTTCCCCCATTGGTAAATGGGAGCGAACAGGTTGTTGGCGATTCTTCCGTAGGCACTATAGGGAGCAATCAGCGCGGCTATCGAGGCGAATCCGCCGGCCATCAGTACCAAGAATACCACCAGTACGCTATAACGCAACACGTTTTTCGCTTTCGAATACGTATAGGGGAGTTTCTTCTTCCCCCGCCCTATCCGTGCCACGATGTCTTGAAAAACTCCCAACGGGCAGATAACGGAGCAATAAATGCGTCCGCACACGAGGGTGAGCACTACAAGGAAAAGCACAACGCCGACGTTGAGTGCCAATACAGCCGGCAAGAATTGAATTTTAGCCATCCATCCGAACCATGCGTGCAGTGTTCCGGTAAAGTCAAGGAACAAGAGCGTGATTATGCAAAAGAAAAGGAAAGCTATTACTTGTCTGATTTTTTGCAACATGATCATACGTTTTAGATTGTTTCAAGTCACAAAAATAGAAGAAAATGCTCGTTATGATACTCGGTGAATCCCAAAACTTTCTTAACAGCTGCAATTTATATCGGGTCTAAGTAAAGAATGTTCTCCCTTGTAAAATCCGGAAAGCTGGTTGAAATTAATCAACCAGCCTTCCGGATTGAGGTTCCTGGCGGATTCGAACCGCCGTGCACGGTTTTGCAGACCGCTGACTAAGCCACTCATCCAAGGAACCTTGTTTACATCACCTTAGCACTTGTTTTTCTCAAATGCGTTGCAAAGGTATAACAAATATTTGAACCTGCAATACATTCCGCCATTTTTTTCATCTTTTTCTTCATTTTTCCTTGAAAAGGCATAAAGACAAGCCGATTCCCTCCCTTTTCCGGCTACAATCAGAAGCCGCACAAACTATCTATTGAGGAGACAGAAAAAACCGTTTTTTGATGAAGATAGCTTCGTATGCCATCGAAGGTATCTTCATCACTTTACGAAGGCGTCTTCATCGCCCAACGAAGGTATCTTCATAAAAACTGCGGTCTTTTTTACCCCCATCGTCTACAATATCTCAATATTTTTCTTTAACTTTGCTCGAAAGAAAACTTTATTATCTAATTACCTTTTACGACATGAAAGAAAGAATTTTAGTGACTGGCGGTACGGGCTACATCGGCTCGCATACCGTAGTCGAACTTCAAAACAACGGGTATGACGTTGTTATCGTAGATAATTTGTCGAACTCACGTTCCGACGTAGTAGACAACATCGAGAAAATCACAGGTGTGCGTCCGGCTTTCGAAGTGGTGGATTGTTTGGATTACGAGAAACTGGACGGCGTATTCACCAAATATCCGGACATTAAAGGCATTATCCACTTTGCGGCAAGCAAGGCAGTGGGCGAATCGGTGCAGAAACCTTTGCTGTACTACCGCAATAACCTGATTTCACTTATCAACCTTTTGGAACTGATGCCAAAATACAACGTAGAAGGCATTATCTTCTCTTCTTCGTGCACCGTGTACGGCCAGCCCGACAAACTTCCAGTAACCGAAGAGGCTCCGATTAAGAAAGCAGAATCCCCTTACGGAAACACCAAACAAATCAATGAGGAAATCATCCGCGACACCATCGCTTCGGGCTCTCCTATCCACGCCATCCTGCTGCGCTACTTCAACCCAATCGGTGCACACCCGACAGCCCTTATCGGCGAACTGCCCAACGGCGTGCCGCAAAACCTCATCCCCTACCTGACACAGACCGCCATCGGCATCCGTGAAAAGCTGACCGTATTCGGCGACGATTACCATACTCCCGATGGTTCATGCATCCGTGACTATATTTATGTAGTCGACTTGGCTAAAGCGCACGTAACGGCCATGCACCGCATTTTGGACAACAAGCAAAAAGACAAAGTGGAAGTATTTAATATCGGTACAGGACGCGGCGTTTCGGTTTTGGAACTGATTCATGCGTTCGAAGCTGCTACAGGTGTGAAACTGAACTATCAGATAGGGAAACGCCGTGCAGGAGACATTGAACAAGTATGGGCCGACCCGACTTATGCAAACAATGAATTGGGCTGGAAAGCCGAAACATCGTTGGAAGCCACCCTGCGCTCGGCATGGGACTGGCAATTAAAACTCCGTGAAAAAGGAATCCAATGAGAATGAATAATTATAGTTGCTCATAATTAGCTTATATTATGTGCTTATTGGGAAACGCAGATTTTCGCAGATTATAATTTAATATGATTCATCAATCTGCGAAAATCTGCGTTTATTCATAGTGTCACTTAGAGCCTGTTTGATTAGTTACTTAACTATTAACCGCTTACAGTTTCACCGAAATCTTCTTCCCCGAATAGCTTACTTTCTTATCAGCATTTACGATAACGGTTTCTGCCGTCTGTTTGCCAGGCTGCATCAGCGTGATGCGGAAGTTACGGCGCTTCAGCATATCGGGATATTCTCCTTTACGGTCTTCAATAGTGAGTGTACGAGTGGCGTCGTTCCAAGAGAAACGGATGGTAGAGAACATTCCTTTTTCATAGTTGTAATTATCTCCTTCATCTTCATACAAGGTGAACTCTCCGTCGGCACCCGGATACACACAGATGTCGAGGCTATCCCATTTCTTCTCGCCCGAATATTGCACCTTCGGCCCTAACGGAAGGATGCTTCCTGCCTTGATGTAAAGCGGAAGGATGTCAATCGGACACTCACGGCTGATTTCCTGTCCGCCTTCTACGGTTTCGTTAGTCCAGAAATCAATCCATTTCGTACCCTCAGGCAGATATACCTTTACCGGAGCAGATGCCTTGGCTACATCGGGGACGATTGCCACGCCCCTATCGCCTTCCACCTTCTTCGTGTAAAGCGGAGCGGTTACAGGACATACCAAAATGTTCTTTCCGAAAAGATATTCGTTATCCAACAAGATGGCTTTACGGTCGTGGGCAAAATCCATTACCAACGGACGCATCATCGAACCGTCTTCCTGTACCACGGCACCATCGAGGCTATATATATAAGGTAAGAGACGGTAACGCAATTCGATGAAACGTTTTTGTACATCGTATGCCCAATCGCCTTCCTTGCCGAAAAGCCAGATTTCGTTCAACATCGGCGAAGAACAATGATTACGCATCAACGGCATGAAACAGCCCCATTGGAACCAGCGTACGTGCAGTTCCTGATAAGCAATATTGGTGCAGTCGTTGTTGTATTCCCAACCGAAGAAACCGCCCAAGTCTGTATTCCAAAACGGAATGCCGCAGAGCGTGAAATTCAATCCGGCAGGAATCTGCTGACGCAATACATTCCAGCTGGATACCACATCACCGCTCCAGCTTAACGCACCATAATGTTGCTGACCTAAATAGCCTGAACGGGTCATTTGGAATACACGTTTTTCATCAGAAACATTACGTTGACGTTCATAAATACCCCGATTATGAACCAAAGGAAAAGCATTATGGTTCGAACGGAAGGAGCCATCGGCAGTCTGTAAATCGAAATCACTGTCCTTCGGATTCAAATGATCGGGTTCTGTCGAATCTGTCCACCACGCATCAATACCCATACCATGCAAATGGCTAAGATAACGCCAATACAAGTCACGTGCATCTTTGTTGAACGGGTCATACGGATGTGCGCCCGATTTAGGAGGCCATGTCTCGAATTTCAACAAGGCATTCATCTTATCCAATTCCTTGAACTGGCCGGTCCACGGTCCGAAGCTCGCCCATACCGAAATCATCAAGTGCGCATTGTTCTTGTGCACGTATTCCACCATTTCTTCAGGACTCTTGATACGAGGTTTGGGATACTGCGCCTTCGGGTCTTCTCCATTAGGCAGATAACGCATGGCTTCCGGATCACCCATCTTATTGATGTAGCGGGGATTCATGAACTTCATCGCATTCCAGTTCGAGTCGCAACCCCAATATTGCCAGTCCTGCACGATACCGTCGAGCGGAATCTCCAGCTTGCGGTATCTGTCGAGCACATCACACAATTCATCGGGACTCTTATACCGCTCACGGCATTGCCAATAGCCCATGGTCCACAACGGGAACATGGTAGCTTTGCCCGTCAGGTCGCGAATACAAGCGATTACCCCATCCTGCGTTCCGTCACGATACAGGAAATAATAATCCGAACAATGCCCTACGTGTGACGAGAATGAAGTTTCGTAAGGCGTATCGCTGAAATCCGAAATGCCCGGATTGTCCCAATACACGCCATATCCTTTTTCGGAAGTGAAATAAGGAATGCAGATATTCGTATTCCCGTTCGAAAGATGAATCTGCTGATTCCGGTGATTCATCGCCCCACTTTGGCGCTGTCCTAATCCATAGATAACTTCTTCGGGCTGAAGGATAAACGACTGACTGACGGTATAAGCGTCTTTCGTCACATCTTTACGGGGGACAAAGTTTGTTCCCATTTCCTTTTCCTGCAACAAGGTCTTTCCTTCCGCATCCATATAAACCACCTTTCCGGTAGCTATATCAAGCGTTACGGTCATATTAGAAGTCGCCATCCGCACCTCATTCCCGTTCTGCGTATAAGCAATATCCACCTTTTCGGGAGTCTTAATGATGGGATAACTCTTTTTTTCAGGCATCTCTGCCGACGGATACTTCACTACACGTACAATAGATGGCGCATAGAATACCACTTCTCCATTCAGGACAGGCGAAGCAGTCTGAAATTTCACTCCATTGTCGGTCTTCTCATAGGTCTGTGCCCAAGTTGCCATACACGATGCCAGTGCGGCAAGCACAATCAGATTTCGTTTTTTCATGGTTATATCATTGGATTGATTTATATCATAGCTTCACCGATACTTTCTTACCGGTATAATTCACAGCCTTTTCCTTGCCGTCGGGCATACGGACAATGAACTTGCGGCTCTCCAGCATCCCCGGATACGACCCCTTACGGGCACCGATGGTCAGGCGGCGGGAAGACTCGTCCCATGTCATCGGGATTTCGGTGTAAGCGCCTTTCTCGTAATTGTAGTTGTCAAACTCGTCTTCATAAAGAATGAAACTTCCGTCGGCACCGGGATATACGCAAAGCGTCAAGGCATCCCACGGCTTTTCGGTGGCATACTGCACATCAGGACCCAACGGCACGATGCTACCTGCCTTTATATATAAAGGTATAAGGTCGAGCGTGGTCTCACGGGTTATCTCCTGTCCGCCTTCCAGCTTTTCGTTAGTCCAGTAATCGTACCAAGAAGCACCTTCAGGCAAATAAACCTTAGCGGATTTCTTTTGTGTGAAATCAACACCGGCCACACTTTCTTCCGCCTTTCCGGCATTGTCACGGTTCCATCCGCTTTGTTCATCCACTTTCACAACCTTTTCGGGCGTATATTGCGCTTCGAGCACCGGAGCTACCAAGAACGCTTTGCCGAACATATATTCATCGCCCATATCCCATACTTTCTTATCCGCTGGGAAGTCCATCATCAAAGCACGCATGAATGTAGACTGGCGATGAGTGACATCCCACGAAGTGGAATAAATGTAAGGCAGGAGCGAATAGCGCAAGCGGATCATTTTCTCAATAGCATCATACACCGGTTCACCTTTCTTCCCGAACTGATAAATCTCACGCGGCGTATCCGCACCATGCGAACGCATCATCGGTGTAAAGGTGCCAAATTGCAACCAGCGGACATAAAGCTCCTGATAAAGCGGGTTCTTCGGAGCAGTCCCGTCGTTCCAACTCTTGTTGTATTGTCCGGCAAAGAAACCGCCTATATCGTTGTTCCAATGCGGCATACCGCAAAGCGAGTAGTTCAAACCCGCAGGCACTTGATTGCGCAGACTTTCCCATGACGAACCGGTATCACCCGACCACACGTTAGCCCCGTAACGTTGCTGTCCCATAAAGCCCGAACGAGTCAAGATGAATACACGCTTGTCGGACGTGACGGCACGCTGATGTTCGTACACACCGCCCACAGCCATCAGCGGATAGGCATTGCGCACCTTACGGAACGAACCGAGATAAGTCTTCTGGTCAAGGTCACCGGGCTTAAAGTCCAAATGGTCGGGATCGGTAGAGTCCATCCACCAGGCATCCATACCGTATTTGAAGATTCCATCGTTCAAATATTTCCAATAAATGTCGCGGGCTTCGGGCGAATACGCGTCGTACACCTTCACACCCGACGGATATTCAGGGTCGGGCGGCCAGCTTTCCAAGCCCGATGCGGGCCACGTCTTAAAATCGTAAAGCAAGCCTTTGGGAGCTAACTCGCGATAGGGTTTCGTGGCGGGTCCGAAAGAAGACCAAATGGATATGCTCATGTGCGCGTTCATGGCATGTACATCGTCCAACATCTTCTGCGGATTAGGGAAAAGCGGATTGGTGAAATCCATTGCATTCCACAGATAATTGTGTCCCCAGTATTGCCAGTCTTGAATGATGCCGTCCAAAGGCACCCCTAATTCACGATACTTGCGCACTACGCCTACCACTTCGTCCTGACTTTTATAGCGTTCCTTGCTCTGCCAGTAGCCGTATGTCCATAAAGGGAACATCGGCACTTGCCCGGTCAGTCCGCGTACCTCAGCCACCACTCCATCGGCATTGCCTCCATACATGAAATAATAGTCCACACACGTACCCACTTCAAAATCGAACGAAGTGCCTTCGGCGTTATCGGTAAACGTGACAGGAGAATAGTTATCCCAATACAAACCGTAACCCTTCACCGACTGGAAGAACGGACTGGAATCTTCCAAGTTACTTTGGATAAGATATTTCCTCAGATTCCGTTGATTCATCTTACCCGTCTGATGCTGGCCAATACCATAAATAGCCTCATCCTTACTCAAGCGGAAAGCCTGACGGACTCGATAGTATCCTTTATCCACTTCGTTTTCGCAAGGCTTGAACGAAGGCCCGCCTTGTTCCGCCAACAGAAGCGTGCCTTCTTTATCAGCGAACTTCAAAGTTCCGTCCCGTTTGTCAAGCGTAACGGTAATCTCAGAACTTTCCAACATCACGGCATCGCCAGTCTCGTCTACTTTAAACTTGGTTTCTTCGGGAGCAAGCACTACCGCAAGGCTCTTCTCATCCGGCATTTCAGCCTGCGGATATTTCACGATACGCACGATGGAAGGAGTATAAAACTGCACTTCACACCGAAGATTTCCACCCGGCACATCCAGCTTCACGCCATGCGCCGTCCGGCTCACTTCCTGAGCCATCAACGCCTCTGCGCCAAACAACATCAGGGCCAACCCTACAAATCGGAATGTTTTCATAAGCATCTATTATATTAACATAAAAATTACATCGCAAAGGTAGCGCGTTCCACCCATTAACAAGAAGCACATATGTTGAAAAGAATAGCACAAATGTTGAAAACCATTTGTTTTTCAATGCTTTTTCTTTTCGTTCTGATATTGGGTAGGACGCACACCGAACTCTTCTTGAAAACATCGGCTCAGGTAGTTCGCCGTGCTGAACCCTACCATATCCGCCACTTCCGCCACCGTATAGCCTTCTTCCAACAAACGTGCGGCTTCCTTTAAACGGACAGAGCGGATAAAATTAACAGGTGTCTTGCCCACCACCGCCACCAGTTTACGGTACAGCCCGCTACGCTCCATGCCCATATCACGGCTCCACGCCTCGACCGAATAAGCAGGGTCATCAAGATGTTGCTCCACACAATGCAAAGCCTTACGGATAAAAGACTCATCGGCCTCGGAAAGCAAATCACCGGCTTCAGATACAGAAGCATCCGCTTCCTTCTGCCGTTTCCGTTCTTCCTGGCGCTCCAGCAAACGGCGCATCCCAGCCAGCAAGACATTCAAGTCGAGCGATTTCTCGTCTGCCGGCAAGGGCAACAAGATTCCTTCCGCCAACTGCCCAATCAAGCTTTTCAACCCTACCGCTTCTTGCCTTACCGACTGAAGCCGACGCTTAACCTTCCCTTCATCCAACGAACACAACGCATCGTCTAAAGGAGGAAGCATTTTCTCCACCGGCACCTGAAGCTCCTGATTGATGTTTTGCAGGAAGACCCTTTTCATTTCGTCCAGCTTTTCTTTCTGCTCGCGCACCAAACTGCGCCGCTTATGCCGCAAATAACCGGCCAATAAAGCACCCATCGAACCTGCTATCACCCAAACATAAAGCATATATGCCCACGGAGTCTGCCAAAAAGGAGGCTCAACCGTAATCAATAATTCGGCATAATCCCCCTGCCAATCCTTACCATTCCGAGCCGCCTGCACGCGGAAACGATACCTGCCCGGAGGTACATCAGTATAAATCGCCCGTCCACGCCCATCGGAAGAGCGTATCACTTGCTCCTCTTTATCTATCCCTTCCAAGCAATAACGATAATACGTTTGGGTGGGATTAATATAATTCAAGGCAGAAAACTCAAGCGAAAAGAAATTTTGGCCGTATGCCAGCACTAACTCTTCCGTTTGCGTCAAAGGCCGATTCAATAACACCCGCCCACCATAAGCGACTCCGGCCTCTACCCGTTTCCCATATAAGTTGAAACCGACAAACAGCGGGATAAAAGGAGAACCGTCCGTTGTTTTTCCGGCAGAAGAAAGGCTGTTGAATCCGTTGATTCCGCCCCAATAGATTGTGCCATCAGAAGCCTGAAATACGGAACGGGAACAAAATTCATTTGCTATGACCCCATCCCCTTGATTGAAATTAGCGAACGAATAACGCTCTTTCCCTTTTTCATCCATGCGGACGGTCAGGCAAGAAAGCCCGTTCGCCGTGGCAATCCACAGCGTGGAATCGGATGTTTCTATCAGCGAACGGATGGCGTTGTTCACCAATCCGTCGGTCGTATAAAACGTGCGTTTTTCCCCTATATTCCGATTCCATAACACCAGTCCGTCTTCCTGCCCTATCCATACACGGTGTCTATGGTCAATGCAAACATCGTTGCACCGATGCAAGGAAAAACGCCGCAACGAGTCGCTTATTATCGGCTCCTTCTCCTTTTCGAATGCAGGCAACGGAAGCTTTTTCAACGGTGCAACCGCATCATCGGGCGTATAACAGAAAGTGCCTTCAGTAGTTTCCACCCATATCCTGCGGTCATCCGTCTCCATAAAGCCGGTGACCTGCAAATCCGCATCACCCGATACGGGAAACAAAGACCGCCCGATGTTGCGGAAACGGAAACGTTCAGGATGATAATAAAGGATGCCCCTGTTCAACGTCCCGACCCACAATCCGCCGCGGGCATCGTTGTACAGCGTGCTTACTTCGGTTTCTATCTTCCGCCCGTCTACCAATTTCAATACAGGGATGTAATGCTTCCGGCTTAAGTCGGAAGATATAAACCATAAGCCTTCCAAGCAACTCAGCCAGACATTACCCGCATAGTCAAGCGAAATGTAATTAAACCGATAAGGGGCACGAAGCACTTCCGCCCATCGGTTAGCCGCATAATCGTAACGAAGCAACACACCTCCCCTCCATCCGTTACAAAGCTGGTAAAAGCCCTTTTCATCTGCCACCGCATACGAAGTGTGCCCATACCATCCGTCGGGAAGGACATCGCCCAACCGCTTCCGGTACACTTCACGCCGGGACTCTAAGTCGTAGCAAAGCAATGTGCCCGACCGGTAGAACAGATAAAGCTTCCCTTGGGCTACCGCCAAGTCATAAAGCGAATCTTCACTCCTGCCAGACAAGGAAGAGACACGGGAAAGGATACGACTCGCCTGCAAATCCTCCCTGCCGATGCAAAGTAGCTCATCGGCTTCCGTCACTGGCCACAGGTTTTTCCCCGTATCCATAAAGAAATCTTTCAATCCTCCACGTACCCCCCATAGCGCCAACAAGCTATCGGGACGTTCCAGCATCCGTTCGTTTGCAACATCCACCGCCATGAGCCTGTACCTGTTTTTCATCCATACATATCCCCGATGGTCTAAATACTCGTGATGATACCCCGCGTAAGCGGAAAGCCTGCAGATATGTCCCTGTGTATAATGCAGGTACGTGAATCCCGTACCGTCGTACAAGTTGAATTGCCCCGACGTGGTAATCAACATCCGCCCATCGGGCAGCTGGGTGATATTACGCACCTGATTACCCGACAAACCTTGTGTGGCATCGATAGGCGTAAATACCACAAAAGGCGTTTCGGCAAACACACGTCCTGCACCCCAAACTACAACTGTATATAATATAAGGAGTAAACGCTTCATATTCTCTTCCGGTTTTCTTGAATGAAAGGTCTCTACAAAGGTACGTTTTTCTCCTATTTATACCATAAAATTAAAGGGGAATTAATTATTACGAAACCGGCCATCCGCACCGCCGTTTTATGAAGATACCTTCGTGGAGCGATGAAGACACCTTCGTGAAGCGGTGAAGGTATCTTCGACGGCGTACGAAGGCACTATAGGGAGCATTCACTCTGCACGGCTTCCGACAATCCCCAATGCTGGCTTGCCCTTTTCGTTCAGACAATCCTCGTCCACATAAGTATCCGACATCTCAAACATCGAGATTCAACGAGGATTTGTACTGTCGGATAAGCCGAAGGAGGTTATCGAAACGGTGTATGAACAAAACCCAAACAAGAAACGGATAAAAGACAGCGCAACTTTATCGCCTTTCAAGAAGTCTGTCTTTTATCCTTAGCCTCAATAAGCCTGCCGGTGTACACCGCTCACGGCACGCCCGCTGGGGTCGTTCATCCCAGCAAACGCCTTGTCCCATGCCAATGCCTCGGCCGTACTGCACGCTACGCTGGGCACACTGGGCACCGTAGCTGCCGCACTATCGCTGGGGAAGTGGCTGGCGAAAAGCGTACGGTAAAAATATTCCTCCTTGTTGCGGGGCGGATTGACGGGGAAACGCTCGGCGGCATGCGCCATTTCATCATCGCTCACATTCTCGGCGGTGATGCGTTTCAACGTATCTATCCACGAATACCCCACACCATCGGAGAACTGCTCTTTCTGCCTCCACGCCACCTCATCGGGCAATAACGGCGCAAAAGCTTCACGCAGGATTTTCTTTTCTATCGTAGAACCCGGACACATTTTAGCCAACGGGTTAAGGCGCATCGCCACATCCAAGAATGCAGTGTCAAGGAACGGGACACGGCCTTCCACACCCCATGCTGCCAAACTCTTGTTGGCACGAAGGCAATCGTAAAGATGCAGCTTGGAAAGCTTGCGAACGGTTTCTTCATGGAACGCACGGGCATCGGGCGCCTTATGGAAATACAAATATCCTCCGAACACCTCATCGGCTCCCTCGCCTGAAAGCACCATCTTGATGCCCATACTCTTGATGACACGCGCCAAAAGATACATCGGAGTCGAAGCACGGATAGTGGTGACATCATACGTCTCGGTGAAATAAACCACATCGCTCAACGCGTCAAGCCCTTCTTGTATCGTATAGTTTATCTCATGATGCACGGTACCGATATGACGCGCCACCAAGCGGGCCTTCTCCAAATCGGGCGCGCCTTGCAAGCCTACGGCAAACGAGTGCAGCCGGGGCCACCAAGCCTCTTCCCGCCCTCCGGTCTCAATGCGGTTTTGGGCATATCTCTGCGTCACTGCACTGATAATGGAAGAATCCAGCCCTCCACTCAACAGTACACCGTAAGGCACATCGCTCATCATCTGCCTCCGCACAGCCTCCTCCAACGCCTCACGCAATGTTCCCACATCAGCCGGATTGTCTTTCACATTGTCATACGAAAACCAGTCCCTTTGATAATACCTTCTTGGCTCCTTGTCATGGCTCGAAAGAAGATGTCCGGGCGGAAACGGCCGATAGTGGGCACACTGGCCTTCAAGCGCTTTCAATTCGCTTGCCACGTAAAGCCTGCCTTCCTTATCATATCCATAATAAAGAGGGATTACGCCGACAGGGTCGCGGGCGATAAGGTACTCATCCCGTCCGGCATCGTAAAGCGCAAAGGCGAATATTCCGTCCAGTTCATTTAAAAATCCGTCCCCCTTCTCCCGATAGAGGGCAAGGATAACCTCGCAATCGCTTCCTGTCATAAACTGATACTTGCCCGCATACCGCCGGCGTATGTCCCGATGATTGTAAATCTCTCCGTTCACAGCCAGCACCTGTTTCTTGTCGGATGAAAAAAGCGGTTGCCGTCCCGACTCAGGATCTACTATCGCCAACCGTTCGTGCGCCAAGATAGCCGAACCGCCACAATAGATACCACTCCAGTCGGGTCCGCGATGACGAATCTTTCCGCTCATCTGCAACGCTTTTTGCCTCAAGACAGGCGTTTGCTGCTTAATGTTGAAAATAGAAACTATACCACACATATTGTTTTCCTTTATTTATCAATTCATATCTTTATGTAAACAGATGTGGCACAAAGGTAACACTTTCTACAAGAACCGACACATTTACGCATCTTTTTGATGCACCGAAGTTGATAACAAAAACACTCAGCTAAATAAACAGGCGATATTGCGTCAGATTAAAACAAAAATATACATATTTCTTTCAAATTGTTATTTCACAAAAGAAAAGAGAAAATAAAAGTTCAATCATTCTGTCATATTAAATCAAAATATCGTACTTTTGCATCAAACAAAAACAAAAAGTCACAAAACACAGAACAGAAAGACTAAAATGACAAATAAAGTAAAATTCGCTAAGATGCAAGGTGCAGGCAACGACTATATATATGTATATGAAGAAGCGGGACACCCCACCATAGACAACCCTGCGTTATTGGCACGGAAATGGAGCGACCGCCACACAGGGATAGGCAGTGACGGATTGGTGTTGATACGCCGCTCTACGATGCCAGAAGCCGATTTTACCATGCGCATTTTCAATGCCGATGGTTCGGAAGCCTTGATGTGCGGAAACGCATCGCGCTGCATCGGCAAATATGTATACGAAAAAGGCCTGACGGACAAGACATCCGTAAAACTGCTTACACTGGCTGGCATCAAGACCCTGACGTTGCACATCAGCAACGAGAATCAGGTAGAAAGTGTCAC
Organism: uncultured Bacteroides sp.; assembly: GCA_949296855.1. Classification (GTDB taxonomy): domain Bacteria; phylum Bacteroidota; class Bacteroidia; order Bacteroidales; family Bacteroidaceae; genus Phocaeicola. The sequence continues at coordinate 16,304 of CASFRN010000123.1, read as the reverse complement.
AGTAGATATGCAGGAGCCTTGTTTTGCCGACCGTAACCTGTTGGATACCTCAGACGGTTCGATGACGGAAGGCGCCGTAACGATAGACGGGCAAGAACTGCACGGTACGTTTATCTCTATGGGCAATCCTCATTTCGTTATCTTTACCGATAACTTAGAAACCGTAGACGTGCCGCGGATAGGAAGCATTTTAGAGACCGACCCGCTATTCCCCAAACGGTGCAACATCGAGTTCGCCTACTTGATAGACAATAGGCGCATACGCACAAGGGTCTGGGAGCGTGGAAGCGGCATCACTTTGGCATGCGGAACAGGAGCATGCGCCACCGCTGTAGCAGCGGCACGAACCGGACGGACCGGCAGGGAAAGCACTGTCGTTATGGACGGCGGGACATTGGGAATAAGATGGAACGAGGCAGACAATCACGTATACATGACAGGCCCTGCCGAATTCGTCTTCGAAGGTGAGATTAATATATAAAATAAAGGAAAAGCAATATGGCATTAGTTAACGAACATTTTTTGAAATTGCCAAACAACTATTTGTTTGCCGACATAGCCAAGAAAGTAAATGCGTTCAAAGTATCGCATCCTAATGCGGATGTCATCAGCTTAGGTATAGGAGATGTAACACAACCTCTTTGCCCGGCAGTAGCGGAAGCCATGCACAAGGCGGTAGACGAAATGACTACCCCCGAAGGTTTTCACGGCTATGGCCCGGAACAAGGATATATGTTCCTGCGGGAAGCCATTGTGAAAAACGACTTTTTGCCGCGCGGCATCCATTTAGACCCTTCCGAAATATTTGTCAACGACGGAGCTAAAAGCGATACGGGCAACATACAAGAATTGGTACGCTGGGACAACAGCATCGGCGTGACCGACCCTATTTATCCAGTTTACATCGACTCTAACGTGATGATAGGGCGTGCCGGAGTTGTAGAGAACGGAAAATGGAGTAACGTAACCTATTTGCCGTGTACAGCCGAAAACGGCTTCGTCCCACAAATTCCCGACCGCCGGGTAGACATTATCTATCTCTGCTATCCTAACAACCCTACAGGTACTGTCATCTCAAAAGAGGAGTTGCGCAAGTGGGTCAATTACGCGTTGAAGAATGATACACTCATTTTCTACGACGCAGCTTACGAGGCATACATCCAAGACCCTGACATCCCACACTCCATATACGAAATCAAAGGAGCGAAAAAAGTGGCCATCGAGTTCCACAGCTATTCAAAGACAGCCGGATTTACAGGTGTCAGATGCGGTTATACGGTAGTGCCGAAAGAAGTGACCGCCTCTACTTTAGACGGCAAACGGATAGCCTTAAACGAATTGTGGAACAGACGGCAATGCACCAAATTCAACGGCACCAGCTACATCAGCCAGCGTGCAGCCGAAGCCATCTATACACCAGAAGGCAAAAAACAAGTAAAGAAGACCATTTCCTACTATATGGATAACGCCAAGAATATGCGCGACACATTGTCGAGCCTCGGGTTGGACGTGTTCGGCGGAGAAAACGCTCCCTACATTTGGCTGAAAGTCCCCAATGGCGAAGACTGTTGGAGATTCTTTGAACAGATGCTCTACAACGCCCATGTGGTGTGTACGCCAGGCGTAGGTTTCGGGCCAAGCGGCGAAGGGTATATACGGCTTACGGCGTTCGGCAGCCGCGAAAGCTGTACCGAAGCGATGGAACGTCTGAAAAAATGGATATAAACAACAAACAACTAAACATTTCATACAATGACAAACTTAAGATTTAACGTAGTGGAAAGCGCTTTCAACAAAAAGCCTTTGAAAGTTGAAGCGCCGACAGAACGCCCGTCGGAATACTTCGGCAAGAATGTATTCAACCGTGCCCAAATGTACAAGTACCTGCCTACATCGGTGTACGAAACCATGATTGATGTCATGGACAACGGCGCCAGCTTAGACCGCTCAATGGCCGATGCCGTAGCGGCCGGCATGAAAAAGTGGGCGGAAGAAAACGGCGTGACACACTACACGCACTGGTTTCAGCCATTGACAGAAGGCACCGCAGAAAAACATGATGCCTTCATTGAACACGACGGCAAAGGTGGTATGATTGAAGAATTTTCCGGTAAGTTGCTCGTACAGCAAGAGCCGGATGCCAGTTCGTTCCCAAACGGAGGTATACGAAACACCTTCGAAGCACGCGGATATTCGGCTTGGGACCCTACTTCACCGGTTTTCATTATAGATGATACACTTTGTATCCCTACTATCTTCATCTCGTACACAGGTGAAGCATTAGACTACAAAGCACCGTTGCTTCGCGCGCTCCATGCAGTCAATGTCGCCGCCACAGAAGTTTGCCACTATTTTGACCCCAATGTAAAGAAAGTGGTTTCCAACTTGGGATGGGAACAAGAATATTTCCTTGTAGACGAAGGGCTTTACAACGCCCGCCCCGACCTCGTGCTGACAGGGCGTACACTCATGGGCCATGATTCCGCCAAGAACCAGCAACTGGAAGACCACTATTTCGGCACCATCCCCGACCGTGTGCAGGCATTTATGAAAGACCTGGAAATCCAGGCCTTGGAATTGGCTATCCCCTGCAAGACACGCCATAACGAAGTAGCTCCCAACCAATTCGAAATAGCCCCTATCTTCGAAGAGACCAACATAGCCAATGACCACAACATGCTGCTGATGTCTTTAATGAAAAAGGTGGCACGCAAACACGGATTCCGTGTGTTGCTGCACGAAAAACCTTTTGCCGGCATCAACGGGTCGGGCAAGCACAATAACTGGAGCCTTTCAACGGACACCGGCGTATTGCTTCACGCTCCAGGCAAGAATCCGGAAGAAAACTTGCGCTTCGTCACCTTTGTAATAGAGACGCTGATGGGCGTGTACCGTCACAACGGACTGCTGAAAGCCAGCATCATGAGTGCGACAAACGCTCACCGTTTGGGCGCCAACGAAGCTCCTCCCGCAATCATCTCGTCTTTCCTCGGCAAACAATTGAACGAGTTGCTGGATCATATCGAAAAAAGTGACAAAGACGACCTCTTCAACATGACAGGCAAACAAGGCATGAAGTTGGATATTCCTGAAATACCGGAACTTCTTATCGACAACACCGACCGCAACCGCACATCGCCCTTCGCGTTTACCGGAAACCGTTTTGAATTCCGCGCCGTAGGCAGCGAAGCCAATTGCGCTTCGGGCATGATTGCGCTCAACACGGCTGTAGCGGAAGCACTTGTCGATTTCAAGCAACGTGTAGACGGGCTCATCGAAAAAGGGATGGATAAAACCGCCGCCATCATTGACGTTTTACGCGAGGACATCAAGACCTGCAAGCCGATACGCTTTGACGGAAACGGTTACTCTGAAGAATGGGTGGAAGAAGCCAAACAGCGCGGGCTGGATTGCGAAACAAGTTGCCCGCTCATCTTCGACAATTATCTGACAGAGGATTCCGTGCGGATGTTTGAAACAATGAACGTCATGAGCCGTAAAGAACTGGAAGCACGCAACGAAGTAAAATGGGACACTTACACCAAACGCATCCAAATAGAAGCGCGTGTGATGGGTGACATCACCATGAACCACATCGTACCTGTAGCTACGCACTACCAAAGCCAGTTAGCCAAGAACGTGCAGAACATGCGCCAAATATTCCCGGCGGAAAAAGCGGAAAAACTCTGCGCGCGCAACATGAAACTCATCGAGGAAATAGCCGAGCGCACACAGGCTATCGAAACAGGAGTGGAAGAACTCATCAATGCCCGCAAAGTAGCGAACAAGATAGAAAGCGAACGTGAAAAGGCTATTGCATATCACGATACGGTAGAACCGAAAATGGGAAAAATCCGTTACCAGATAGACAAACTGGAACTGATTGTCGCCGATGAACTGTGGACACTGCCTAAATATCGGGAATTGCTGTTTATCAGATGATGCTGTTCTGCATCGACTTTAGTTGCAAAAACCAGGCGCAGACGGCTGTGAAGCCGAGCTGTGCCTTTTGCAGCTATACACTTATTTTCTAAAACTAAAATAAATTGAAACATGAGAGAAGGATTATATAATAGCACCTACGAACACGATGCGTGTGGAGTCGGGATGGTAGTCAACATACACGGCAACAAAAGCCACGAACTGGTGGACAATGCATTGAAAGTACTCGAAAACATGCGCCATAGAGGCGCAGAAGGCGCCGACAACAAGACCGGAGACGGCGCAGGCATCCTGCTGCAAATACCACATGAATTCATATTACTCCAAGGAATCCCTGTCCCTGAAAAAGGAAAATACGGAACAGGCATCGTCTTTCTGCCCAAAGACAGCAAACGCCAAGAGGGCATATTGAGCGTGATGATAGAAGAAATAGAACGTGAAGGCCTTTCGCTGACGCACTTGCGCAATGTGCCGACCTGCCCCGCCTGCTTGGGCGAGACCGCCCTTTCCAGCGAACCGGACATCAAGCAAATGTTTGTAACAGGTGTAACCGACGAGAAAGTGCCGGCATTCGAGCGCACCCTTTACCTTATCCGTAAGCGCATCGAACATCGGGTAACCGATAAGGATTTCTACGTATGCTCACTCTCTTCGCGCACCATTATATATAAAGGGATGCTGTCCAGCCTGCAACTACGCCAGTACTTCCCGGACTTAACCAACAAGTATTTCACCAGCGGCATCGCTTTAGTGCACTCCCGCTTCTCTACCAACACATTTCCGACATGGAGCCTAGCACAACCCTTCCGCCTGTTGGCCCACAACGGAGAAATCAACACCATCCGAGGCAACCGTGGATGGATGCAAGCGCGGGAGAGCGTGCTCAGTTCTGAAGCAATCGGCGACATGAAAGAGATTTCCCCCATTGTACAACCTAACATGAGCGACTCTGCCAGTTTCGACAACGTATTCGAATTTTTTGTAATGTCGGGACTTTCACTGCCTCATGCCATGGCATTGATGGTACCCGAAAGTTTCAATGACAAGAATCCGATAACCGAAGACTTGAAAGCCTTTTATGAATACCATTCTATCTTGATGGAACCGTGGGACGGCCCCGCCGCATTGCTTTTCAGCGACGGACGCTACGCAGGCGGTCTGCTCGACCGTAACGGATTGCGCCCGGCACGCTACACCATCACTAAAAACGACACGATGATAGTAGCTTCAGAAGTGGGGGTGATGGATTTTGACCCGTCCGAAATAGCAGAGAAAGGACGTCTGCAGCCAGGTAAAATCCTGCTTGTCGATACGCAAGAAGGGAAAATCCATTATGACGGCGAAATAAAAGAACGCCTTGCTTCCGAATATCCTTACCGACAATGGCTCTCCACAAACCGCATCCAATTGGAAAAGCTGAAAAGCGGACGCAAAGTGGACAATGCCGTACCAGACCTCGTCAGGCATGAACTCATGTTCGGTTACGGTGCGGAAGATATAGATAACACCATCATCCCCATGTGCGTCAGCGGACAAGAGCCTACGGCAGCAATGGGAAACGACACACCGCTTGCTGTACTGAGCAAGCGTCCGCAGTCGCTGTTCAACTATTTCCGCCAACAATTTGCCCAAGTAACCAATCCCGCTATCGACTCCATCCGTGAGAGCCTTGTCATGTCGCTGACTGAATATATAGGACGGGTAGGTTCCGGCATCCTCCGCCCTGACGCGTCTAACTGCAAAATGGTACGTCTGCCTCACCCTATCCTGAACAACACCCAGCTTGACATCCTGTGTAACATACGCTACAAAGGGTTCAATACAGTCAAACTGCCCATGCTCTTCGAATGCGCGAAGGGCGAAGACGGATTACGTTCGGCTATCGACCGTTTGTGTAAAGAAGCCGCCCGCAGTGTGGACGAAGGATATAACTACATTATCCTTTCCGACCGAGACATCGACCGGAAACATGCGGCTATCCCGTCATTATTGGCCGTCAGTGCCGTACATCATTACCTTATATCGGTAGGGAAACGCGTACAAACCGCTTTAATTGTAGAAAGCGGCGAGATACGCGAACCGATGCACGCCGCCCTCCTGTTAGGATACGGCGCATCAGCCTTATGCCCCTACTTGGCATTTGCCGTACTCGATGATTTGGTAAAACGCAAGAAAGTACAGGAAAACTACGAAACCGCCGAGACCAACTATATCAACGCAATGAAAAAAGCCTTGCTGAAAATCATGGCAAAGATGGGCATTTCAACCATCCGGTCGTATCGGGGGGCAAAAATATTCGAAGCCGTCGGGTTATCCGAAAGCTTGCTTAAATCCTATTTCGGCACAGAAACATCCACTATCGGAGGTATCGGTTTAGAAACAATCGCACGCGATGCCATAGCCATGCACGATGCCGGGTTCGCCAAGAATGCCAATACAGATTTCCTTCCTAACTTCGGACAATTCCATTACCGCAAGGACGGAATCCGCCACGCATGGGACCCGGAAACCATATCCATGTTACAGCTTGCCACCAGAACGGGCAATTATCAGAAATACAAAGAGTTTACCAAACAAGTAGACAACAAGGCCGATGCAATCTTCATCCGCGATTTCTTCGACTTTAAACGTGCCGACACACCGATTGACATAGAGAAAGTAGAGCCGGTAAGCAGCATTGTCAAGCATTTCGTGGCAGGAGCCATGAGCTTCGGAGCACTTTCGAAAGAAGCCCACGAAGCCATCGCGTTGGCGATGAACAAACTCGGCACACGCTCAAATACAGGCGAAGGCGGTGAGGACAGCGAACGTTTCCACTCGCAATCAGACGGAATCTCACTCTCCAGCAAAACCAAGCAAGTGGCTTCAGGGCGTTTCGGCGTGACTACCGAATACCTGGTAAACGCTGAAGAAATACAAATTAAAGTGGCACAAGGGGCAAAACCCGGTGAAGGAGGCCAATTGCCAGGATTTAAAGTAGATGAAGTAATCGCCAAAACACGCCACTCCATTCCAGGCATCTCGCTCATCTCCCCGCCCCCTCATCACGACATCTACTCCATCGAGGACTTGGCGCAACTCATCTTCGACCTCAAAAATGTCAATCCGAAAGCGGCGATAAGTGTCAAGCTGGTAGCCGAAAGCGGCGTAGGCACCATTGCCGCCGGAGTCGCGAAAGCCAAGGCAGACCTTATTGTCATATCAGGTGCCGAAGGAGGAACGGGAGCCAGCCCGGCTTCAAGCATGCGTTTTGCAGGCATCCCGCCTGAAATCGGGCTCAGCGAAGCGCAACAGACATTGGTAAAGAACGGGCTGAGAGGCAATGTGCGCTTGCAGGTCGACGGCCAATTAAAGACCGGACGCGACATTATCCTGATGGCATTGCTCGGCGCAGAGGAGTTCGGCTTCGGCACACTGCTGCTCATTGTGCTTGGCTGCGTCATGATGCGGAAATGCAATTTGAACACTTGCCCGCTTGGCGTGACAACCCAAAATCCAGAACTCCGCCGCCATTTCATGGGCAAGTACCAATACTTGGTAAACTACTTCACTTTCCTTGCCGAAGAAGTACGCGGATATTTGGCTGAAATGGGATACACAAAACTTGACGACATTACAGGGCATACCGAACTGATTGTGCGCAAACAAGCCGCCAAGGAGAGCAAAGCGGCTACGCTGGACTTTACCCGTTTGCTCTTCAGGGAAGACTCAAAGTGCCCGATGTGCCATACTTCCGGGCAACTGCACGACCTTCAGAATGTACTCGACCAACAAATGATACGTTCTGCCCAATGCGCCGTAGAAGAACAGGAAGAAGTAAACCTCGACTATGCCATAAAAAATACCGACCGGGCTGCCGGCACCATGCTCAGCGGACTGATAGCGTCCAAATATGGCGAAAAAGGATTGCCTGACTCTACCGTCAACATAAAGTTCAAAGGAAGTGCAGGGCAAAGTTTCGGCGCATTTCTGGTAAAAGGAGTAAGCTTTAAATTAGAAGGTGAAGCCAATGACTATTTCGCTAAAGGATTAAGCGGCGGACGCATCGCCATATTGCCTCCGGTACGAAGCAACTTCGATGCTGAAGACAACACCATAGCCGGCAATACAGGGTTATATGGGGCTACTTCCGGTGAATTATATGTCAACGGGAAAGTAGGCGAACGGTTCGCTGTACGCAATTCGGGTGCCGTAGCTGTTGTGGAAGGAGCGGGAGACCATTGCTGCGAATATATGACGGGCGGCCGCGTCGTTGTATTAGGAGAAACCGGAAGAAATTTCGCGGCCGGCATGAGCGGAGGCGTTGCATATGTATGGGACAAGCACCATAACTTTGATTATTTCTGCAACATGGATATGGTAGAAATCAACTTGGTAGAAGAAAGTTCCTACCGGAAAGAACTACATGAACTGATACGCCAGCATTACCTGTATACCGGCTCTAAATTGGCACGCCAGATGCTTGACGACTGGCCGCGCTACGTGGAAGATTTCATCCAAGTGGTGCCTATCGAATACAAGCGTGTGTTGCAAGAAGAACAAGTAAGGAAATTGCAGCAAAAGATTGCCGATATGCAAAGAGACTACTAAAAAATCAGCACATTAAAAAATTATTCATCATGGGAAACCCTAAAGCATTTCTGACTATACACCGCAAAGAAGCGGGATACCGTCCCGTACACGACCGGATTCATGATTTCGGCGAAGTGGAACAAACCCTTAACTCCAACGACCGCCGTCAGCAGGCATCACGCTGCATGGACTGCGGCGTGCCTTTCTGCCATTGGGCGTGCCCTTTAGGCAACAAGCCGCCCGAATGGAACGACGCTTTGTATAAAGGCGACTGGGAACTGGCATACCGCCTGCTTAATTCTACCAATGATTTTCCGGAATTTACAGGGCGTGTATGTCCGGCGTTATGCGAAAAGGCGTGTGTCCTGAACCTCATGGAACACGAGCCTACCACCAACCGTGAAGATGAAGCAGCCATTACGGAACACGCCTTTGAGGAAAATTATGTACGTGTCCATCAACCCGAGCGCAACGGGAAAAGCGTGGCTGTCATAGGTTCCGGCCCTGCCGGACTGGTAGCCGCCAACCGCCTCAACCTGATGGGATACACAATTACATTGTTCGACAAGAATGAAGATGCCGGAGGATTGTTGCGCTATGGAATACCGAACTTCAAGCTGAACAAGGCCGTCATCGACCGCCGCATGAACGTCCTGCGTGCCGAAAACATCAAGTTTAAGTTCAATACGCCAGTAGACTTGACACAATTGCCTGAAGGTTTCGATGCGTACGTGATAGCAACCGGAACACCTCAGGCGCGTGACCTTAGCGTCCCGGGACGTGACTTGAAAGGTATCTATTTCGCCCTTGATATGCTGGCACAACAAAACCGCATATTGGCAGGAGCAGAGTTCAAACGTGATGAACTGGTCAACGCCCGCGGAAAAGACGTACTTGTAATAGGTGGAGGCGATACCGGAAGCGACTGCATCGGTACAGCACACCGGCAAGGATGCCGCAGCGTGACACAAATCGAAATCATGCCCAAACCTGCCGAAGGGCCTGATGACCCGCAGCATCCTTGGCCCGAATGGCCGCACACACTTAAAACCACGTCCAGCCATGAAGAAGGATGCGCCCGCCGGTGGAACATCAACACGCTACGTTTCATCGGCAAAGACGGAAAGGTGACGGGTGCGGAAGTTCAAGAGATTACCTGGAAGCCCAATCCGGAAGGAGGGCGTCCTGTCATGGAACCCGTCGGCAAACCCGAAGTGATTAAAGCCGACATGGTTCTCTTAGCCATGGGCTTCCTGAAACCGCAGCTTCCTCCGTTCGCTTCAAACGTATTCATAGCCGGCGACGCTGCAAGCGGGGCGTCTCTTGTAGTCCGCGCCATGGCAAGCGGGCGGGATGCGGCAATCCGTGTCAACGAATATCTTTCAAAGGAATGACCGGTTACACAAGGCAATCAGAGAAGTCAAGGGTACAGAGAAGAATGTAAAGCCTCTGTGCCCTTTCCTTCTCGCTCAAACCCATGCACACTGCAAGACACTTGATTTAGCGCAAGATTTTCAGCCAGACCTGGAATCTTTTCCTTCTCCCGATAACAACTTCTCCGGCTTTCCGCTAATTTTGCGCCCGATTTTAGTTGGAGTAGTATGGCACAATCAAAAGAGATGACTTCGGGGCGTTCCTTGCCGTTGATATTCAATTTCACTTTGCCCCTTTTGTTAGGAAATCTGTTACAGCAGACTTATTCGTTGGTCGATGCCGCCATTGTCGGCAAGTTTTTAGGCATCAACGCCTTAGCCGCCGTAGGTGCGAGCACCTCGGTCGTATTCCTTATCTTAGGATTCTGCAACGGGTGTTGCGGAGGTTTTGCCATCCCCGTAGCGCAGAAGTTCGGAGCACGGGATTATGTCACAATGCGCCGCTACGTCTCCGTAAGCCTGAAAATAGCGGGAGTCATGTCGGTGGTGATAACCATCGTCACGAGCCTGCTTTGCGCCTTCATCCTGCGGAGTATGCAGACCCCCGAAAACATATTCGAAGGCGCTTACTACTATCTGCTCATCACCTTCCTCGGCATTCCGTGTACATTCTATTACAACCTGCTTTCCAGCGTCATCCGCGCCTTGGGAGACAGCAAGACGCCGTTCTGGTTCCTGCTCCTCTCTACGGTGCTGAACATATTCCTCGACCTGTTCTGCATCTTGGTATTAGGCTGGGGCGTGGCGGGAGCTTCTATCGCTACGGTCGTTTCGCAAGGTGTGTCTGCCCTCTTGTGCTACTTCTATATGAACCGCAAGTTCGAAATACTGCGAACCACGGCTTCCGACCGCCGCTTCCGTCCCGAACTTGCCAAACAACTCTTGTCCATCGGCGTACCGATGGGACTTCAGTTCTCCATCACTGCCATCGGCAGCATTATGCTTCAGAGCGCCAACAACGCATTGGGCACAGCGTGTGTGGCGGCGTTTACTGCGGCTATGCGCATCAAGATGGTGTTCTTGTGCGCCCTCGACAGCTTAGGCATGGCAATGGCTACTTACAGCGGGCAAAACTACGGAGCGGGCAAACCCGACCGCATCTGGCAAGGCATCAAGTCGGCAGTAGTCATGATGATGGTCTACATCGCAGCGGTGAACGTCATCATTTGGGGATGGGCAGACAAGATAGCCCTTTTGTTCATCGACCCGAGCGAAACGGAAATCATCAAAGACACCGCCCTCTTTGTCCATATCAACGTGTCTTTCTTCCCTTTATTGGGATTGCTGAGCGTGCTCCGCTACAGCATCCAAGGAGCGGGTTACACCAAGCTGGCCATGTTTTCGGGTGTATCCGAAATGGTAGCCAGAGTTTTGGTGAGTCTTATCATAGTCCCGATGTTCGGCTTTATGGGAGTATGTTTCGGCGACCCGACCGCATGGCTTTTCGCCTGCCTCTTCCTGATTCCCGCCTTCTCGTATGTTTACCGGCGGCTGCATCAGATTGTGGCGAAAGAGAAACTTTGAGATAGCACACAGATTCCTCTGTGTCCTTCTATGTTATCTGTATGCCATAAAGCATCAAGGATTTTGCCTCTTCTACATTTTTCACTATCTTTGCACACAAAACGCTGTAATCAAGTAAACTATATGAAGAATATCCGAAATTTCTGCATCATCGCCCATATCGACCACGGAAAATCCACGCTTGCCGACCGCTTGCTGGAGCACACTCAAACCATCAAGATTACCGAAGGGCAGATGCTCGACGACATGGACTTGGAACGCGAACGAGGCATCACCATCAAGAGCCACGCCATCCAGATGGAATACATGCACGAAGGGGAAAAATACACCCTCAACCTGATTGACACTCCGGGACACGTCGATTTCTCTTACGAAGTATCCCGCTCCATCGCCGCTTGCGAAGGGGCCTTGCTGGTGGTAGACGCTTCGCAAGGCGTACAGGCACAGACCATCTCCAATCTCTACATGGCATTGGAACACGATTTGGAAATCATTCCTGTCATGAACAAGTGCGATATGGACAGTGCCATGCCCGACGAGGTGGAAGACGAAATCATCGACCTGTTAGGATGCAAGCGTGAAGAAATCATCCGTGCTTCAGGCAAGACAGGCATGGGAGTGGAAGAAATACTGAATGCTGTCATCGAACGCATCCCCTGCCCTACGGGAGACGAAAACGCCCCGCTCCAAGCCTTGATATTCGACTCGGTCTTCAATTCGTTCCGAGGCATCATCGCTTATTTCAAGATAGAAAACGGCATTATCCGCACAGGCGACCACGTAAAGTTCTTCAATACGGGAAAAGAATACGATGCCGATGAAATAGGTGTATTGAAGATGGACTTGGTACCCCGGAAGGAATTACGCACAGGCGACGTAGGCTACATCATTTCTGGCATCAAGACTTCGCGCGAAGTAAAGGTGGGCGATACAATCACCCACATCAACCGTCCGTGCGAAAAAGCCATCGAAGGTTTCGAGGAAGTGAAGCCGATGGTCTTTGCAGGCGTATATCCCATCGAAGCGGAAGACTACGAAAACCTCCGCTCTTCTCTCGAAAAACTGCAGCTGAACGACGCTTCGCTCACTTTCCAGCCCGAATCGTCGTTGGCGTTGGGATTCGGTTTCCGGTGCGGCTTCTTGGGATTGCTGCACATGGAAATCATACAGGAACGCCTGGACCGTGAATTTGACATGAACGTCATCACCACCGTACCCAACGTATCGTATATGGTATACGACAAGCAAGGAGGCGTACAAGAAGTGCACAACCCCGGCGGTATGCCCGACCCGACGCTCATCGACCACATCGAAGAGCCTTACATCGATGCGTCTATCATCACCGCTACCGACTATATCGGCCCGATTATGACACTCTGCTTAGGGAAACGCGGCGAATTGGTACGCCAAGACTATATTTCGGGCAACCGCGTAGAACTGCACTACAAGATGCCGCTCGGCGAAATCGTCATCGACTTCTACGACAAGCTGAAAAGCATCTCAAAGGGATATGCCTCATTCGATTACCACACCGCAGGCTTCCGCCCCTCAAAGTTAGTCAAGCTCGACATCCTGCTGAACGGCGAACCGGTGGACGCACTTTCTACCCTCACTCATGTAGACAACGCTTATGAACTGGGAAGACGCATGTGCGAAAAGCTGAAAGAACTTATTCCGCGCCAGCAGTTCGAAATTGCCATCCAAGCTGCCATCGGCTCGAAAATCATTGCCCGCGAAACCATCAAAGCTGTCCGCAAGGACGTTACGGCTAAATGTTATGGAGGCGACGTGAGCCGCAAGCGCAAGCTGCTCGAAAAACAGAAACGCGGAAAAAAACGCATGAAACAAATCGGTACGGTGGAAGTGCCGCAGAAAGCTTTCTTGGCGGTACTGAAATTAGATTAACAGAAATTAAATGTCCGCATTTTGCCAAATAACTTGAGGCTGTCTCAAAATAAGAATTGCCTATCAAAAAGTAATGTCATTCTGTTTTCTATGACTTGCGCAAGTAATTTATATTTTTTAACATCTACAATCATGCGGCATTTGTTTTTATTTTGCCGCATGATTGTAGATATTAAAAAGGGTCAGACCGAAAAGCCGGCCGCAAAGCATTATTGGATAAATGGCTAACGAAGCAATAATAAATAACCGATGAAGCAATGATAAATGGCAAAGTATCCAATAATACCTGAACAAGTAACCTATGATACCGGAAACCCGCAAACAGAATCCCCCGTTACAACAACCATCCCTTTTTTCTGATGCCGTGCAACCGGGACTCCGGACAAGTACATCTTATACTTTCACCTGTTAAAATAAGGTTATTCGAAGCAAACAATCCTTCAAAAGCGTCCCATTTCCGGAAATGGGACGCTTTTGATACGTTAATATTCGCTTATATTAAAAGTTGTGTTTACCTTTGTTTAAAAGATACATTTTTACTAGGTATATCTGTCTCAGAATTTCCGCTTAGATGCATCGATTGAAGTTTAGGAAGACAATAATAAAAAAATAAAGTCATGAAAAAAACGATTCTTAAACACATGATGACCGTTGTTCTTTTCTTTATAGGAGCAATGTCACTTGCCTCTTGTGAGAAAATTAAAGATTTATTGAATCCTCCAGAGTATCCAGACGATGATTTCTCAATTGTCGGTACCTGGGAATATCAGATTCCGCCTAATATCGGTACCGCACCACGACCTGGAACCGTGTATAATGCCACGGGACGGATTACCTTTACAAAAGATATGCGTTTCTGTTTTACGATTAATACCGACAAGGGAGAGGTGAAAGGATATGGAACATACGGCTATAACGAGGATAGAGGTATAAGCCTTAATTATGAAGAATATGTTGACATACAAGACTATGCCTCGAATCATGACATCATTTCGGGGTGGCATTTGTTTTATGATTCAATCGACTGGGGAAATCCGGGAGACGAAGTAAGGTCGGATTATTTAAAGGTACATTCAAAACTTGTATCAGAATACCACCGCATATCTACCGAGCCTTATGAAGAAACAATCCTCCCGTACTATCGTGAAGGCCTTTATGGACTTGTAGACCATAAAGGTGAAAGTTGTGTAAATTTGCCGATTCCGTTAGATGAACTTTACAATATAGGAGAGTAAGCCATGAAAAAAATTCATTACTTGCTATTTGCGCTTTGTGTTTTTTTAACTTCTTGCGATAAAATGTTCAATGATGATGAAGTGAAAGACAATCCTCAGGAAGCGGAAAAGTTAATCGGTTTATGGAGAGGGGAAGATGCCGTAGGGCTGATTCATATCTATAATTTCCGTTCAGACCGTAGTGCTACCTATTGTGGGCATAGTCATTTGATGATGAATATAGTTTCATTAAGCACTACGTTGTACCCCTCATGGACGGCAACCGCCGATAGGGTTTACATCGAAGGGGGCATTACCCTATACAACCATTATAACCGCAACGGAACATTGGTAGGAGTGGACGGAAGCCAATTTAAGGAATTCCAACTTTCCCGCATCTATGACCCGCATACAGGAAAAGGAACCCGGAAAATTCCGGAATTAACAGAGAAAATTTGGACGGGATACTATTATGATAAAATCGTCCGACTTGAATTCCGTACAGATGGGACGATGACACGAACAACTACTCCAAATGCCGGCTGGGAAGGAACGGCAGAGGTGAAAGAATATACATGGGACATAACAAACGGTGCGATAAAAATGTCGGATGGCACAACGGATGCTTGGGGAGTAGGTCTATACATAAGTAGATATTCAAGTGAGAACAATTTTATTTTTGCCGAATTCGGAGACGTATGCTGTGCCCTCTCTGATTACGAAGGAAATTATCTTTATTAAAACAGTTTATTATGAAGCAACGGATTTTACTTTCAATCGTGACAATATTTGCTAGTATAACAGCTTTATATGGACAAATGGATAGCTGGATGTTGAACCAATGGTTGAATCAAATGAATATGGACACTTATCAACAGCAGCAAAAAATATTCCAAGACTTTCAAAATCTGGTAAAAGAAGAAGCCAAAAGGCAAGACGCTAACGCTACAGCTGTTTGTGTGCTTTTGCCAGGTGGCGGAGATACTTTCTTTGCACACATACAAACGGTGTACATCAGCCATTCGAGGATAGAAATTATTGACCGTGACGAAGACGGATACGAAACCCGTGTGCCTTCATCGTCTTATTCGGTGATAAACGGGCAAATATTGACACAAGCCCTGTTCAAACCGGGACACTCTGTAATCATCCGGCGGAAAGACAACGGGAAAGCGTTAACCACCACTCGTATTCCTCGGAAAGGGACAGATGCTTATAAAAGTTTTTTAAGAAATGCGCAGATTGCTTCCCAACATTATAATAATACCTCCAATGGTACTTATTCGAATGGTGGCAGTACTACAACGACATCCACCAAACAATGTTCTTTATGCAAAGGGAAAGGTTGGATAGCAGGTTCAAGCACCTCCACTTATGGCAATACAAGCAGTTACTGGTGTGAAGAATGCAGCAGCGAGGTTAATGCTTCCCACAGCCATGACCGCTGCCCAAGTTGCGGGGGAAAAGGATATATCAGCCGTTAAGAAAAAAACAAGTTTTTCTTCAATAATCCATTCGGATTATATGCATCTTTCATGTGCATCGACACCCTTTTGCACAAAAACACCCTTCAAAAGAGGGTGTCTCAAAATGAAAATTGCCTATCAAAAAGTAATGTCATTCTGAGCATAGCGAAGAATCTCGTGTGCATCAGCTTGTGTATTCGAGATCCTTCACTCCGTTCAGGATGACAAAATGAAAGCTTATTTCTATT
>CASFRN010000122.1 GCA_949296855.1 uncultured Bacteroides sp. | reverse complement strand
GTCTGCTTTGTCCTGCAACCTAACCCGATAACCAAAGACAATATTCCGCTCCTGCAATTATTGGATGCCATCCGCTTCATCAAGGAAATACCCGACACCACGATAGAGGCATCATACAGGCGCATGGCTTTTCTGGTAGGAGGACTTGGCAGGAGGGACAAGGAAAAGATGGTTGCCTTGGCCGAAGCCTATCCGCCAATGGTACGCGCCTTGTTGGGAACCATCATCGAGAACGATTGCGGCATGGCGAAAGCGCAACCTTTATGGGATTCATTGAATCCGGTAACGGTCTATAAATTGGGAATAAATGAAGATACATTGCCTAATAAAAAGAAATGGAGGATTTCATAATAGCAAATTCATGATTCAATAATCTATACGACAATGGACAAGAAACGATTTGCATTTTATATAGATGAAAGTTGCCACTTGGAGCACGACCATTTTCCGGTCATGTGCATCGGTTATATCAAAGTTCCGGAAGATAATTCGGATGCTTTGAAGCAAAGAATCAAATGTATCAAACGGGAACATGGCATATTGCATGAAATTAAATGGAATACAATAAGCAATACACATATAGAGATGTATAAAGAACTTATTGATTGTTTCTTTGATTCAGAAATGGAATTCAGATGTATTCTTGTAAAATACAAAGACCGTTTGGATAATCAATCATTCAATAATGGAGAGCACGACAACTTTTATTACAAGATGATTTACTACTTGTTAGTCAATCCATATACCAATCCTCGTGAATCAGTAGATTATCGGGTCTTTTTGGACATAAAAGATACCAAAGGCCGTGCTAAGCTGAACAAGATACATGAGATTTTCAAAAATAAGTTTCATGGGAAATCCCCTTTCATATCCTTTCAACACATACGTTCCCATGAATCACAATTCATCCAATTGGCCGATTTCTTTATTGGTGCTGTAACATACAAGGCAAGAGGGCTTCACCTTTTGGAAACAGGAAGCCAAGCCAAGAAGGAACTTATCAATTACTTGGAAATGAAATCCGGTTATCTATTGGATGAAGGGACTGAACCCGGAGAAATCAAGTTCAATATATTTGACCATCAACCTCGCAAACGAAATGGAAACAAAGGATGAATTAGGTACATTGGAACCCTACTTTCCAGATGGCATCAAAGAAACGGAACTTGATAAAATAGAGGAACTTCACGCCATATTTCATCGGGATTTCTTTGAACATACGGTAGTGATTGACCAAACCCCTCTAAAGGTTAAGCCTTACTTATACAAAAACAGCAAAAAGGACAATCTGTCCATTGACTTTGAACGGTTTTATGAAAAATTTGTCCATATCATCACCCGTTCTATAAAAGGAGGAAAGTATAAGACTGCCAGTAAAATAAGGGAATTCCGTGAAGAACGGGCAAATAGAGTCCATTGGATTAGGCCGATTTTGGAACATAGAGAAGATAAACGCATCACGTACTTTCAACATGTAGAGAACGATGGCACACTCCGTGATTACTATTGGTATCGGGGCAAACAGTACATTGTTATCGTTGAGTATATTCACCCGGATTACGCTTTGATTACAGGATTTTGCGTGGATTCTGAGAACCAAACTTATTATCAAAACAAATTTATCAACCGGGTAAAATAGAGGCACAAAAAAAACCGCATTTACGGTAATGCGGCCAACCAAGTCCTTCGTCCTTCGAGCGATGACGGTACAAAGATAATGATTTTATTCTTTACCACAAGGATTACGACCTTAAGATGATAAAGATATATGTTTTTTTAACGTCCTTATCAGTCACAACATGTGTTTTGCACAGAAAGGCTTGGCAATCATCCAGCATATACCGGTGGTCGCCAAGCCTTTTTATTCGCCATCAGCATCACATCTTCATCCTCCACTTCGGCTTTTCCAGTGGTTTCTCCGTGCCGTCCTCCGGCTGGGAGATGCCGCCGGGCATTTCCTTCGCCTTGCTTGCGTTCATCAGCTCCTTGATGCTGATGGTCTTGGGCATGGTGTGCAGCACCGGTGGTTTCCGCTCCGCCGCGTGCTCCATATAGTCGGGCATACGGTAGATGTATGGCTCGGGCGATGCCGTGGCGATAGGGTCGTCGGGCATTGAGGGGGCTGGTTGCGCCACAGACGGAGCCGATAGGTTTAGGCTGGCCGTGCGTGCGCTCCTTGTCCTCTATCTCGTGCAGCCGGGCGGCTATGACTTTGGGGTCATTGCCCGTTACCCCGTCTATCTTCAGCGGGTTGAGCTTCTTGCCCTCCTTGTCGTACTGCACGCGGCTCTCGAAGTCCGCCTTGTCCTGCCGCGCCCTCGCGATGATGTCGCTGTTGGAGGCTTGGTTGGCCAACAGGGTTTCCAAGCGGATGCGCCCCTCGTTCATCGCCTCAATCATCGCCTTGCGCTTCTTCTCGGTCTTGGCTTCCTGAATGAAGCGTATCTGGTCTTCGGGGATGCCGTGGTCTTCGACCAGCTTGCGCTTGATTTCACTGTACGGGTTCCATTGGTCGGGCTTGTACGTACCCAAGTCGCTGAACACGAACTGCGTGCCCTTGTGCTCGGCATAGCGGTTGTAATACTGCGCGATTATGTCGGCGCAATAGGTCGTCTTGTTGGCGCGGAATGAAATAATCACTATCTTTGCCATTAACCCCAAAACATACAGTCCGATGAAAACCATTAAATACCACTACGCATACGATGATACCAACGCCATTGTAAACATTGGCTCAGTGACTCTTGAATACCGCAAGGCACATACATTTCGTTGCATTGCGTGCGGCGCGGAAATGGTTGCCAAATTGGGAAGCAAGAATACGCATCACTTTGCGCATAAGAATGGTGAGGCGTGCAGTGAAGAAACCTATCTGCACAAACTGGCAAAAATGCTGCTGAAAAAGAAGTTTGACCAGTGTTCTGCTTTTGAAATAGAGTACAGCCGCAGGGTCAAGTGTGCCAAGCATAACGAATGCCCGTTCTATAAAGAAGGCATTTGCCAAGATACCACGTCCCAAAAGTTTGATTTGAAAAAATACTATGACACTTGCACGGAAGAGCAACCAGTAGATGAGTTCCGTGCAGATTTGCTTTTGACGCATAGTGAAAAGGAAAACCGCGAGCCAGTCTTGATAGAAATATACGTCACCCACAAAAGCACGGAAGCCAAATTGAATTCCAAGCAAAGGATAATAGAAATTCATATCCAATCGGATGATGACATTCGGCAACTGATGCGTCCGCTTGTTAGCGAGGGTTCCAATGTCCGTTTTTATGGCTTCAACAGGGAATCGGATAAAGTCGCTCCTTTGACCAAACGACACTTCTTCCGTTTCTTCCTTTTCCAAAGTGGGAAGACGTTCGTTTCAAATTTCGAGGATATGCCCATGTGCAATGAAGGAAGAAGGAGGCCCAATGCACTCCTCGAACTTAACATCGACAGCAAAGCCGGCTATTTGGGCGACATCACGGTTTATGACTATGGACTTGTGTATGCACGCAACATCGGATTTGACATAAAGGATTGTCGCTTATGCCGCTTCCACCGTTCGGGCTTCGATACAAGCATGAACCCTATATTTTGCTGCTTATATAAAAAACTGGACACACCGCAATATCCCGACCCGACAGAGGCTATGCAGTGTTCTTATTTCAAGCCGGATGAAGAACGGATAAAGAAAATAACCGAGAGTATGCCGCCGATGCAAAGACTTTGAATTCCGCTTGCCCACGTCAAAAAATCTTCCTATCTTGCGACAACGTTAAACCCGTCCCAAGCACCCCTCGGAGGTGAGCCTGCCAAAGGTCTGACCTTAGGTAGCCAAATGTCTGACCTTAGCCCATCAAAGGTCTGACCCTTGCCCGGAAGCCGTCCGGGGCGCGGAGGACATAAATCTTTATGAAAATGGCGTATTTCAAGAAAGTACAGCGCAAGGTGAACGGCAAGTGGTATCCGCAGGGCGTTACCATCGGCAAGCCCGTTCAGACAAAGGAAGTCGCAAACCGCTTGGCGGATTTGTCCGCCCTCAGCCCTGGCGATTGTTATTCGATGTTGGGAAATCTCGGCAAAGTGCTGGGAGAGTTTATGAACTCAGGACGCACGGTCAAGCTCGATGGGGTCGGCACGTTCTACTACACGCCGAACACGCAAGGTCAAGGCGTGGACACGGCAGAAGAGGTCAGCGCGAAGCTGATAGTCGGCACGCGCGTCCGCTTCATCCCCGAAACGACCCGCAGCGTCAATAATCAGGTCACGACCCGTTCGCTCGTGAGTGAAAACACCTTCTGGGAGGAACTGAAACTGGAATCGTCCGCCTCGTCATCCACGGGCGGAGAGCCGGAAAGCGGGGAAGAAGGCTCGTTCGGCTAAGGACAAGCCCAAAAATCTTCGAGGAGCACTGTCAGTCCGGGCGACGGTGCTTCTTTTTTTCCGCAAGCCTCGTCGTCAGCGACGACAGCCCTTGAAAACTTCCGGAACCGCCGTCGTCGGCGATGGCAATGCCTGCAAAATCCAAGAACGGCTTTCGTCGCAAACAACAGCGTCCGCGAACTTCCGGAACTCTTCCCGTCACTTTCCTTGGGTCGTTCAGGGAGAATGCGTATATTTGTGCTCACTATGTGCAACACTAAAACTGAACGATTATGAAGAAAATTACAACAATCAACCTGACCCGCCTCCGCACGGAGGAAGATTTCGGTTTCCTTAAACTGGTCCTTGCCGAGACCGAGAACCTGCCCGCCGAAGAAACCCCGTCCATTCTCACCGCTGCCGTAAACTCGTTTGAAACAGCATTCAACGCCTTCGATGCCGCATTGAAAGCATCCGCCACGAACCTCGCCACCGCTTCGGCAACCGATGCCGATGTGGAGCGCGACCAATCGTGGCGCGGCATCAACGCATACGTGAAAGCGATGTGCAGCCATCCAACCGACGACGTAGCAAGCGCGGCAACTGAAGCCAAGTCGCTTTTCGACAAGTACGGCGACCCGACATCGCTGGCGCAGACCGAGGAAAGCGGCGTGCTGCACAACCTGTTGCAAGACTTGGAGACTTTCGATTCCGCCAAGCGCACTTCGCTCGCCCTTGACGTATGGATTACCGATTTGAAAACAAAAGAAGAAGCCTTCCTCGCCGCTGCCGTCCGGCGCACGGAGGCCGACGCAGCCCGTCAGGTGGGTATCGTGAAGGAAACCCGCACCGCCGCCGAATCCGCCTACCGCTTGCTGGTCGATACGGTGAATGCGTTGGCGATGATAAACGGTGATGCGGAATATGCCACATTCATCGACCACGTGAATGCGGTGATTGAGAGGCAGAAATCTATCTTGAAAGCACGTACCACACGGGCAAAGAAGGAGGATGAGCCTGCCGAGTAAGACATATTATATTGTATAGGATTAGCCCCTGCGGACTGCGGTTCGTGGGGGCTTTTTCAGTTATCTACCTTCTGATTACTACAAGCAACATAATATTCACCATCATACTCAAAATCAGCTTTACAATATTCGCATTTCTTATCATATTGTTCAAAGCAATAGCTATAAATGGATTTGAAAAAGCGGTATGTCTTGTGATGGATGGGTGATATTTCCTCTTTTTCTTTGGGATAGATATAATGTTTCTTATATCTGTCATCCCGAATAAAAGCGGCATTTGATGTATGTGTATATTCTATATGCAATAGTTCATCTTCGACAATTTGCCGGGGCGTCAGATTCTTTACAAAGGAAACCCATTCTGGCATTTCACCAAAACTGCCAATCCAGCGCAGAAATTTTTCTTGCACGCTGCTATATTTACAGTTATCACAACGTTCTTCTCTAAGAAGACGGTATTGGGGATGTGCTTGTTTATATTGTTGGATCTTCTGCTTTTGTTCTGTCTTTAGGCGAAGACGCTTGATTCTTTTGGCTTCTGCTTTTTCCTTTTTTCGTTGGATATAAATTGTTTCCATACGAGGATTATTTATCCAAATACGATTGTCCGTACTGTCCAATAAAAAAGCTTCTAATTTTTGTTTATCCAATTCTATTTCAGAAATATCAACTTCAATACACGGCAATCTTAGTTCAACAATTTTCTGTTTCTTTATTTCATCTACAGCATGGGAAACTTTTATTTCTATCAATAATCGTTTCTCACGACAAATGCCAACAATATCAGGCTGTATATTAGCGCTGTCGTTGCGTTTTTCTATTTCAATCTCGTCAAATACAATCAGTTGGCTTTCTCGTACATTTTTATATGCCGGCAGCATTAATACTTTGCGCTCACATAAAATTTCTTTTGCCAACAAATGCAATGCGGTTTCATAAGCTTTTCCACAATCTTCCGCATGGTAATGGGCAAAATGAGAAATTTTCTTCTTTCCATTATTTTTTGCAACCAATTGAGCATGACAGTAAGGGCAATAGCAATTACAATCCAAGCCATTAGGCACATTGTCAATATGGACTAATTTATTGGCAATGTCAAGAGCATAGGTTAATAAAACATTATTGGCTTTCATAAATATGATTTAAAATTTGAAGATAGAGCGCATATTGGCATCTATCGTCTGGATGAATACTCCGAACAGGCGGGCAAGCTCGTGCTTGGTGAGCCATACGTTGCCGTTCTCCAACTTGACGCTGACTGTGGGGTGGCGGTTGATGTCCTCCAGCCCGGTGATGGCGATGTTTCCTCTGTGTAGCATAGGGGTATCGTTTTTATTTGGTGGGACAAATGTACTAATTTTAACCGGCTTTCTGTGAAGAACCATTCTGAGCTGTCCTTAATTTGCGTTCCAGCACATTCATGTCGTGGCTCAATTTCCGGTCTACGACACGCGCATAGATTTGCGTGGTCTGGATATTGGTATGGCCAAGCATTTTTGACACGCTTTCAATGGGCACGCCTTTGGTGAGGCAAATCTCGGTCGCAAACGAATGTCGCGCAACGTGGAACAGAACCCACAAAGCAGCCGTCAGCAAACAAGTGACGATAAAACGCAACCCGTTTAAAATGAGCGGTTTCGCATTATTCTGCCGGATGCAGGAAACGCAACGGAGTGCGGAATGGTGAGGCATTTCAGTTACCAAGCCGTTAGCCGCCTGTTACCGAAGCAGGGACAGGTAACGCACGGAAAATGAAATTGTTGTGCGCCCGTGCCGATTGCGCTGATACGCGCCGTTCTGCAAACCAAAGAACGCTTGCACTCGAAGTAAATTTGCAAACAAAAAGTGTGAGCGTATGAAAATCGAGAAATTCAAGGTGCTGCTCTACCTGAAAAAGAACGGAACGGACAAGTCGGGCAAAGCCCCGATTATGGGCCGTATCACGGTGAACCGCACGATGGCGCAGTTCGGCTGCAAGCTGTCGTGCAGGCCGGAGTTGTGGAACGCGAGGGAAAGCCGTCTGGACGGCAAGAGCCGCGAGGCGGTGGAAACCAACGCGAAACTGGACAAGCTGCTGCTTGCTGTCAATGCGGCGTTTGACACGCTGGTTGAGCGCGGGCAGGACTTTGACGCGACGGCGGTCAAGGATTTGTTCCAAGGCAGCATGGAAACGCAGATGACGCTGCTACGGATGACCGACCGCATCTGCGAGGACTTGAAGGCGCGTAT
>CASFRN010000121.1 GCA_949296855.1 uncultured Bacteroides sp. | reverse complement strand
TCCTTGTCTTTCAGGAGGAGTTTGTGAACAATTTCCTCTCGGACAAGTATTTCATGTACCGTCTGCTTTATTGCTACCAGCACGATTATCCCACTTGGTTCGATATGCCGGAGGAAGAAGCCTACCCGTTGCTCGACCTGCTGCGGAAGATGAAGAAGGAACTGCGCAATCCGATAGCCGACAGTTACCACCTGATTGTCGCCTACCTTTATCAGTTCCTTCTGTTGCTAAATCGCATTTATGCCAGCCGCTTCCACTTGCCGTTTGCCTTACCCTTGAATAACTACGCCTACCAGTACAAGCAACTCTTGGAAAAGAACATCTGCGACAAGGCGCGTGTGGCGGACTATGCCGAAATGATGGGCATCAGCCGCGTGTCGCTCAACAAGGCGGTGATGCGCGAGTTCGGCCTCTCGGCAGTGCATCTGCTGAAACAACGCCTCCTGCAAGAGGTGAAGAATGACCTGCTTTTCTCTGGCCTCTCCGTGAAAGAAATCGCTTTCCGCCTGCACTTCTCCGAGCCGAACCACCTGATGCGCTTCTTCAAGCAGATGACGGGGCAGACCATCAGCGCGTTTCTTGCGGAGATGAACCGGGAAATAGAATAGGAACTATAATCCGTTAAAGATATTTATTAGAAAAGATTACCCCGACACCATCTTCAGCCCGACAACCAAGAGAATCAGCGTCAAGATGAAGAACAGGCAGGCGAAGCTGACGGGCTCCTTGAAGAAAAGGATGCCTATCAGCACCGTACCTACCGCTTCGATGCCCGTCTACACGGCATACGTTGTGCCAAGCGGCAGCACCTTAATGAAAGAGGAGGACTAATAAATAATCATTTGCTTCCTGCCGCATTTACATGCCCGGCTAATTTACTTCTTGTTACCCAAATCGCAAATCCCATAATAATACTTATCGTAGTCAAAACCTCTGACAGGCACAATGCCAGCCAAATGCCATTCGTACCCATCACCTTCGGCAATAAAAGGAAAGAAGGTATCAGGAAGATGAAGCCACGCAACAGTGCCAATGCCGTGGCAGGCTTCACCCGCTCCACGCTTTGGTAATACCCTATGACGGTCAGATTGAGAATAAAGAATACGAACGCCATCGAGAAATAGGGAAAGCCATGGATAGCGATGCGGGCCGCCACATTGTCGGGACTGATAAATACCCCCACCAATATCTGCGGGAACAACGTAAATGCTGCCATAATGATACTGCCGCATGCGATGGATGTCAACAGCGCAATGCGTTCCGTTGCCATGACCCGGTCTTTATATCCCAGACCGAAATTATAGCTGATAATAGGTTGCGCCGATTGGGCGATGGCATTGCCTACCATGAATACGAACGGCATGTAATAGCAGGCAATGCCGAACGCACCCACACCGTCATCGCCCAAATGTGTCATGAACACATGGTTGCCTACAAACATCAGCGTTGCCAATGTAGCTTCTGTCAAAAGGGCGGAAGAACCTATACGGCACTGATATCCCAAATTGCGGACGGAGAGGCGCAAGCTCTTGACACTCCACTTCACCGGATAGAAACGCAGCTTGTCCGCAAAACGGAACAGGTAGACAATCCCTATGGCACCGCCCACAAACAGGCCGATGCTGTCAGCCAAGGCAGCACCTGCCAATCCCCAGCCCAAAGGAAAGATGAACAGCCATCCCAGTATGACGGTGATGAGGGCAGCTATCACATTGCACATCATCGCAAGCCTCGGAGCACCGTCTAAGCGGATGATGAACAGGCACACGGAGCACCACATCTGGAACATCAGCGAGGGGATGAACCACAACAGATATTCCCGGACCATAGGCGTAAGGTGTTCGGAAGCTCCCAACAGGCGGGCGGTGGCGGATGGATAGGCCATCATCAATAGGGAGGGGATAATGGCAACAAGGGTCACAAACAGGACGGACTGCGTCACATTAAGGCGTGCCGCCTTTAACTTTCCGCGCGACAGTTGGATGGAAGCTACCACGGATGCGCCTGCCCCTATCATCAGCCCCACTCCTGTAAACAGCATGAGCAAGGGTACGCAGATGTTGATGGCGGCAATACCGTCACTTCCTATTCCGTGTCCCGCCAATATGCCGTTAAAGGCCGTTACCGCCGACATGCTCAACATACCGAACAACGTAGGAATGAAATACTTTCTGAACAGCGTAAACACGCCCACTGTTCCTAAATCAATTGCATCTCTTTTCATTGTTTCTCGTTTTTATGGTTATTATTGTCATTCTATTCCGCAAACAAAAAAATGCCGGATAAGGTGATTGGTTTTACCCAGTCATCTTATCCGGCACTCTGTGTTGCCCTCCGATGAGGATTACAAAACGCTTCCTTTCGTAATGTCGGCGCAAAGGTCGGTCAAAAGTTTGAAGTATGCAAATTATGACCGGGCTTATTTGAAATTATAGTAATTATAGTAAGCCATATCTTGAAAATAGACAATTACATCTGTCATATTAAAGCGGCAGATATTGTATCTTTACCTGTTTATTCTCATTGCAGAAACACTGTTTCCCCGTCCTCCGGCATAATCAGTCGGTTCATATCCACTCCGTGGTGGCGGGCTTCGTTTCGCAGGATTTCGCGTGTTGTCTGGCAATGGTCAATAGCATCCATGTGTACGGCTATCAGTTTGATTTGTGCGGGGAGCGTGTCGAGCATC
>CASFRN010000120.1 GCA_949296855.1 uncultured Bacteroides sp. | reverse complement strand
ATAAGTAATAAAAGAGGAATGCTATGATTAAGGCTTTTAAGTTTTTAAAAAGAGATTAGCAGCGTATGAAAAAACTATTATTAATGGCAACGGCTGTATTGTTAATAACAGCTTGCCAAGATGACGATAAAGTGAATACCAAGCCGGTAGCTGCGTTTAAGGCTACGGCTACTACGGTAGAAGTGGAACAAAGCATTTCATTTACGAGTCTTTCCTTTGACGAAGACGGGCAGATAAGCCGCTGGCAATGGGATTTCGGAAACGGAACGACCTCGGAAGAAGAAAATCCTACCATTACCTACAGTGCGCCCGGTGACTATAAAGTGGTGCTGACCGTATGGGATAATCAAGGACAGCAGAATGCCAATTCGTTTGATAAGACCATTGCAGTCAAGGAAAAATCGTTATCAGATGAGGAACCGGAACTGATATGGGAATATGCTACTACAACGGGATTTCAAGATGCTTCTTTGGCTGTAGATAACCAAGGGAATGTTATTTTTGGTTGCGATGCCAATAACAGCCGTGGCGATTATAACATTGCGGTGTTAAACAATAAGGGTGAAGAGCAATGGACTTATAAAGCCGGTGATGTGGTAAGAAGTACACCAACTGTTGCTGATGACGGAACATTTTACATCGGTAGCTATGATAAAAATCTGTACGCGTTTAATGCGTCATCCTCTACAATATTGGCATCGTTTGCAACAGGTGCAACTGTGAAATACTCTTCACCTGCAGTGGATACAGACGGTACGGTCTATTATGGAGGAAATAAGAAAATGTATGCTATATCCGCTTCTCCTGCAATGAACGAATTGTGGAGTACGGATTGTGGCGGAGACATACAGTCTCCGGTGGTTATCGGTGATGATGCTGTATATGTCTGCAATAATAGTGGCAAGATGCTGGCATTCACTAAGGCAGACGGCTCTAAACTTTGGGAAATAGAATACGGATCGTCATGTACGGCAGCTCCGGCATTGGGTGAAGACGGAATAATTTATATGTGTGGCAACACATCAGACGGTGGTATTGTCATGGCTGTAAATGCAACGGACGGAACCGTTAAATGGCAATCGCCAAGCATGGCAAAATATGACAATACGGGAGTTGCGCTTGATTTAAATGGCCATCTCTTTGTCGGTGATAGTGACGGCGTGATGACTTGCTACAACCAATCAAATGGAGATGTAGTTTGGACATTCCGCAGTCAAGGAAAGATTCGCTGTACGCCAGCCATAACCGATAACGGATACATTTGTTTTGGAGACGGTGCCGGTTATTTCTATATTTTGAATGAAGAAGGCAAGCAGGTATACAAGGAAGTCAAGCTGGGTAATGAAATCTATTCTTCACCGGCAATAGGTAGTGACGGTACGGTTTATATTTGCGTGAATGTCGAGACAAACCAACAGCCTGGCAGATTGTGTGCATTCCGAACAACTGCAACTGGAGCAATGAAAGGCTGGTCAATGCGAGGAGGTAACAGTTTAAGGAACGGACGTCGTTCAAATTAAAAAAGTTTTCAATATGAGGTATTTTATATATATAGTATGTGTCTGCCTGTTGACATTATCGTCTTGCGGACAGAAAGAGAAGAATGATTCGACCAATGAAAAATCGGTCATTGAAAAGAAAAGTGCATCTGTTACCGAGAACTTGGAGTCTGAAGGAATCTTAGTGGTTTCGCATCGGGGTGACTGGCGTAATGCTCCGGAGAACTCGTTGCAAGCCATTCAGAATTGCATTGATATGGGTGTGGATATGGTGGAAATCGATTTGAAGAAAACCAAAGACGGATACTTGGTATTGATGCACGACAAGACCATCAACCGCACAATGAACGGCAAAGGGAAGCCGGAAGACTATACGCTTGCTGAATTGCGGGAATTCTTCTTGAAAGGTGGGCATGGTCAAAAAACCCGTCATAAAATCCCTACTTTCGAAGAAGTAATGACCATCTGTAAAGGCAAGATTATGGTGAACGTGGATAAAGGATACGATTACTTCAAAGACGCATATGCTGTACTAGAAAAAACGGGTACGGTAGACCAGTGCGTGATGAAGTCGGATCATCCGTATGAAAAGGTGAAAGCGGAAAATGGAGAAGTTTTGGATAAGATGGTCTTTATGCCAGTGGTGAACCTGCATAAGGAAGGGGCTGAAGCCATTATTGACGGTTATCTGAAAAATATGAAGCCAAAAGCTTTTGAATTGGTGTTCAATAACGATTCTGCCGATGTGTTACGCCTTGTCAAGAAGGTAAAAGACAGCGGTGCAAAGATTTTCATCAACTCTTTGTGGCCCGACTTGTGCGGAGGGCACGATGATGACCGTGCGGTAGAGCTGGGTGAACCTGAAGAAAGCTGGGGGTGGATTATCAATCAGGGAGCTAAGCTTATCCAGACAGACCGCCCCGCTTTTCTCTTGGATTATTTGAAAAATAAAGGATTGCATCAATAAAAATCGGATGGAAGTTATTATTACCTGCATAGTTTCATTTGAGGCTATGCAGGCAATGTTAAGCATTTCTAAAGTCAGTGTAAGGTATGATTAAGAATCTGATATTCGATTGGGGCAATGTATTGATAGATGTATCTATGGAACGCTTTGCCAAGTCTTGCGAAGACTATGGAATCCGGTTCACCGAGGATGAAGTTAACAGCACCCATAAAGCTGGTTTCTTCCTGGAATATGAGAAAGGTAACCTTTCGGATGGTGAATTTAGGGATGAAATCCGGGCAAGGGCTGCTATAATTCTTTCAGATGAAGAAATCGATTCGGTTTGGAATAGGATGTTGGGCAAGATTCCTATAGAGAAATTGCAACTCCTGTGTTTGCTAAAGGATAAATACAATTTATATCTGTTGAGCAATACCAACTCTATACACTGGAGTACGTTTTCCAATAAATGCTTCGATTATAGAGGATTAAACGTCGATGATTTCTTTAAAGGAATCTATCTTTCTTATAAGCTGCATACGGCGAAGCCTGAATCTGCCATATTCCGTATAGCAGTTGCAGATGCGGGGATAGATGTGAGGGAGACCTTGTTTATTGATGACTCTTCTGCAAATTGTATAACGGCTGAATCCTTGGGAATGAAAACATTGGAATATAAACCAGATGATGATTTGATGAGTTGTGTATTGGAAAAATTAGAACAAAAAGAAATGATATGATTTTTAAATCAATAATTGAGTTTTACAAGGTCTCCAAGCCGAAGCCTTGTAACGGCGGGTGGACACCGGAATCGGAACGGAAGCTGAAACGCTTGCAATGGTCCACTTTCCTTTCGGCTACGTTAGGGTACGGTATGTATTACGTCTGCCGTTTGAGCCTGAATGTGGTAAAGAAACCGATTGTGGAGGAAGGTATTTTTTCGGAAACTGAATTAGGTATCATCGGATCGGTGCTTTTCTTTACTTATGCGATAGGAAAGTTCACCAACGGATTCCTTGCTGACCGCAGCAATATTAAGCGGTTTATGTCAACGGGGCTGCTTGTGACGGCGCTCGTGAATTTGTGTTTGGGTTTCATACATTCGTTCGTTTTGTTTGCCGTGCTTTGGGGAATCAGCGGGTGGTTCCAGTCGATGGGAGCGGCATCGTGCGTAGTGGGGCTTTCGCGTTGGTTCGATGACAAGAAGCGTGGTTCATTTTACGGCTTTTGGTCGGCAAGTCACAATATCGGCGAGGCTTTGACATTTATTATTGTGGCTTCTATCGTAAGCGCATTCGGTTGGCGTTATGGATTTTGGGGAGCTGGATTGGTAGGTTTGCTGGGAGCGTTGATTATATGGAATTTTTTCCACGACACGCCGCAAAGCAAAGGATTGCCACCTATAAATCAACCTAAAGAAAAAAAAGTATTGACCGAGGAAGAGACTGCTGACTTCAACAAGGCGCAGAAACAAGTGTTGCTGATGCCTGCTATTTGGATATTGGCATTATCAAGTGCGTTTATGTACATCAGCCGATATGCTGTAAACAGTTGGGGTGTTTTCTATTTGGAGGCACAGAAAGGGTATGATACATTAGATGCCAGCTTTATAATCTCCATTGGTTCTGTGTGCGGTATTGTCGGAACGGTTTTATCAGGTTTCGTTTCCGACCGCTTATTCAAAGGCAAGCGCAATGCACCTGCACTGATATTCGGTTTGTTGAATACCTGTGCTTTGTGTTTATTCTTATTGGTTCCCGGTGTGCATTATTGGTTAGACGTGACAGCAATGATACTGTTCGGTCTCAGCATCGGCGTGTTGTTGTGTTTCTTGGGTGGACTAATGGCGGTAGATATTGCACCTCGTAACGCTTCAGGAGCGGCATTGGGCGTGGTTGGTATAGCCAGCTATGTCGGTGCGGGTGTGCAGGATGTGATGAGCGGTATTCTAATAGAAGGGAATAAAATGGTGATGAATGGTGTGGAAATATATGATTTTACTGCTATTAATTGGTTTTGGATAGGTGCAGCACTATTGTCTACGCTTTGTGCTCTTTTGGTTTGGAACGTGAAACCGGCGGAACATAAGTAACTTTTTAAGATTAGTTTTTATAGGATTGTGGATTTTGCCTAAGCTTGGTTCCACAATCCTTTTTATTTTTATAAAATTCAATTTATGGAGAAAATTTTATCGACACTATTCATAGCGTTTTATACAATAGGAATGGATGCACAAAATATTCAGTGGAAAGATTATATGCCAGAAATCCACGGAACATTAAGGGGTAAATACGAATATCAGACTACGACCAACCAACAGCGTTTCCAAGTGCGGACGGCACGGGTGAGCGTTTCAGGGAACATAATTCCTATCGTAAGCTATAAAGCCGAAATAGACCTTTGTGATGAAGGGGAAATAAAGATGCTGGATGCTTATGCACGGGTTGCTCCATTAAAAGGGTTTCACATTACCATAGGGCAAATGCGTGTTCCGTTCACTATTGACGCACATCGTTCTCCCCATTTACAGTATTTTGCCAACCGTTCGTTTATTGCCAAGCAGATGGGAAGTTTGCGTGATGCAGGTGCCACGTTGAAGTACGTTCACAAAAACGGGCTCCCTTTTTCGCTGGAAGCTGGTTTGTTCAGTGGGTCGGGGCTGACAGAGCAAAAGGGCTGGCATAAGTCTCTTTCGTATTCAGCGAAATTGGAGTTAAAGCCTTTTAAAGGATATAACCTGACATTAAGCACCCAACGCATCCGTCCTACAGACAAGAATATCTACATGTATGATTTAGGCACTTATTACGATTGGAACAATTGGCATTTCGAAGTGGAAACCATGTATAAAGAGTATTCCAACTCATCGTTCAAAAGTGTATGGGCAGTAAACGCTTTTTTCAATTACGATTGGTTTATCCGGAAGAAGAAAAGTCTGTTCAAAAAGGTTTCTCTCCTTGCTCGTTTCGATTATATGGACAATAACAGTGACGGCACCTTAGATGAGCAAGGAGAGTTCCTGATAACCGATTATGAGCGCAAACGCATTACGAGCGGTCTGACCTTCAGCTTCGGAAAACCGTTTCAGGCAGACCTTCGCTTGAATTACGAAAAGTATTTCTATGAGGATCGCTCGTTTGCATTAGAATCGGAACAAGATAAATTGGTGGTGGAAATGATGGTGCGGTTCTGAAAACGGAGTATGACATGATTACAACGAAGCGTGACAAGTCATTTGGGGGAAAGCTTGCCGGCATAAGGAAGATTGCGGCGGTGCTTTAACAGGAAAGGCATTCCGCTTCTTCCGTCACCTCTTCTATGCACCGCAATACGGTTTCGGCATGGTTTTGCGCTTCTTTATTCCATTTGCTATCCTTGCGGCGGGTTTCCAGCCATTGAAGGGAAGGAAGTGCTTCTTGGGCTTCTATCAAAGTGAAAGTGGGGAGCATTTTGTGGGCGGTTTCTCCTAATTCTTGCATCGATTTTGCGTTTATCGCTTGCATTATCCGGTTTTGGTTTTTTCGGGTTTCTTCGATTAGTGTCCGGATAATTTGGCGTGCGGCTTCTTCATCGTCTTCGGAGAAAGCGGTCAGGGGGGCGAAATTGAATTTATGGGATACCCCGCCGGAAGATATTCCCGGTTCTTTGGCTGGCTCAATAGATTCCCATTTCACTTGCAGGTTTTGTCCGCATACTTTGCGTAGCTCTTCCCGGTTGAACGGTTTGTAGAGGCATCCGGCAAAACCTTGTTGCCGGAAATCAGTTTCGTTCATATCGCTCCGCGCGGTAATGGCTATAACCGGAACGGTCTTTGCTTGCGGGGCATTGAGTTTCCGGATGGCTTTCAATAAGTCGAAGCCGTTCATGGCGGGCATTTGTATATCGGTCAGGATTAGGTCGGCGGGTTCGGACAGGACGAGCTTGAACAATTCGTCCGGTTGGGTGCAGCAACGGATGACGGGCGTTTGATTGGCTGGCAAATAAGTGAACAGTTCGTGCAGCATGGTTTCGTTCAGCGTCAACTGAATGCGGTCGTCGTCGATGAGCAAGATGTGCCATTGCTTTTCTGGCAAGAGGGATGCTTCGGGTACGGGGGCTGGCATTTCTTTGATTTGCGGGAGAGGCATGGAAACGTAGAAGGTACTTCCGTTGCCCGGTGTGCTTTCGATATGGATGTCTCCATGCAGAAGTTCGACCAGCTTTTTCGTTATGGAAAGCCCTAATCCGAAGCCTTCTTGTCCTTGTGCGCTTCTCAGCCGGGTAAACGCTTGGAACACCCGTGCTTGTTCTTGGATATTCATGCCGCATCCAGTATCGCTTACATGAAACAGGAATTGGTTCCCTTTGTAGGTGACATGCAGGGTGATGTTTCCTTTTTCGGTAAATTTTAAAGCGTTCGATAAGAGGTTTTCGGCAATCTGCCGGATGCGGAACGGGTCTCCTTCTAAGTTCAGGTTGCGGGAGAGTTCTGCCTGGAAAATTAATTCCAGCCGTTTCTTTTCGGCGATGGGCAAGAAACTGGTATAGATGTGTTCAAACAGTTCGTATGGATTGAAAGTGACGGGATGCAAATCCATTTTCCCTGCTTCCAACCGGTGATAATCGAGCAAGGAAGTCACTAAATCTATCAGATGGCGTGCCGAGCTTTGCATATTGCGCAGGTAGAATTGCTGGCGTTGGTCGTGCACCAGTCTTATTAACAGGTCGATGTAGCCGATGATGGAGCCGGCGGGAGCTTTGATGTCGTGTGTGATAGTAAGCATCAGCTTTTCGCGTGCCACGAGCAGGTCTTCGGCGTATTGTTTCGATTTTTCCAGTTCTTTCCGGTAATGGTTGCTTCGGGTAAGGTCCCGCCATATAATAATGAAGAATATCAGTACGAGCAATATGGCTGAGGTAGCTATGACGGCCATGGTTTGGGCGGCTTGCTCTCTGATTTCCTGTTCGTGCATAATTCTTTCTTCCATAGCGGCTTGCTCGTCTGTTTCAATGCTTTCCAACAATTGGTTTACCCGTTGGCTGAGCATGCTTCCGGCTATGCGGAGCTGGTTTATCTGTATTTCTAAGGTACGTTGCTGTTCTTGCCGGTTTTGGAAAACTTTATGCTGGATGGAGGTCAGCATACTGGCTATGGTATCTACCGGATTGTACGCCTCGTCGATGGTATCGGTATATTCTTCTTGTATGATGTTGTCCACTTGGGTCGAGTCGGGTTTGCCCGGAGCGAAAAGGTCGGCAAGGCGCCGGAAGAATTTCTTCGGTTTATGATGGATGGTGTATGAATTGTGATGTGTGACGACACGCCGGCGCACATGGGTATTGTTTAGCAATGAATCTTGTTGGAGGATAAGGCTATCTAGTTGTTGGCGGTAGAGTTCGTCGGTCGGGTTTTCTTTGATGGCTTCCAATACCCTCAGCATATTTTGTTCTTTTTGTTTCAACAACATGCGCACGGTATCCAGCCGGGCTTGTTGC
The DNA here is from genome assembly GCA_949296855.1 of uncultured Bacteroides sp. Taxonomy (GTDB): domain Bacteria; phylum Bacteroidota; class Bacteroidia; order Bacteroidales; family Bacteroidaceae; genus Phocaeicola. The sequence goes on along the minus strand of CASFRN010000120.1, from coordinate 16,792 downwards.
AGGGTGTCAGTCAGTTGTTGCTGGAGGGAGTCTATCAGGATTCCCGCTTCTTTCATTGCATGTTTATAGTTGGGGTATTCGTTCAGCCTTCCGGTGCGTAGGGTTTGCCCAATGATTTCGGCATTATAGAGTTGGGTGACAATCTGATGGGTCGTTTTTCGGCGCAAGCTGATTGTTTCTTCCGTACCCGAGGGAGCGGTCAGCAAAGTCATTTGCCGATAGATGTACCCGATGGCTCCGAAAAGGAGGGCTATGAGCAGGATGTATCCGAACGCTATTTTGACTGGAGTGGAAAGCATGATTGTGCATTTAACTTGTGGCGGACTTTATACCGGAAACGGAGGTAATACATGATACCGGCACTGGTCAGTCCAAAGGGGAATGCCATCCAGATGCCTGTAATCCCCCATCCGAGGGTGAAGCCGAAGATATATCCTAAGGGCAAGGAGATAATGAAATAGGCGATGAACGAGTAAATCATCATCGGGCGCACGTCGGCTATCCCTCGGAGCGCATTGGCGAAATTGATTTGAAGCCCGTCTCCGAACTGGTAGAGCAGGAAGGGGATAATCACTTGAGTCACCATAAGGCTGACCGCAGCGTCGTCGGTGAACCAGCCTCCGATGTAGTTCCGTAAAAGGTAGATAGGGACGCATGTGCAGACCGCCATCACCAAGATGATGTGGAATCCGCAATTGGCTATCCGGCGGATATTCTCGAAATCCCTCAGCCCAAGGAAGTTGCTGATGCGGACTGATACAGCGGCTCCCATGCCGTAATACATCATGAAGCAGACTTGGGAAACGGCTATCATGATTTGGTAAGTGGCAAGTTCGGTGCTCCCCAGCCAGCCTACCATGATGGCACTGAGGCTGAACGAGGCGGTTTCCATTCCCATTTGGGCGGCAATGGGCCATCCTAACTTGTTGAGCAAGGCAAAGTCTGCTTTGTTGGTTTTCCCTTGCATGAATCCCTTACGGAATTGTTTGTAACGGGCGGTAAGGAAAAACAAGATTAAATAAGCGAGCACCATGAGGATGCGGGATGCCAATGTCGAGATTCCCGCGCCTAACAAACCTAATTCGGGCAATCCGAGCTTGCCATAGATAAGGATGTAATTCCCGATGATGTTCAAAACGTTCCCGCATAAAAGAATCCACATGGAAACTTTGGTGTCGGTGATTCCGTCGGTGAATTGCTTGAAGGCATTGAACCAAAGCACAAAGGGGAGGGACAGAAGCAACACGATAAAATACGGACGCATATAGGGTATCAGTTCTTCGGGCTGGCCTAAACGGTGCAGGTTCAGGTAGAGGGCAAGCATAATACCGCACACGATAAGGGCAAGCAAGGTATTGGCCGAAATGCTGTTTTTCAATACTTCTCCGGTCTTGTCTGTTTTCCCTTCTCCGAACAGGCGTCCCACTACGGGGGTTAATCCGTATGCGAATCCGGTGCTGAAGATAATGGCGAGATTGAACATATTGTTTACGAAACTGGCTGCAGCCAGTTCTGTAGAGCTGTGATGCCCTACCATGAGGGTATCGGCAAATCCCAATACGATAACGCCTATTTGTCCGATAACGATAGGGAGCCCTAAAGTGAGTAGTGCACGGTAATGTGATTGCTTCATGTCGGTTTAAATGATGAATGAAGAATTAGCTTCAATCGTTTTTTGCTTTATAATAAAGGATGCTGCAATTTTCGGGTACAAATGTCCGCTTTGCCGTTTCTTGTATTTGCCCGGAAGTGACGGAGCGGTATTTGCTTACTTCGTCATTAATGTCTTCCGCTTTGCCTATCAGCTCGTAAAAGGCGAGGTTGGTGGCTACGTTCAGGTAATTGATATTGTTGAATATCTGTTCGCTCTCGTAGCGGTTTTTTACCTTTTCTAATTCTTCGGCGGATACGGGGACGGTTTTCAGCTTATCCAGTTCTTCCCAAATGGCTTGTTCCGCTTCTTCCAGCGATATGCCCGGTGCGGGTTTGCCCGTAATGTGTAGCAATCCTTCGTCCAAGCTTCCTGAGATATAAGCGTCTATCGAAGCAAATTGTTTCTTTTGCTGTACCAAGGTTTGGATAAAGCGCGAGGAACGTCCGTTGGAAAGCAGGTCGGTGATGACATCAAACACATAATATTCCGGTGAAAAGCGGTTGCACATGTGGAAAGCCATATACAATGCATCGAGCGGTACTTTCCGTTCCACACTCTTTCGCCGGATTTGTGTCTGCGGTTTTTCCTGCGGCAAGTTGCGTTCAGGTATTTGGCGTATCGGAATCGGGCCGAACCATTTCTCTGCCAAGCAGACCGTTTCTTCGAATGAAATATGTCCCGTTACGGAAAGGATGGCATTGTTGGGTGCATAGAAACGGTAGAAGAAGTCTTTCACTTCTTCCAGCGTGGCATTGGCGATATGGTTGATTTCCTTTCCGATAGTAGGCCAGCGGTACGGGTGGTGCTGGTAAGCCATTTCGCGCAATAAGTGGGATGCGTCTCCGTAGGGCTGGTTCAGGTTGCGTTGCTTGAATTCTTCGATAACCACCTGACGCTGCACTTCCAGGCTTTGCGGACTGAAGTTGAGGCTCAACATGCGGTCGCTCTCCAGCCAAAAGCCGGTTTCTACGTTCTGATAGGGGAGGGTGATGTAATAATTGGTGATGTCATTATTAGTCCATGCGTTATTTTCTCCTCCGGCATTTTGAACGGGAGTGTCGTAATCGGGGATGTTTACCGAGCCGCCGAACATCAGGTGCTCGAATAAATGAGCGAAGCCTGTATGTTCGGGTGATTCGTCGCGTGCGCCTACATTATATAAGATATTGAGTGCCACCATTTGGGTGGAATTATCTTCGTTGTGCACGATGCGCAGCCCGTTGTCCAGCGTATGATGATTAACTTTTATCATATAGTTAAGAATTAAGAATGAAGAATGAAGAATGGGTTATGTATTGGATTTTCTTATTCTTCATTTTTTCGTTCTTCATCCTTCATTAATAATAGTTGCTTTCAAAATGCGTACATTCTCTATCGGACGGTCTGCCTTGTTGGTCTTCACGGCTTCGATGCGTGAAACGGCATCCATGCCTTCCGTCACTTCCCCGAATACGGTATAGTCGCCGTCCAAATGCGGAGCTCCTCCTTCAGATGAATAAATCTTGGTTTGTTCGGGAGTGAACTTGCGTACGCCTTCTTCTTTTTGTTGCGCTTTGGCTTGCGCTTCTAACGTGTCTTGCAGAGCGAGCAGACCGGCCGTATCACCGGCTTTGCGCATCTTGAAGATTTCTTTCATGTGCTTGCGCGCCAAGTTTTGGAATATGGTGTCGAGGCGTGCTTGATTCATGTTCTTTTCCATGGCAGACAACTGGTCGGCGTTAAATGTACGTCCTGTTACAATGTAGAACTGGCATCCGGAAGACGCACGTTCGGGATTGACGTTGTCCGGTTGGCGTGCGGCGGCCAATGCCCCGCGCTTGTGGTAAAGTTCCGGTACAAACTCGGCGGGTACGGTGTAACCCACGTCTCCGCTTCCCAGTTGAGCTGTATCGTTGGCGTTTTTGCTGTTCGGGTCGCCCGCCTGGATCATGAATTCCTTGATGACACGGTGGAATAGTACCCCGTCGTATGCTCCTTCTTTAACCAGCTTAATGAAGTTGTCGCGGTGTTTCGGTGTCTCGTTGTATAATTTTACGGTGATGTCTCCCATCGTCGTTTCTAAGCGTACCAATGTTTCGTTTGTCATAAAGTCTTTCTTTTTATGATTGCCCGTGCAGGCGCAGCAGCAGGCTATCAAGGTTAATAAAATAATTGCTTTTTTCATGTTCAGAATGGTTTGCGGCACAAAGGTAACGATTTTCTTCCACATATTTTTGTGGTTTTATATAAATTAATAAAAACGGAACCGTATATAATTTGCTGTTGGACGATACAACAAGGACAAGGAAAAGGCTGCATATTGTAATGATTGATAATGAAGTTATGTTTGGATTTAAATAAATTAATGATACGGATTCCGATAATTTCTAAGAGCCTGTTTAAATTTTGTTCAGCAACATTCTTATCGCAGCCAGTTTTACCATTTCCTCTGCCGAATCGAACGTGAATGCGTAGTTTCGGCAGAGCCTCCTATAATTGTCAAACCAGGAAAAAGTCCTTTCTACAATCCATCTCTTACCTATTGGCTTAAAGCCATTTGACTTGTCTCCGCTTACAATGACTTCTAGCGCATATCCGAAAGCCTTTTTGATTTTGTCAGCCACTTCGCCCCTATATCCGGCATCCGCCAAGATGACTTTGATATTGCAACAAAGCTCCTTCAAACACCTGACCAGAAGGTAAGCGGCTTTTCCATCGTGTACGCAAGCTATCGTTACCATGACTGCCATCAGGAAACCGTTCTTGTCCACGATGACATGACGTTTAATGCCCTTCACCTTCTTGTTGCCGTCAATTCCGTTGAGAGAACGGTTGTCGCCCCATCGGACGCTTTGGCTGTCCATTATTTCCACGTTTGCTTCGGCTTTTTGACCGTTCTTGATGCGTGCTTTCTCGCGTAAGTCGTTCAATAACAAATCAAATTCGCCCAAGGAATAGTGCCGCACGGTACGTTCCGACAAACCGTATTTCTCCGCAAATTGTATGACTGATATGTATTCCATAATATAAAAGAAGTTACCGGCAAATTCCGTTCTTGAATTCGGATACAAATATAATTTTTTTTGCCGGTATCGGCAAGGTTGAGCAGGTTTTCTATGGGATAGATACGTTTGATTTTGAAACTTCTGCTACTTTAATTATTGCTAAACATGATATTAAACATAATCGGATGGTTTACAAAACAAACAATATTCAGTATTTTTGTGCACCGAATTAAATTCAGTCAAATGAAAGATGTATTTCCTGCACGTTTAAGAAGCATCCGTAAGATGCGCGGATTGTCTTTAAGAGAACTTAGTAAAAAAATGGATGGAGAAGTATCTCCTACTGCATTGGCTAAATATGAGCAAGGGGAGATTTTCCCGTCCAGTAGAGTGATGATAAAGTTATCCTCTACTTTAAACGTATGTCTTGATGATTTCTTCAGACCCATTACATTTCAAATAAATATAGAAAGCATAAAATATCGGAAACGTTCATCACTTGGAAAAAAGGAAATAGACGCGATAAATTATTATGCGTCATCAGAACTTGAAAAATATATCGAAGTAGAACGGATGTCTGGAGAATCTAAGGATTTTGTGCTTAATTATTTCGATACCCCAGTAAAAGATGACAATGATGCCCTTTCGATAGCTGCCAGGTTTCGGAAAGACTTTCATCTCGGTGATGCTCCGATTACTACTCCCATAGAAATGTTGGAAAGTGCCGGAATCAAAATTATAGAAGTTGATGCCGGTAAAAGATTTGACGGGGATAGCTTTACTATCGGGAGCATTTGGGTTATTGTCCTGAATAAGAATTTTACCGCAGAGCGGAAAAGGCTTTCGCTTTTCCATGAGGTCGGTCATCGGATTATGAAATTTCAAGAAGGGGTTGATGAAGAAAGGCTTTGTAATATTTTTGCTAATGAAGTATTGCTCCCGACGAATATATTCATAGAGAAAATAGGGAAAATCAGAAAAGACATTTCGTTAGTAGAGTTGAAGGATATCCAATGCCAGTATGGAATATCTGTAGAAGCTATGATGGTGAAAGCCAGACAAGCCGGGATTATATCCCAAAACAGGTATGTATCCTTTTACAAGTATAAAAACGCTTCTAAAGAATTTAAGGAAGAAACGGAAAGCAGTGTTTTTCAGGATGAGCATTGCCAACGCTATGAAAGACTCGTGTTTAAGTTGCTTGCAAATGAAATCATAAGTGAATCAAAATGTGCATCGCTATTAGGGTGTTCGGTACAAGAAGTTCGAGGGAAATTAAATCTCGTATGATATGGATATAGTGGTTAATGATACGAATATCTTTTTAGACCTGATATCTGTAGGGTTGCTTGACGTTGTATTCAAACTCCCTATAAAATTTCATACGGTTGATTATGTCATAGCGGAGATAACCGATGATATGCAACGTAAAAGTGTTATGGATTGGGCGAGTGAGGGGATTTTATGTGTAAAAGAATTTGATGAAAAAGAGTTCGCTGAAATAATAGATTTGTATGAGGAACGCAGTAATAATGTTTCCATAACAGATTGTTCGGTTTGGTATTATGCAAAGAAAAATGACTATCGTTTATTGACTGGCGATGGGAAACTACGTAATAGTGCAACGGCAGACGGTGTGATTGTTTCCGGTATTCTTTATCTTATGGATATTCTTGTTGATTGTGGTATAGTAACTAAGAGCATAATGGCTGGTAAATTAAAGGAATTATACAAGATAAATAAAAGATTGCCTAAAAAGCTCATAGATGAACGTATAAATTTATACGAGAACAATATTCTTTGAATATTGATTTTTATTGTAAATAGGAATTCAAAATAGTAGGGTTATCCTATAAGAAGTGGCTCTTGGAAGAAGGGTTCCGGAAGTATTTAAATTTTCATCAAAATTCTTGTTTCCTCGGATAATATGATTACATTCGCGAGAAAAAATTATGAATAGAGAACTTGTAGCAACAGCATTGAACGAGGCCTATAGCTTGATTTGCGGAGAATATGATTCCGTTTGCGATGATGGCTTGAGAGACGAATACGACCGGGTTATAAATTTGCTTGAAAAAGCGATAGGAGAATGTGAAGGCAAATAAGATTGAATCTGAGTCGTAGCCCATTTGCAAGTGCATAGCAGAAAAGATTTGATTTACTTCGTTTCTTTAATAAGTGCTTCTATATCTGTTATGTAAGGAGCTGTAGCATTTCTATATTTACCTTGAAATTGTATTACTTGTAAATTCAGTCCTTTGATGCGGACTTCTTCTGTACTTTCTAACCTGAATGCCAGGTATTCATTCCCGGAAGGGGAGAAACCTTTGGCGGATAAGTCGGCTGCTTTCATGAAAGCAGGAGGTTCGGGAAGCAGTTTGTATAAACTTCGGTTTTTTTTGTTGTGTAATAAGAGATATTTAGGAGAGGGTATGCCTATAGGCATTTGTAAAGCACCGCGTCTGAATCCAGTGCGGACATAATATAACCGGTTTTGTAAAGTCATGCATAGTTGGGTTTCGTTTTTATAATAACCAACTAATACGTATGCTTTTTCTTGTTTATAGGTAGTAGAAGCAAACACTTCTTTGATATTTATGGCTATGAACTTTGCTATGCGGGGAGGAACGGCGTTTCCGACCATTTTGTAGCCATCCTTTATATTATTGTAAAAGAACCGGAAGCTATCGGGAAACGTCTGTATTCTAGCGCATTCTCTTATGCTCAGCCGACGATATAAATGCTCATATCCAGGTGCGAAAATGCGTTTATTGGGAGCTATGTATTTCATTGTCGGGGCTTGTGGATGTAAAGGGCAATTCTTGGCTTGTGCTTGTATGGTGAATGACACTTCATCCCATGTGCGTATCCGGTTACGTGACATAAACTTGGCATCAAATGCTCCTGCAAAAACATCATGATTTAGCCATCTTTCATATTGGGGGCTTACAGTATCACTATCTGTGTAGAAACGTGGGGGTTTATCAATATCACCTATAGCTTTCCGTAAGGTTATAATAGGTTCTTGTAGAGGCTGTGGAAAGTGGAAGTTGCAATTCAAACTCTTTTGAAACCCTACGACAAATACTCGATAACGGTCTTGCGGTATACGGAAGTCAGCAGCATTTAGCATAGCATAGTTTACGATATAGCCAGCTTGTTCAAGGATGGAAAGAAAAGACAAAAATGTATGCAGATGCTTGTCACTGATAATGCCTTTTACATTTTCAATGACAAAGAATTTAGGTTGTTTTTCTTTTATCAGCCGAACATAATCGAGAAATAGTTTTCCTCGTTCATCGTTTAAACCGAGTTGTTTTCCACCCTCACTCCATGATTGGCAAGGAGGACCTCCGATAAAACCATCGCAATCGGGAATGTCAGAGTCATGTAAACTTCGGATATCAGACTTGCATAAAACAGTGTTTGGATGGTTATATTGGTATGTTTCGTGTACTGACGTTTCGATGTCGTTTGCCCAAATGACATCTATTCCAGCTTGTTCAAAGCCGAGGTCTAATCCGCCACAACCTGAAAAAAATGAAGCTACTTTCATGCGATTATGCGGTTTCGTCAGGTTGAATGATACCTTTTTCTATTAACGTGTTTTTGATTTGCAAAGCCACGTGATAAGCTAAATTAACTGGGACTGCATTGCCTATCATTTTATAGCCATAGTTTACTTCATCATAAATAAATTTGAAACTATCCGGAAAACTTTGTACACGAGCCACTTCACGGACACTCATTCGTCTATATAAGTGTTCATATCCTTCTGCGAATTTTTGCAGGTTCTTTTCCACTTTAATCATCTTAGGAGCTTGTGGATGCAGTTGGCACTGGCGTCCGCTTGCCTGTACCGTAAAGCCTGGTTCATCCCATGAACGGACACGGTTCCGTGACATGAATATGGGAGAATAGGCTCCTGTAAAGTATTCGTTATTAGGTACAATGCATGCATCTCCGTTCGTTCTGTTCTTATCCCGTGCCGGGATTGCCGTATCTTGTAAATCCCAAATGCATTCACGTAAAGTGGGTTTATGTTTGAGCGGGGTAGGGTATTTGAAGTCATGGATATTCAGGTCTTTTCGGAAACCTATGTAAAATACTCGGTCTCTGTCTTCCGCTACATCATAATCATTTGCGTTTAGCATTTTCAAGTTTACATCATAGCCGGCTTCATCAAATAATTTCATAAAACCGTTTACTGCTTCAGCATGGCGTTTTGCTAACATGCCTGATACATTTTCGGCTACGAAAAACAAAGGCTGTTTGTCTTTAAGAATACGGATATATTCATAAAACAATTGTCCACGGGCGTCTTCAATGCCTTTCAATGAGCCTGCTTCACTCCATGATTGGCATGGAGGACCTCCAATGATTCCGGTTACGCCTTCAGGAAATTCAGAAGATGCAACATTCCGTATATCTCCTTCTATCAGTTTTACATCAGGAAAGTTTGCCCGATAGGTAGGGCATATTTTTGCATCAAATTCATTGGCTATGATGGTTTTGAATCCAGCATAATGGAAACCTAAATCCAAACCTCCAGCTCCGGAGAATAAACTAATTAATGTCATCATATTATTCCCAAAAACAATTTAAAGTAATGATAGCAGCTGGCATTCCAACTAGTTGAATATCAAATTTCAAAGATGGTTCAACATCAGTCTTTGCATTATGTATTCGGAAAGAAAATTGCCAGCCTCCGTCCATGTAAAGTTCAACTGTATTCTGCTTGCCTGGTACAAAATCTAAATTAACAATGCGTGTCGGTAAAGACGCTATAGGGATAATCATTGTAGGTTTTTGGATTTGACTTGACATTCCAAGCGTACCATGTAGGTTATAAGATTGGATTTGAGTCATCCGTTCCTTGTCGATACTGATGATTTTATAGAAATCGTATTCTCCTAAAAGGTATTCGACTAATTTGCTAGGGATATTTTTATGCTTCGAATATTGACGTTGTATTTCGTAAATGAATGCCTTTAATAAGGGTACATAAACATTCTTATCTTTGTCTGGCAAATCTCTAAATTTCAAATGCTTCTTTTGGCAGGCATGCAGATAACTGAATATGGGGCGTATGTCATCCCAATAATTTTGCGAACACGGTATGCCATACCATTTATTACCGAAATCCAGTCTGTCGCTTAATCGGCTGTGTTTTACGGCAAAATGATTATGCTTTAGGCTTAATCCTATTTCCCAATGAATGTGATTTCGGATGATTAAAATGTCGCGTACATCACCGCTTTCTCCCTTTTCATCGGCTTGTATTAATAAGTCTAATACATCCTCTCCTTTTTCAATCATTCGGGGTTCTAAAGCAACTATTTTAGCAACAGCTGCATATGAACTTATTTTATAGAGATTTTGCATGGCGGCATTTAATGTCTTCCATGCACGTTGGGCAGCCAAATAACTGCTGTTTATAATAATTCTTGCCGGACGGATTTTGTTTATTTCTTCATTAAGGGTAAGTAAACAAATAAATTCGTATGCTCTGCCTTGGTTGTTGCTTTTGTTGCTCATGGTATTACTATATAAATGAGTGGCAAAAATACAAAAAACATTCGAATAATGCCGCTTTTCGGTTTATTGTTTTGTTATCTTGCCGGATTTGATGTAACTTTCGGCACAGAAACGATATGTGATGGACAAGCTAACCAAAGAACAACGACACCGGTGTATGGCTGCTATCCGGGGTAAGGATACCAAGCCGGAGATGATAGTCAGGAAGTATCTGTTTTCACGCGGATTCAGATACAGGCTGAATCATCCTCGGTTGCCCGGACATCCTGATATTGTGTTGCGGAAGTACCGGACGGTTGTCTTTGTCAACGGTTGTTTTTGGCACGGGCATGAAGAATGCAGGTATTCGCATTTGCCTCGGACGAATGTTGCATATTGGCAAGCGAAGATAGAGCGGAACAAGGAGCGGGACAAGCGGGAGCAGCGTGAACTGGCGAAGATGGGGTGGCATTGCATTACGGTATGGGAATGTGAACTGAAGCCGGCTGTGCGTGAAAAGACGTTGGAGTCCTTGGCGTACACCTTGAATCATATTTATCTGAAAGACCGTTCCATTGTCCGTTATGAATTGCCTGAAGAAGTTTCAGCTATAGCTGCGGAGCCGGAGCCAGAATATGGAAGGAAATAAAGCTATGTCAGAATATTAACTATAAATATTAAGAACCATGACTTACCAATTCAAAATTCAGATTAAGGGCATAACCAAACCGCCTGTGTGGCGGCGGGTATTGGTGCCGGATACGTTTACTTTCCAACAATTTCATTTCTTGATTCAAGAAGTGTTTGGGTGGGAAAACGTGCATTTGTATTCGTTTTCCGAAGAAGTTTATGGCGGTTCTTTCCGCATATCCGAACCGAATGAAATGGATGATTATTCTATCCCTACAAAAGATGCCAGTAAAGTAAAATTGCGTGCTTATTTTGGGAAGGACACTTCGAAGAGTTTGGTTTATTGGTATGATTTTGGAGATGACTGGATGCATATCATCAAATTGGAGGCAGTATCTGATGAGGTTCTTTTGCATCCTCGTTGCTTGGCAGGTAAAGGGACTTGTCCGCCGGAAGATTGCGGGGGCGTGGGCGGCTATGAATATCTGAAGGCATTGTTTCGTGAAGACCCGGAGTCGGAGGAGGCTCAAGAGATGCGCGAATGGTTAGGACTGGAAGATGACGAGACGTGGGATGCTAATTATTTCAACCTTGAAGAAGCGAACCGGTATTTATCCCAATTGTAGGTAAAAGCTTGGATACTTTTTGAGGTATTCGCTGAAGTTTTCGGATTCCATTCCTAAAACTTTTGTTTTTCCATTAGTTTTAGGAATGGAATCCGAAAAACTTTTCTTATATTTGCATGGAGAGGTGCATAAATAATAAAACAAGGAAGGTAATTATATTACACCTTCGAAAGGAGAAAGTATGGGCAGAAAAATAAAGGAGAATATTGCCGTATTCCTATTGTCATTGATTTTATTTTGGGTATGTAGCCCGTTGCGTGCCTTTAGTGTATATTATGCAGCGATTATAGAATCTGCCGTATATTCTTTTGTAACATTTTTGGTACTGAAGCATATTCAAAGGGGCAATGTATTGTTATTAACCAAGATAAACGCATAGTCTTTAAGGGGAGTCTTGACAAAGCAGAAAAAATGCTCAGTACATTTAACTATTAATATCGAAGTAATATTGGATACTTTGCCTTTTATCATTGCTTCTATAGCTGTTGAATTTGCTTGTTTGTAGACGAAGAATCCCCGTCACGAAGCATGATGTCTGAGTGGCAGGGATTCTTTTAGGGATAAGAGATCGTGTTATCGTATTTCCTTAATCGCTTCAATCAGGCGGGTAAAGTCGGCGGGGAATACGTCTCCGATGTTCCCGATGCGGAAGGTATCGGCTTGCGAGATTTTACCCGGATAGATGACGAAGCCTTTGGCTTTCAGCTTCTGATAGAAATCCTTGAAGTTGAAGTCGGATGAGGGATAGTAGAATGAGGTGATGACGGGTGATTGCTCTTCGTCTTTCAATAAGGTCTTGAAGCCTAACGAACGCATGCCTTCTACCAAGGTGCGGTGGTTTTCGCTATAACGGGCATAACGGGCGGAGATGCCTCCTTCTGCCTTTAGTTCCTTAAGGGCTTGCATGAAGGCGCGTACCACGTGGGTAGGCGAAGTGAAACGCCATTTGCCGTGTCCTTTTTCCATGGTTTCCCATTGGTCGTAGAGGTCGAGCGAGAGCGAGCGTGCTACGCCTTTGCATTGTTCCAAGAGGGAGCGGCGTGCCAAGATGAAGCCGAATCCGGGAACTCCTTGGATGCACTTGTTGGCGGAACTAATCATGAAGTCGATGCCCAATTTTGCCATGTCGATAGGCACGCCTCCGAAGCTGCTCATAGCATCTACGATTAATACTTTACCGTGGCGTTTTACCACTTCGGCGATGGCTTCTAACGGATTGAGTACACCTGTGGTGGTTTCGCAATGCACTACAGATACGTGTGTCACTTCGGGATGTTCATTCAGATAGGCATCTACTTGTGCCGGGTCTACCTGCTGGGTTTCCTCGAACTTCATCAGGTGATAATTCAAGTGATAATAGTCGGCGATTACACCCATACGTTTTCCGTAGGCTCCGTTGGCGGCTACTAACAGATGGTCTTCGGGACGGATAACCGAACCCAATGTCGCTTCTACGCAAAAGCTTCCGCTTCCTTGCATCAATACGGCGGTATATTCTTCGGGGCGGCTGCTTGCTAATTCTACTAATTCCTTGCGGATTACTTCTACAATGCCTACGTTATAGTCTTCGTCCCACGTGCACCAATCGCTCATCATGGCTTCTTTTACGGTTTCACTTGTGGTTAACGGTCCGGGGGTCAATAATAAATAAGGTCTCATATTGGGTAAGTATTAAAGTTCTAAAAATGTTTGGTATAATTGAACGCTGAGACGCAAAAGCGCAAAGTTGTTATTTTTTAGAGAGGGCAAAACGCACGGAGAAAAGCATTCGGCTTTGTGCTCTTTGCTTTCTCTTACATTGTTTCTTTGTGTTTTTGCGTCTCTGCGTTTGTAATTTGTTATTAAAGTGTTTCGTTGTTCATGCGTGTATTGATGGCATGGATGAGGGCGGGCAGCTCTTTGATGGAATCTACTACATAGTGCGCTCCGGCGGCATACATGCGGTATCTCACTTCGAGCATACGTGCTTTCAGTTCTTCTTCGGGCATGTTCCGTACTTCTTCTTCGGTCAATCCTAATTCATTGCTTCCTAAGATAACGCCCACGCTCCATACTCCGGCATTTACTCCTTCCTTGATATCGGAAATCGTATCGCCGTATTTCAATACCGAGAAGCGTGAAGGGATGGCGAGGTCGCACATGTTCTTGTATATCATATATGGATAAGGACGTCCGGCGGGCAGGTTGTCCGAGGTGACGCAATTATCTACCTTATATCCTTGTTCGGCGGCGGAAGGAATCACGATGTCCATCATTTCTTGGGTATATCCTGTGGTGGAGCCAATCAGGATGCCCATACCGCGTAACGTATCGATGGTTTCAACTACATGGGCTATCGGTCCCGAATAGTTGCGCAAGGTGCTGAAGAGCAAGCGTTGGAACTCGGCATAGCAAGCCTGGATATCGTTTTCGTTATACTCGCGTCCGTATTTCTCGCGGAAGGCTTGGCTCACGTGGTCAATGCGGAATAAAGCGCGGATTTCTTCAATCTTGGTCAATCCCATGTGGGCGCGGGTCTCTGCCGCACTCACTTCGAGTCCCAATGTACGGAAGCTTTCGATGAAAGCCGATACCGGTGCAAAACATCCATAGTCAACGGCGGTTCCCGCCCAGTCTAAAATCACACATTCAATCTTTTTCATATAGCAGTAGTTGTTAAGTAGATATTGTTTTCTTTTTCAGTTTCTTCTATCTCCGCTTCTTCCGCTTTCTCGGGCAGAGGGCCTTGCTTGCGGTTGCGGACATGAATCATGTAGACCAACGAAGCGATAAAGGCAAAGCAACATGCCACGCCGATGTATAGGCTCATGTGGTTGTAGAAAGATGTCCAGTCGATGTGGGAAGCGCAGAACTCTTTGAAGAGCAACAGGCCGAGTGTACCTAAATAGCCCACAAAGTCGATGGTGATGATGAAGAATCCCACATTTCCTTTTATCTTGAAGCAAGCGATAAAGCGTTCGAAGAAGATGGTTTGGAAGCTCAGGTAGGCGATGTCCAGGCAGAGGCTTTGAAGGAAGAGCCAAATGGTGGTAGGGATAGTTTCATTCCCTTCGGTCGCACCCAAGAATGCCAAGGTTCCCATTCCGACCGTAGAGAGCATCAGAAGCATGCAGAGCACTTTCAGGTGATTGTAAGTTGTTGCCAATAAGGCGAATACAGCCAACAGGACAAAGGTTGCTATCGAATCGATTTGCGCGAAAGCCCATGAAGAAATAGTGTCTACATCAATGATGCACACGATAAAATCTTCCTTGATGTCGCGTTGTACGGTGAGCAAGAGGTTGGCTCCGAAAAGGAGGATAAGCAGGGGCATGAACCGGCGGAACAATGCCCAACGCTGGTGTCCGTTGAGTGTGACGCGCTCCGAACGTGAGGCGATATCGGCTTCCGTAGGTTTGGGGAAGCGGGTCATCATCCATCCCGTGAAGCAAAGCAAGGGGAAAGCCGCGGCTCCGATAAGGGCAGGCATCCAGAACTCGCTTACATGAAGCTGGTTGAGCGCGTAAAGCCCCAAGGATTTCGCCACGCCCGAACTGAGTGCCATGCTTACTCCCATGATGCTGGCAAGGATGTCGGTGGTGCGCCTTCCTTCGAGGAAACTGAATATCACGCCCCACATGCAACCCAAGGAAAGCCCGTTGAAGTAGAGTGCCACTATATTATAAGGTATAGGGAGCAAACCGAAGGCGATGAGCGAGACTTCGGATAGGGCAGCCGAACCGATGATGAACTTCAACCGCCCTTCGGGTCTCAGTTCGGAGATGTACTTGATGCCTAATAATTTTGCGCTTACATAGCCTAACAACTGGATGATGCTTACGGCTATCTTGTAATCCATTCCGTACACCTGAAGCCCTTCGAACTCTGCCGCCGTGAAAGGCTTGCGCAGGGCGTAGACCAAGGAATAGGAGAGCAATGCCGTTCCTCCTGCCCAAAGCACGAAAAGCCAGTCGGGCATCGGGCTTTTTCTTCCGGGTATGGTTTGTGTTTGAGTTTTCATGTTTATCTTTCCGTTTTTGATTCCGGTGCAAAAGTAGAGCCTTGCCCGCAGGTGAAAAATGAATAAAGCAGGAATCATATCCGCGTAATAATTCAGAAACATTCCTGAAACGATTCTTTTACAATATAGACATAAAACTTACACAGGAATGAAACAGGTTTGTAATATGAGGTATGGCAAGTGCATATAGTTGCGTTGTCCGATGCAGCTATCTGCATCGGGCAACGCAACTATATGCGTGCTTCGGGGCAGATATTTGAAGAATTTTGTTTAACTTCGTGCCCAAAGCATATCGTGTTTATGGAGGAATTGAAAGAAATATACGAGCGCATGACGTTCTTGCGCCAAAAAGGCGTCAAGATGAAGGACATGGCGGAGCGGGCAGGTTTCTCGCCCAGCGTCTTGTCCGCTATTTACTCGACGGTGCTTCCCGCTTATTTCAAGAATCTTGAGAAAGGGATGAGTGAGGAAGAAGCCTTGCACAATGCCCTTGTATGGGTGAACAACGTATCGAAGAAGAAATTGCTCGGGTCGCTTGCCCAGTTGAAGGACTCTTTGTTCTCGACGGATTACCAGGCGAAGGCGGTTCGTGAAGACACCCGATGCCCGTTTCTTGCCCAACTGGAAAACAATATGCAGGAGACGATGGGGCGTATCTTTAATTTTAGTGGCATTTACACCAGTTATAGCATCTCTTCGGGGAGCCGGAGCCTGAAGATAGAGCCTTACCTCATAGCTCCTTCCGAAAGCGGGAATTACGTGGAGGTGGGGCATAACAATGCATACGGGGTGACCCATTGGGGCACGGCTCTGATGAACGGGTTCAATCATCTGTACTTGATGTTCAACGAAAACCCTTCGCCCCAACTCTCTTTGTTTTACATCTGCCTGAAGCTCCCGATGTACGACCGTCCGCCTTTCCTGCGCGGGCTTTACCTGTGTTTTGATTACAATTATAACCCTGTGGCGCGGCGCATTCTCTTTGTAAAACATTCGGATAGCGTTGCGCGCGATGAATTTCTGAAATTGAAGGGAGAATTGAAGGCTTTGGAGGTGCTGGACGAAAAAGAAAAGACGTACTACGATTATACCTGCCAGGCGGAAGATATTATCCGGATGTGCAATATTCCTTCGCCTCGGATGACGGAAGAAGACTTACTTGTGGAGAAGAAGATTCTTTCGCTATGAGAAGTTTTAACGGATTGTGATGAGCGTATGGTTTGTTTTTATGGCTTTTTTATTATCTTTTCTCTAAAACGTATATGCAGCAAATCTCCATGTATTGCCTTAAAACCGCCTCGAAGCATTTGCTTGGTTTACTATGGCACATGATTAGTGAATCCGTGACAAAACAGTCTCGGATTCCAGATATAAGTTTGTT
>CASFRN010000119.1 GCA_949296855.1 uncultured Bacteroides sp. | reverse complement strand
CTGAATGAAATGCCTTTCGACAACATCTCGTCAATACCTGCAATCATATCATCTGCCGCACGGGTCTCGTGATTAGCTCCCCATTTATCGAACCATCCGCTCCAGAACTCGCTACACATCAAGGGGCTGTCCGGACGTACTTCTTTCAATGGAGCGAATTGCTCATCAATATTCGCGCCCGTACCGAAATTCATAGTCCATACAAGGTCATCCAATGCGTTCAATTGGAAATTAGACGCCCAGTCGCATTGGAAGAGAGTCACATCACCGAAGTTCTCACGCACGATGTCGCGTATCTTGGCTACGTATTCTTTGCTTTCGCCATACGAACCGTATTCATTTTCCACTTGCACCATAATAATAGGACCGCCCTTCTGGATAGTCAATCCTGCCACTTGGTCCGCAACTTCTTTCTCGAAGATAGCCACACGCTCCAAGAAATAGGGATCGTCTTCACGCAAACGGATGTCTTTCTTCTTCAGGAGCCACCAAGGCAGACCGCCCATTTCCCATTCGGCACATACGTATGGTCCGGGACGAAGGATGACATACATATCGTTCTTTTGGCAAAGGCGGCAAAACTCAGCCAAATCCTTTTGTCCGGTGAAGTCGAATTCTCCCGGTTTCTCTTCATGGAAGTTCCAAAAAACATACAGGCAAATCGTATTCATGCCCAACGCCTTGCATTGCTTGATGCGATGCTCCCAATAAGCACGCGGGATGCGCGGGTAATGCAATTCGGCTGCCTTTACCACAAAAGGCTCTCCGTTGAGCAAGAAAGTCCCCTTTCCTGCTTCGAATGTTCCACTCTCAGCTTTTGGCGAACACGACTGGAAGCCAGCCATCGCCCCGAACGAAAGCAGAAGCGACACGCCAACTATCGCAAATTTATTCATACGGCTTATTAAGTTTTAAAAATTACAATGATGAAGCATACTGACAACTTGTATGCCCGCAAACCCATGATATAACTCCATAATAATGGCATTCTTAGAAATTCACGCCCAATGTAAACAACAGTTGATGACGGTCGTGGTTCACATTGGCCGGCCCGTTATGCCGCCCGACAATCGAATTGCCGTCATCCGAGAACGCGTAATCGTCGAACATATAAAAATCCGACTTATAGAAATCATACTTGTAAGCCACGTCACAATAAAGCAGGTTCCCCCTGTATCCTAAGCCCAAGGTCAAGGTATTGCGGGCTTTCAGGTTATGATATTCCGGGTCGGTACGGGTCACGTCATACACAATCTGGTCTGCCGCATTTGTCGGCAAATTCGGTACATAACGTGCCGAATTATCCTTGATAGGCGATGTCGCATAATTGTATCCGGCACGGAAACTAAAGCGCGGCGTAAGCTTCGCCTCCATACCCATGCGCACCGTGTGCGTGCTTTGCAAGTATTTATCCACAGCCTCGTTCGAAGCCGCCAATTCACGCCCGCCACGGTCTCTGTATTTCGACGAGCCAAAATTAGCGTACTCATATTCAGCATCCAACGCCAACACCGTACCGACGGTCGTACCCAGGCTTACATTGACCTTCCAAGGCGTATTCAGCAAGTAATCCCATCCGTAATCGCCCGAGAACACGTTGCCCATATTTTCAGTATAAGGAGAATCAAAAGCCGAAATATCCGAATCCAACACCGCCGTATACGTATCCGACAGCGCATACCATATCGGCGTATGTACCGCCAGCCCGATACGGAACGGAGAATATTCAAACGGACGGATGATGGCCCCCAGCTTCAAGTCGAAACCCGTCCCTTCCGTGTCAAACCAGTTGTTCAGCGTAAAGTTTCCGCTCGGATTCCCATCGTTACGAAATATATTTTCAGCGTACGAAGAATAGCGGTGATAATTAATGTCGTATACGCCTAAAGTCACGCCAAAATAGAAACGGTCTTTCACGTTAAAAGACACGTTGAAATCGTAAGCGTTGATGCCTCCTTCCTCACGACTGTAATAATCGCCGCTTTCCCCGTTCCAACCCAGCATATAAAATTCGTCGGTCACCCCTTCATCGCCCGAACTGGTCACCACCCCCGTACGTACACCCATGATGCCCAAGAAAGGCGTATACCGGAACGCTTCCAAACGGTAAGGGTTCTCCAGTTTCCACAATGCATCAAAATCTTCTTGATACATGATATCGCCTGAGCCTAATAACATATCCTGCATCTGCCAACTCATGGAAGCGCCGTTCAAATTACCTCTCGACGAAAACTGGCGGTTGAAGTTAGCCAACTTATGATAATTGAAGCCGAAGTTCAAATAGCGCAAATCGGTCTTATTACCCACCTTCATGCTATACACGAAACCTACCTGGTCGAACGAAGCGCGGTTGCGCCCCTCTTTCACCACCGAACCTCCGAAATCGCTTTCCGTCTGATTCTTATTAAAGCCGAACGACACAGACACATCGTTGCTCCTGAACAAACCGATGCCCGCAGGGTTAATGCCCATCGCCGATATGTCCGCGCCAAGAGCACTCATCGCGCCGCCCATACCTACATAGCGCGCCGTACCGTTCAGTTCACCCCAGCCGAAACGGGCTGCGTCATATTGTGTTTGGGCTACAGCCGCCGAAGCGGCCATAGCCAGTATTCCGAAAGAAATTATCTTTGTCTTCATTTTTACCTTCTCTTTATATCTTTATTATATATAGACACGCCGTAAGCTTTCACCTTCTACGGCTTCCGCCGCCCGAACGGCTCACACCGCCACCGCCTCTGTTGAAACTACCGCCGCCGCTCCGGTTGACGCTTCCGCTCGAACCACGGTTGAAACTATTGTTACGCATATTCGAATTATTATTGAACGTACCGCGGTTATTGTTGTAATTCACACTCCGGCGCGTACTGCTCGGACGATTATACGACGAGCCTGTACGGTCTGCACTACGGGTAGGACGTGTGTATACACCTTGTGAACGAGTCCCCGTACGCACACCATTCCTAACGTTCGCATTCCGGAAAGAAGAGCTTCCGGGACGCACCGACTGGCTTTCGCCCCGTACACCCGATCCTTGCACCACACGTCCGATGGACGAACGGCGCACCGCAGTATTCCCCCTCTGCCGGCTTATGCTCCCGGAGGATAGCCGCGAAGGACTTGAAGCGCTTGTCACATACCGGCCCGCATTACGTGTGCGCACACCTCCCGAAGTCATGTAGCGTGTAGGCCTGTAGTCGGTATATCGCGGACGATGATGCCATCCTGCCCCGCCCCAATAAGGACGCGGATGATGCCATGCGTCCCAATAACCGGCATGCCAGCCGCTCCAGTACCCGCCGTACCAATAGGAAGAATACCACCCGCTATAATACCAAGGCGAATGCCAGCTCCAACCGAATCCCCAACGCGGGCCGGTTATGCCCCAACTCCAACGCCAATCCCACCAAAGCGGATTGGAAAATGTGGGGAACACATACGCATACAGCCCGTCATCGTACACGTTCCAGTTCCACGACGGGTATACGCCGTACACCACGTCCCAATACAACGGGCTGCTGATAGGGATGGCATACGCCGGGCTGCGGAAACGGATGATGCGCATGGCGTATTCGTAATCATCTTGCGAGCCTTCGAACCCGTTCACCCATTCGCCCCGCTCCCCGTAAGGCTTTTCCTCTATATACAAGGTATCGTTCTGCATACTGAACGTATTGTCCCTTGACGTGTACCGGCGGTTGTATTCATCAATATCACGTGTCTTTCCGGCCACATCCTTTACCACCACCGTTGTACCCGGAGAAACCGATGTTGTTGTAGCCGTAGCCGTTGTTTCCTGCTTCGTCACACGGCGCACCTCGGTTTTCGCCTCCGTTTTCTTTTCTTTCTTCGGGACGAAATAGAGGTCATCGGTCTGCGCCATAGCCAACCACGGCAAGCAAACCGCCAACAACGAAATTCCTAATCTTGTTTTCATATCCATATTGCGTTATGATTACCTAATAATACCTTTTTTATACACTTCACTTTTTCGACAATACAAAGTTACGCAATTTCTTGCATACCACAAGCAGGGAATCCCTATTTCCTGATAGGAATTCCCCTATTTATGCTTCAAACAGCATGAGTTTGTGCATTTTATGCCACGCAGAGATACAGGCATGTGTCCCCAAAAGCCATAACATCTTCATTCTAAAAGACATACAATCATCCCGGAACAGCCAATACGGTTTCACGGCAGTTTAGATGCACTGAAACTAAAGTTTTATTGCACTGAAACTACAATTTCAATGCAATAAAACTGCCATATCAGTGCATTGAATCCGTAAAGAGACTATAGCTTTGTAGAAAAGGCATACAGATGAGAGAATAAATGAACCATTATTTTATGTTTTTAAACACTGCCTGTATTTTTTTTGCAACATCCATGTTTGATTATCGAAACGTTTATTTAATTTCGCTTGCAAATAAACATTGTTGTTTTACAATGTTAAGTTAAATGTTAAAAACATATTATATTTATGCAAAGCGAACAGACAACTAACAAACAGATGCGGAGAAAACTCGTTTCTCTCGCAATTTTTCTTTTAGCATGTACTTACGCATTTGCTCAAAACACAGTGACGGGGACGGTGAAAGACCCATCCGGAATGCCGCTGATAGGAGTAAGTGTTGTAGAAAAAGGAACGACCAATGGCTGTATCACCGACCTCAACGGCAAGTATTCCATCAAAGTAAGCCAAGGGAAAATCTTACTATTTTCCTACATAGGTTTCACCGACCAGGAAATCAAAGCCACTTCCAATGTCATCAATGTAACAATGAAAGAAGACGACCAACTGCTGGACGAAGTGGTCGTCATCGGTTACGGGAGCATGCAACGCAAAGACGTAACCAGTTCTATCACCACCATCAAGGCCGAAGACCTGAATGTGGGTGTCTATACCGACCCTGCCCAACTGTTGCAAGGCAAAGTCCCCGGACTTGCCATCACGACCTCAGGCGACCCGAACGGCACTCCGAGCATAACCCTCCGCGGTGCCTCTTCATTGCGCGAAGGAGCGGCTATGCAGCCTTATTATGTAATCGACGGTATTCCGGGTGTAGACATTTCCATGGTTGCTCCCGATGACATCGAAAGCATTGACGTGCTGCGCGACGCAACCGCAACCGCTATCTACGGTTCGAAAGCTGCCAATGGCGTTATCATCATCAACACCAAAAAGGGAAAGAAAGGGCGCACCAACGTAAGCTATAGCGGCTACGTGGCATTCGATAAAATCCTGAAAAAGATGGATATGGCTACAGCAGATGACCTCCGGTATTATGCTGAGCAAAACGGCAAGACTTTAGCTAACGATATGGGTGCCAACACTGACTGGCAAGACGAAGTGCTCCGCACAGGTGTAAGCCACAACCACAATCTTTCCATTACCGGAGGTTCGGAAAAGACCACTTACATGGCAAGCATCAACTATCAAGACCGTCAAGGCGTTATTAAAGGCACTGACATGGATCGTTTGAATGTACGTACATTGATTACGACCAAAGTCCTCAAAGACCGTTTGGAACTTTCGGCTGGCGTTAATTCACGCTACGGTAAAGGCGTAGGCGTCCCTATGGGGCAAGAAGGCGTATCCGTGCTGGATGCCATGAATTATTTCTCTCCGCTGCTTCCGGTACGCGATGAAAACGGAAACTGGACCACGGCTTCGGGCAGCCAGAACATGAACCCGATGTCATTGATTTACGAAGATACCTCAGAAACGGTTTTCAAAAATACCCAATTTATCGGTAAGGCTACTTTGGAAATTCTGAAAGGCTTGAAATGGAGCGCTAACTATTCATTTACCAACAACCAAAGAACATACAGCGAGTACCACACGCATAATACCCAACAACCGGGTATTAACGCGCAAAACGGACAGGCGAAACGCAATACGTACTTCGGGCATGAACATATCTTCGAGACTTACGGAAACTATGATACCGTCATCAACGATGCGCACAAGCTGTCTATCATGGCAGGTTATTCATGGGAAGAAAAAATGTCGAACGACGGTTTCGGATTGACCGTGCACGACTTCTACGATGATGCATTGAAATGGTATCAGTTGACTTACGCCAGCACTATCGATGGTATTCCGGCTATCGAAAGCGGTACAAAAGAAACCGTCCGCAACATTTCATTCTATGGTCGTGTGGGATATTCATATAACAGTAAATACATGATTCAAGCAACCATCCGCCGCGACGGTTCTTCTGTATTTGGCAAAGACAACCGTTGGGGTACTTTCCCTTCTATCAGTGCTGCATGGAACATCACCGAAGAAGAGTTCATGAAGAGCCAAGACGTACTGAGCAACTTAAAACTCCGTATGGGTTACGGTGTCAGCGGTAATGCTTTAGGATTCGGAGCTTATACTCCGTATGAAACTTACGGAGCCACAGGCTTCTTTGACTATAATGGAAAGAGTTGGCGTACATTAGGTGCAACCAAAAATGCCAATCCCGATTTGAAATGGGAATCTACCGGCATGTTCAATATCGGTATTGACTACGCATTCTTCAACGGACGCCTCAACGGTACTATCGAATGGTATCACAAAAAAACCAAGGACTTGATTTGGGAGTATCCGGTTTCTACCAGTCTTTATCCCTACGATAGAATCCAAGCCAATGTGGGCGAAATCACCAACAAAGGTATTGAAATCTCTATCAATGCTGTTCCAGTCCGCACTCGCGACTTTGAATGGAGCACAACGGTTACTTTATCTCACAACAAGAATACCGTAGACCGCTTGTCGAACGACAAATTTGAAGTAGGCTTATTTACACAAGGTGACCCAATGGTAGCCGGTGTATCAGCTAACGGTTATACCCAACGTATCATAGAAGGCGAACCGCTCGGAACATTCTATACATTCGAATTTGCAGGATATAACGAAGACGGAATCGCATCTTATTATGTAAGAGACCCAGAAACAGGTGAACGTACAGGAGAAACAACCATAGACCCAGATGATAACAGAGACCGTACCATTACCGGTTGTGCCCAACCGAAACTGAACTTCGGCTGGAACAACACCTTTACTTGGAAGAATTGGAATGCCACTATCTTCTTAACAGGTGTATTCGGCAATGATATCTACAACGGTTCGCGCGCTAATTACACTAGCCCCGAAAACTTCACTAACGGCAAGAACATGCTGAAAGAATTCATCTATGAACGTCCGGCAACAGATACAGGAAACAACCGTCCTTCTACCCGATTTATTGAAAACGGTTCTTACCTCCGTCTTGCTAACTTCACGTTAGGTTATACATTCAAGAACTTCGACAACTGGTTGCAAAACGTACAGTTGTATATCAATTGCAACAACTTGTTCACCATTACCAAGTACAAAGGCCTTGACCCGGAAGTAAATATGGGCGGACTTGCTCCCGGTGTAGACTACCGTTGGAGCGCGTATCCGCATACACGCACTACTATGATTGGTTTAAAGGTTAATTTCTAATCATCAACAGACTTACAACTATGAAAATGAATATAAAATCTTTATACGCAGTTTGTACAGCAGCGTTACTTGCCGGATGTACAAACTTGGATGTCAATATTGAATCCCAATATACCGAATATCCTATGAATGATATTGCGGTAGAAGCCAAAAACGCAGATGTGTATTTCCAAATGCGCGACCCATACGGACGTCGTATTATGGAAGCATTGTCATTGTCAAGCGATGAATACACTGCGGTTTCCTACGGTGGTGGTTGGTACGATAGCGGTTGCTATTCTCACCCGAGCCTTCATGACTTCAAACCGGAAGATGCCTCTATCGACTGGATGAATACAGTTATCTCCGGTGTTACAAAAGCCAATACTATTATCCGTGATTTGGGCGGAGAGGACGCAGACCCCATTGATATTGCACCTGCCCGTGCCATGCGTGCTTTCTTCCACTTCTTCCTTATGGAATGCTGGGGTGATATGTTTATTTTGGACTATCTGCCTGTCAGCAATGATGAAGTTATACGCCAGCCACGTGGAGATGTTGCCCGCTGGATTGAAAGCGAATTGTTGGAAATCATTCCCCAACTGACAGATGAAGTCAACGACAATACGTATGGCAAACCAACCAAATGGATGGCAGAAGCACTGTTAGTAAAATTGTATATTAATTGGGCTGTATATACAGCTCCTTCAGTTGATCAATACGAAGCCAGCACAGCTGTTAATGAAAAGTTAAATGACTGTATCAAATACTGTGATGAAATCATTTCATCAGGCAAATTCAACTTGGGTTCCATGCCATACGCCGAGAAATTCGGTCCTGACAATGGTTCACATGTAGAAGACTTTATCTATGCCATGCCATATGACACATATACCGCTACAGGTATGCAATACGGACGTGCACGTACTTGGAAAAAAGCCGGTGACGTTGAAAAAAGCTATTATGGTATGAAGCTGAGTAATTCAGCCGGTGGCTATATTACTATGAATCCGGAATTTTCCCGCCTATTCTGCTTGGAAGGTGATGTGCGTAACAATAGCGTAATCGGCGATACCGTTCATGTATATGACCCGAAGACTTACCAACCGACTTCGGAAATCGCATTAGACGCTAATGGCAAACCTATTGTACTAAGCCAAACCGTTACACTCAACAAGCCTAATGATCCGATGTTGGATGTAGGTGATAACGATAAAGGATATAGCCAAGGCTGGCGTTCGGTGAAATTCTTTGTCATTGACGATGATTTTAAAAACGGAAGAAACCAGTCGAACGACCTTCCGATATTCCGTTATGCAGACATTCTGTTGACTAAAGCTGAAGCGATTTTACGCGGCGGTACAGCGACAAACGGCGATACTTCAATGAGTCTGTTTAATCAAATCCGTGAATATGCCCAAGCTCCACTCTTGGAAGCAGACCCCACTTTACAAGACTTGTTAGACGAACGCGGACGGGAATTCTTTGATGAGAACTGGCGTAGAAACGACATGATTCGTTTCGGCACATTCGAAAATGAATACGGTTTCCACAGAAAAGATTTCCCAACGGCACGTTTCGAAAAGACATGCCGTATCTTCCCGTTGCACAGAGACGTAATGAATCTCTATCCGCACTGGGAACAAAATCCGGGCTATTGATATTTCATAAACATTCATTTTTGATTTTCAAATAAAAGCTTTGCGCTACAGCCGTTGTCGTGATGACACCGGCTGTAATGCAAGGCTTTTCTTATAACTAAGCAACTCTTATATCGGATCAGACGGGAAATACGGTTGCGAAGCATTATTGGATACTTGGCCAACGAAGCAATAATACTTGGCCATCGAAACAAGATTAAATGGCCAACGAAGCAATAATACTTTGGCAAGTAACCT
>CASFRN010000118.1 GCA_949296855.1 uncultured Bacteroides sp. | reverse complement strand
TTACCTTCTACTTTTTCACCTTGGAACATAGCCGGCTGACCTTTGGCTTCGCCTCCGTCCCATCTCAAAACCGGAGTAACTTCAACGGTTGCTGTTTTCTTGAAATACTTTTCAGGGAACTTACCTGTGATAGTTACAGGCACTTTACCACCGATAGCTTCCAATACTTCAGGATCAGTTGTGAAATAGCTCGGGTCCAGTTCACCCATCTTGCTACATGAAGAGAAAGCAAGAACTAACAATGCCACTAAGGGCAAATACAACTTCTTAATCATGGTTTTTTAATATTTGGTTTGTTAAAAATATAATCTAGTCGGTTCTTTATATTTGGGGGCAAAGATAAGAAAAACTCTAATAGCTGTTAACTTTTTGCGTGCTTTTTTTAAGGCGGATATAAAAAAAAGATTAAAACAAGCCGCATATTCTATCTAAATCGATTTCTTATGTTCCGCGGATGGTGCTCTAAAATCTCTTGGCGGAGCATGTTTCGGTCGATGTGGGTGTAGATTTCGGTGGTGCCGATGCTTTCGTGCCCTAACATGGCTTGGATGGCGCGCAGGTTGGCCCCGCCCTCCAATAAATGGGTGGCGAACGAATGACGGAAAGTGTGTGGGCTGATGCTTTTCTTCAGTCCGGTGCGGTCTGCCAACTCCTTTATTATATGGAACACCATGATGCGAGAGATGTTCTTCCCGAAACGGCTTATGAACACGAAATCTTCATATCCGGGCTTAATCGTGACGCGGTCGCGCTCCGCGAAATAATTCTTCAGTTCGTTGATGGCGCGGGGCGAGATGGGCACGAGGCGTTGCTTGCTCCCCTTGCCTTCTACCTTGATGAAGCCTTCGTTCAGGTAAAGGTCGGAAAGCTTGAGGTTGCATAGTTCGGACACCCGCAAGCCACAACTGTATAACGTTTCCAGTATGGCGCGGTTGCGTTGCCCTTCAGGGGTGGTTTGGTCGATGGCGCCGATGAGCGCGTCTATTTCTGCTACGGTCAATACGTCGGGCAAATGCCTGCCTATCTGAGGGGATTCGAGCAATTCGCTGGGATCCTGGCGGATATAGTCGTCGAGGGTGAGGAAGCGGAAGAACGAGCGGATGCCCGAAAGGATGCGCGCTTGCGAGCGGGGCTGGATGCCGATGTCGTGCAGCCCGGCGGAGAAATTCTCCAAGTCCTGCAAGGTTGTGTCGGTGATGTGGATGCCTTCCAGCGTAAGGTAAGCGAGCAGTTTGTCTAGGTCGGCCAGATAAGCGTCTATCGTATTTTCTGAAAGAGATTTCTCTAATTTCAGGTATTGGCGGTACTTTGTTATTATCTTCTCGTAGGTTTTCATTTCTTTTTCGTATCTTTGTCCCGAATTTCTCAGCAAAGTTATAAAAAGATTTACTCAGTTGAATATGATGAGGATACAAATAATCAACGGCCCCAATATCAACTTGTTGGGGAAACGGGAGCCTTCCATTTACGGTTCCGTTTCGTTCGAAGGCTATTATCATGCGCTGAAAGAGCGTTATCCGGAGGTGGAAATGGCGTATTTCCAGTCGAACGTAGAGGGCGAGATGATTAACAAAATCCACGAGGTTGGCTTTTCGTATGACGGGATTATCTTGAATGCCGGTGCCTACACACATACTTCTATAGCCTTGCAGGATGCCATCCGTTCGGTGACGGCTCCTGTCGTCGAGGTACATATATCTAATGTGCACGCGCGTGAAGAGTTCCGCCACAAATCGATGATTGCTTGCGCGTGCCGCGGGGTGATTTGCGGATTCGGGCTTGATTCATACCGGTTGGCGTTGGAAGCTTTATTGGCAAAACACTAAAAACTATAAACTATATGATGCTAAAACAAACAAAAATCGTCGCGTCTATTTCAGACTTGCGTTGTGATGTTGACTTTATCAGGGACTTGTTTAACGCAGGCATGAACGTAGTGCGCATGAATACCGCTCATGCCAGCCGCGAGGGGTTCGAGAAACTGATAGGTAATGTGCGCCAGGTATCGAACCGTATCGGTATCTTGATGGATACCAAAGGTCCGGAGGTGCGGACTACAGCAAGCGCCGAAGGGCAGATTGACTTCAAGACAGGCGAGAAGGTCTGCATTGTGGGGAATCCTGAACAGGAGACGACTCATGAATGCATTGCGGTCAGCTATCCGGGGTTCGTACACGACCTTTCGGTAGGCGCGAATGTCTTGATTGATGACGGTGAATTGGGGTTGAAGGTAATAGATAAAAATGAAGACACCTTGTTTTGCGAGGTATGCAATGACGCTACGTTGGGCAACCGCAAGAGCGTGAATGTGCCGGGTGTGCGCATCAACCTGCCTTCGCTTACCGAGAAAGACCGGAACAACATCTTGTATGCCATCGAGAAGGATATTGATTTCATCGCCCACTCGTTCGTGCGCAACAAGCAGGATGTATTGGATATACGCGAGATACTCGATGCGCATAAGAGTGACATTCAGATTATCGCGAAGATAGAGAACCAGGAAGGTGTGGACAACATCGACGAGATTTTGGAAGTGGCGGACGGTATCATGGTGGCTCGTGGCGACTTGGGTATCGAAGTGCCTCAAGAACGTATTCCGGGCATCCAGCGCAAATTGATTAAGAAATGTATCTTGGCGCGCAAGCCGGTGATTGTAGCCACTCAGATGCTTCATACGATGATTAACAATCCGCGCCCGACTCGTGCCGAGGTGACCGACATCGCCAATGCCATCTATTACCGCACCGACGCGTTGATGCTGAGCGGCGAGACGGCATACGGAAAGTATCCGGTAGAAGCCGTGAAGACCATGACGAAAATCGCGGCGCAAGCCGAGAAAGATAAAATGGAAGAGAACGACATCCCTATTCCGCTGACTCCGGAGAATACCGATGTGACCAGCTTCTTGGCGAAGCAAGCGGTGCGCGCCACTACATTGATGCCTATCCGCGCCATTATTACGGATAGCTTCAGCGGACGTACGGCGCGTAACTTGGCTGCATTCCGTGGCAAGTATCCGGTGCTGGCTATCTGTTATAAGGAAAAGGCCATGCGCCATTTGGCTTTGTCGTATGGGGTAGAGGCTATTTATATGCCCGAAAAGGCGAACGGCCAGGAGTATTATTTTGCGGCGTTGCGCAAATTGCTTAACGACGGTGTGCTGACTCGTGACGAAATGGTGGCATACCTGAGCGGCGGAAAGAAAGGCACGCACACTTCGTTCCTTGAAATCAACCGGGTAGACGATGTGTTGGAAGCCGGCGATGATTACGTATTGCCGAACCGGAACAGGTATTTATAATGAAAGAAACCGACACGCTGGATGCGTACATACTCGCACATATCGACCCGGAAAGCGATTACTTGAAGGCGCTTTACCGGGCTACACACGTCAAGCTTTTGCGCCCCCGCATGGCTTCGGGGCATTTGCAAGGGCGGATGTTGAAGATGTTTGTGGAGATGATTCGTCCCCGTCAAGTGCTTGAGATTGGGACGTATAGCGGATATTCCGCCTTGTGCTTGGCGGAAGGATTGGAAGAGGGTGCCATGCTCCATACGTTCGAAATCAATGACGAACAGGAAGATTTTACCCGCCCGTGGCTGGAGGGGTCGCCGTATGCCGATAAAATCAAGTTTTATATCGGCGATGCTTTACAGATGGTGCCGGCGATGGACATCACTTTCGACCTTGCCTTTGTAGACGGGAACAAGCGGGTGTATATCGATTACTACGAGATGATATTGCCTAAGCTGCGTGCGGGAGGCTATATCATAGCCGATAATACGTTATGGGACGGGCACGTATTAGAAGAGCCTCGGAGTGCCGATGCGCAAACCATTGGCATTAAGAAGTTCAATGATTACGTGGCGTCCGATGAGCGTGTAGAGAAAGTCATCCTTCCGTTGCGGGACGGACTGACGATAATTAGGAAGAAGGAAAAATAGAATAGGAGCATTAAAGGAGGTAAAGAAGGAAAAGAAGGTAAAGCTTTGCCTCCTTTATTTTCTTTACCTCCTTTAATGCTTTAATGCTTTAATACTAACCAAGAAATATATGGAAACAACCAGACAAAACAAGATTGCACGGCT
Organism: uncultured Bacteroides sp.; assembly: GCA_949296855.1. GTDB lineage: Bacteria > Bacteroidota > Bacteroidia > Bacteroidales > Bacteroidaceae > Phocaeicola. The sequence continues at coordinate 18,334 of CASFRN010000118.1, read as the reverse complement.
CATTCAGAAAGAGCTGAGCGAGATGTTTCAGACACAAACCCGCTCTATGCGTGGCGTATTGGTTTCGGTAAGTGTGGTACGCATCAGTCCCGATATGAGCTATGCGCGCGGATACTTGAGCGTGTTCCCTTCGGAACGTGCCGAAGAGATAGTAAAGAACATCAATGATAATGTGAAATCCATCCGTTATGAATTGGGCAAGCGGGTGCGCTATCAGCTCCGCATCATTCCGGAGTTGAAGTTCTTTGTAGACGATTCGCTGGACTATGCAGCACATATCGATGAGTTGTTGAAGAAATGAATTTCCCCTTTTACATAGCTCGCCGGTATCTGTTTTCGAAAAAATCGCACAATGCCATCAATGTCATTTCGGCTATCTCCGTGTGCGGGGTGGCACTGGCTACCCTTGCCTTGATATGTACTTTATCCGTCTTCAATGGGTTTCAAGACCTTGTGGCATCATTCTTTACGGCATTCGACCCCGAATTGAAGGTTACGGCGGTGCGCGGGAAGGTGTTCGACGGACAAGACCCGCGTGTGCTTGCCCTGAAGCAGATGCCTGAAGTGGCGGTGTACTCCGAGTCGCTTGAAGATAACGCAATGGTGCAATACCAAGGCAAGCAGACTATGGCGGTTATCAAGGGAGTGGAAGATAATTTCGACCAGCTTACGCCGATAGATAGTATTCTGTTTGGGCGGGGTGATTTGATGTTGCACGATGAGGTGGCCGATTATGCCATTCCCGGCATCCAGTTGCTTTCAGCGTTAGGAAGTGGCATTCGTTTTCTCGACCCCTTGGAAGTCTATGTGCCTAAACGTGGTGCGAAAGTAAACATTGCCAATCCGTCTACGGCTTTTGTTACGGGAAATCTGTTTTCTTCCGGTTTGGTTTTTGCCGTTAACCAAGAAAAATATGATGCGGCATATATCCTTACTTCAATAGAGTTTGCCCGCCGTTTGTTTCAATATGCTACTGAAGTCAGTGCGGTTAACCTGCGATTGCTCCCCGGTACGGATGTCGATGCGTTGAAAAAGAAAATTCAAGAACGGTTGGGTAAGGATTTTCGTGTGCAAGACCGCTACGAGCAGCAGGCGGATACGTATCGCATTATGCGGGTCGAAAAACTGATTTCTTATCTGTTTCTTACCTTTATATTAATAATAGCTTGTTTTAATGTCATCGGTTCACTTTCGATGTTGATTATCGACAAACGGGAAGATGTGGTGACATTGCGTAATTTAGGTGCGAATGATAATCAGATTGTGCGCATTTTCTTGTTTGAAGGCCGGATGATTTCTTTCTTCGGAGCTTTTATAGGAGTGGTTTTAGGTTTATTGCTTTGTTGGATGCAGCAAGAGTTCGGTATCATTAAGTTGGGAAGTTCGGGCAGTTTTGTGGTCGATTCCTATCCGGTCAGCGTAGAAACTGTGGATGTCATTGTGGTTTTTGTTACGGTGTTGGCGGTAGGTTTTCTTTCAGTATGGTATCCCGTGCGTTATCTTAGCAACCGTCTGCTGAAGTGATACGGAGGGGATGTTTTTATATATGCAAATTGCTTTATTTGAATAAGAAGCGAAGATTTTTCAGCTAAAATAGAAAAAAACAAGGAAATTATTTGGAAGATATTAGAAAAAAGCCTTATCTTTGCACCGCTTTCTAAGGAAAGCAGCGATGTTTGGACTATGGTGTAATGGCAGCACAACAGGTTTTGGTTCTGTTTGTCTTGGTTCGAATCCAGGTCGTCCAACGCAAATCAAGTCATTTTAGGGAAGTCCCGTTAAAGTTCGCTTTGACGGGACTTCCCTTTTTTAGTTTACTTGATAAAATACATAAAATAAAATCCGCTCATTTCTTGCTTTCATCGTTTTGACGTATCTTTGCACGGCTAATTTACGGAACATTAAAAAAGAAAGGACAACACAGTGGCTAAAGATAACGACGTGGTATTGACCCCCATGATGAAACAGTATTTCGACCTGAAGGCGAAGCATCCCGATGCGTTGATGCTCTTCCGGTGCGGTGACTTCTACGAAACCTATTCCGAGGATGCCGTGACCGCTTCGCAAATACTGGGAATCACCTTGACCAAGCGTGCCAACGGGCAAGGGAAGACGGTGGAGATGGCTGGATTCCCACATCATGCGCTCGACACGTATTTACCTAAACTTATCCGTGCCGGAAGGCGGGTGGCTATCTGCGACCAGTTGGAAGACCCGAAGACCACGAAGAAATTAGTGAAGCGGGGCATTACCGAGCTGGTGACGCCGGGCGTGGCTATCAGCGATAATGTGTTGTCGTATAAAGAGAACAACTTCCTTGCCGCTATCCATTTCGGAAAAACCGCGTGCGGCATCGCTTTCCTCGATATATCCACCGGCGAGTTTCTGACCGCCGAGGGGCCTTTTGATTACATTGATAAGCTTTTGAATAATTTCGCTCCGAAGGAAGTGCTTTTCGAGCGGGGCAAGAAACCGATGTTCGAAGGGAATTTCGGAAACAAGTTCTTTACCTTCGAGTTGGATGACTGGGTGTTTACCGAGGCTTCGGCACGCGAAAAGCTCTTGAAGCATTTCGAGACCAAGAACTTGAAGGGATTCGGCGTAGAGCACCTGAAGAACGGCATCATCGCGGCGGGGGCTATCCTGCAATATCTCGACATGACCCAGCATTATCAAATCGGGCATATCACTTCGTTGGTCCGCATCGAAGAGGAACGTTATGTAAGACTGGATAAGTTTACGGTGCATAGCCTGGAACTGATAGGCAGCATGAACGAAGGAGGCACAAGCCTGTTAGATGTTATCGACCATACCATTAGCCCAATGGGTGCCCGCTTGCTGAAACGCTGGATGGTGTTTCCCCTGAAGGAAGTGAAACCGATTAATGCCCGGCTGGACGTGGTGGAGTATTTCTTCCGCGAGCCCGACTTCAAGGATTTCATTGAGGAGAAGCTGCATCTGATAGGCGATTTGGAACGCATCGTGTCGAAAGCCGCGGTGGGACGTATCTCGCCTCGTGAGGTAGTGCAGCTGAAGGTGGCTCTTCAAGCCATTGAACCTATCAAGAACGCTTGCCTGAATGCCGATAACGAGAGTCTCCGGCGCATCGGGGAGCAACTGAACCTGTGTGTCTCGATTCGGGACAAGATAGCGAAAGAGATAGTCAACGACCCTCCTCTGTTGGTGAACAAAGGCGGAGTGATAGCCGATGGGGTGAATGCCGAACTGGACGAGTTGCGCCGCATCTCCTATTCGGGCAAGGACTATCTGCTTCAAATCCAGCAACGCGAAATCGAGCAGACGGGCATTCCCAGCCTGAAGATTGCCTATAACAACGTGTTCGGCTATTACATCGAAGTACGCAATACGCACAAAGACAAAGTGCCGCCCGAATGGATACGCAAGCAGACGTTGGTGAACGCCGAGCGGTATATCACGCAAGAACTGAAGGAATACGAAGAAAAGATATTAGGGGCGGAAGACAAGATTCTGATACTGGAGACGAAGCTCTACAATGAATTGGTGGCAGACCTTGCCGAGTTCATTCCGGCTATTCAGATAAATGCTACGCAAATCGCACGCTTGGATTGCCTGCTTTCCTTTGCCGATGTGGCGCGGGAGAACAAGTATATCCGTCCGGTGATAGCCGATGACGATGTGCTCGACATCAAGCAAGGCCGGCATCCGGTCATCGAGAAGCAATTGCCCGTGGGCGAGAAATACATTGCCAACGATGTCTATCTCGATACCGAAACGCAACAGGTTATCATCATTACCGGTCCCAACATGGCAGGTAAGTCCGCCCTGCTTCGCCAGACGGCACTTATCACGCTCTTGGCTCAGATAGGTTGCTTCGTCCCTGCCGAGAGTGCGCACATCGGATTGGTGGATAAGATTTTCACCCGCGTAGGGGCGAGCGACAACATCTCGGTGGGCGAATCGACTTTCATGGTCGAGATGAACGAAGCCGCCAATATCCTGAACAACCTTTCGCCGCGGAGCTTGGTGCTCTTCGATGAATTAGGGCGCGGCACGTCTACGTATGACGGCATCTCTATCGCGTGGGCTATCGTGGAGCATATCCATGAGAACAAAAAAGCCCGTGCCCGCACGCTTTTTGCCACGCACTATCACGAGCTGAACGACATGGAAGAACTCTTCCCGCGCATCAAGAACTACAACGTGACGGTGAAGGAAGTCAACAATAAAGTGATATTCCTTCGCAAGTTAGAGCGTGGGGGAAGCGAGCACTCGTTTGGTATTCATGTGGCGAAAATGGCGGGTATGCCCCAAAGCATTGTCCGCCGTGCCGATGAGATATTGCACCGCTTAGAGCAAGAGAACCGTCAGGACGGCATTGCCTCGAAGCCCAAAGTGCAGGCGGCTTCGAAGAGCCAGGACGGTGTGCAGCTCAGTTTCTTCCAACTCGATGACCCGGTCTTATGTCAGATACGGGATGAAATCTTGCATCTCGATGTGAATAATCTGACGCCGATTGAGGCTTTGAATAAGTTGAATGATATCAAACGGATTGTTACAGGAAAGTGATATGAAAGGATTATTTGCCGTTCGTTTATGCTTGTTAGGCATGATGATATTGCTTTTTGCCTCATGCCATAAGGAAGAAGACGCTCCCGATGTGTCTCCTTGCGAAAGGACTTTGTTTATGTATATGCCTTGGTCGGGCGATAGCTATGCGTTGACTTCGTATTTCTATACGAATATCTCGGATATGGAAGATGCCATTCGTGAAGTAAGTTTGGATGACGAACGGGTAGTGGTGTTTCTTTCCACCAGTTCTTCCGAAGCTACGATGTTCGAAATCACCTGTACGGATGGAAATTGCCAGCGGGTTACGTTAAAAGAATACACTTCTCCTGCATTTACTACTATCGAAGGGCTGACTTCCATATTGAATGACGTAAAGAGCTTTGCCCCTGCACAAAGTTATGCGATGACTATCGGATGTCACGGCATGGGGTGGCTTCCGGTGCATAGCCTCCGGAGCCGTTCGGTGGATACGTTCAAACCGCATTGGGAATATGAACATACGTTGCCTACCCGTTATTTCGGCGGGACTTCGAGTGCGTATCAGACCGATATCAGTACGTTAAAAGAGAGTTTGGAACAAGCTGGCATGCCGATGGAATACATCTTGTTCGACGATTGCTATATGTCGTCTATCGAAGTAGCATACGCCTTGCGCCATGTAGCCGAATACCTGATAGCTTGCCCTACGGAGATTATGGCATTCGGTATGCCCTACGCTGAAATAGGGCGATACCTTTTAGGCGAACCGGATTATGAATCTATCTGCCGGGAGTTTTATGAGTTTTATTCCACTTACCAATACCCATACGCTACGTTCGGCATTACCGATTGTTCCGAACTGGATGCGTTAGCCTCGTTGATGAGAGAAATAAACGGGCAGTACGTATTTGACGAATCGCAACGCCGCGACCTGCAACCGATGGACGGATACACACCGACCATTTTCTATGATTACGGTGACTACGTGGCACATCTGTGTGGAGACCCGGCTTTATTCAATCAATTCCAAGCTCAATTGGAACGTACCGTTCCTTATAAAGCACATACGGGACGTTACTTCTCGGCTGCTGGTGGCATTAAGCCCATTTGGACTTTCTCCGGCATCACCACTTCCGCTCCCAGCATAAGCTCCCAAGCTGCCGATTGGATAGATACGGAATGGTATCAGGATACGCATTGATTGGCTTAATCCGCAAGTTGGCGACTTTTTATTCCGCAAGTTGGCGGAATTATTCCTCATTATAGTCAGCAGTGCTTATCCTATAGGATTAATGCTGTCGATTGCGGGGACAGCACTTAAAATCTTCTGCAAGCCCTGTCCCCGCCGGGGACAGCACTTAAAATTTTCCGCAAGCCCTTTCCCCGCTGGGGACAACACTAAAAATCTTCCGCAAGCCCTGTCCGAGGTCTCGGACGATGCTAAAAATTTTCTGTAAGTGCTATCCGAGGCTCAGACAGTGCTAAAAATCTTCCGCAAGCCCTGTCCGAGGTTTCGGACAGGGCTTTTCCTTCCGCCTTGTAATCTTATCGCAACAGACTTGTAAACGGAAAGTTATCCGATTGTCTTATGCCTGTAAAGGGGAAGCTTTTTCTTTGCAAACGGAAAAAGTTTAGTAAATAAGGTAATGAAAAGAGTTAGAAAATGGATGACTTCGGCTGTTCTCTTATCGATGTTTGCAGCCAATGTTTTAGCGGTTGAGGTGAATGTGAACGTAAAGGGGTGCATCAAGGACCAGAACTCGAAGGAGCCTCTTATCGGTGCTACTATCCGGATTGTGGGGAGCAATATCGGTGCGGTGACGGATATAGACGGGAATTTCCAGTTGACGGGGGTGGAAGACGGCATCTATGACATTGAGATTAAGTATGTGGGCTACAAAACGACGGTGAAGCGTCAGGTGAAAGTGGAAAACAACCAAGTGACTACGCTCGACTTCGAACTGGAGCCTGACGCGCAGGTGTTATCAGACGTGGTAGTGGTGGCGAAGGCGAACCGCGAATCGGAAAACGTTACTTTATTGGAGCAAAAGAAATCGGTGGTGGCTATCCAGTCGGTAGGCGCTCAGGAGCTGTCCCGCAAAGGTGTGGGAGATGCCGAAGGGGCGGTTACGAAGATTTCGGGCATCTCGAAGCAGGACGGTGTGAAGAATGTGTTCGTGCGCGGGCTGGGCGACCGGTATAATCTGACTACGCTGAACCGTTATCCGATTCCTTCGGAAGACCCGGAATACAAGAACATCGCGCTCGATATTTTCTCGACCGACATTATCCAGTCGGTGGATGTCAACAAGGCTTTTTATGGAAACACGTATGCCGATGTGGCAGGCGCGAACATCAATATTTCTTCGAAAGAACTGGTGGGTTATGGTGAAATAAACGCCGGTGTGTCGGGAGGATTCAATACGCAGAGCCTTTCCGCTGATTTTTTGAAGTTGGACGGAGTGAACGCTTTCGGGTTTGCCGATAGCAAGCAGCCGGGCGATAACTTGGATGCATATAACTTCCAGAACCGTCTGGACCCTTCGAAGAAGAGCGGGCTGGTGAACCAAAGCTACAGCATTTCGGGCGGGAAGAAGTTCGACATCAACGACAATCCGCTTTCGTTCTATCTGATTGGCAGCCACAACCGCGACTATTCGTATTACGAAGAAGAAGTGCGCAATTCGATTACCACGGGCGAGCTTTCGCAGGACATGTTAGGCAAGAAGTCGAATGTAGAGACTTCGCAAGTCGTTATGGCAAACCTGAACTATCTGCATAACCAAAAGCATGAGCTGACATACAATTTCATTATGTTGCATGCTTCGCGCGAGTCGGTGGGCGACTATTTGGGTATGGACGCCGATTATCAGTCTTCGGATACATACGAAGGTTTCATGCGCCGCCAGCAGACCAACGACAACCTGCTCTTTGTCAACCAGCTCGATACGAAATGGGCACTGACAGATAAGCTCGACTTCAATGCAGGCGCGGCTTATAACATCATCAAAGGTTTGGAGCCCGACCGGCGCATCAACAACTTGGTAAAGACCGACCGGGGCTATGTGCCGATGAAGGGGACGGGCATCCAGCAGCGTTATTTCTCGGAACTGAACGAAGACGATTTGAATGTCCGTGCGGGCTTTACTTACAAGCTCCCGGATAATTTCGCCGGGGAATCCAATATCCAATTGGGTTATGCGGGGCGAATCGTAGACGATAACTTTACGGCTACCGAATACGACATGTCGGTGGTGCGTCAGGAAGTGTTCGACATCGACGATGTGCGGTTTGACAACTATTATACGCAAACGAATCTGGATAACAACTACTTTATTCTCGATAGAAACGTGGACGAATATACCGTTGACAAGAAGATTCATTCGGCATACGCGGAAGCCACTTACCAGTTTACCGAAGGCTTCATCGCCAATCTCGGTGTGAAATATGACAAGGTGAATATGGACGTGGATTACAATGTGAACCGCGGCGGAACGAAAGGGCAGCAATCTATCAACAAGGATTACATATTGCCCAGCCTGAATTTGCGTTATAATTTCAATGACAAGCATTCGCTCCGCTTCGCTGCAAGCAAGACTTATACCTTGCCTCAGGCAAAGGAAATATCCCCGTTCCGCTATGTAAACGTAACGTTCAATAGCCAAGGTAATCCCGACTTGCAACCTTCGGACAACTATAACGTAGACTTGAAGTGGGACTGGTATCTTTCGCCCGGCGAATTGATTTCGGTGACCGGATTCTACAAATACATCAAGAACCCCATATCACGTATCGAGATTGCCAGTGCCGGCGGATTCCTTTCGTATGAGAACATTGCCGACCATGCTACGGTAGCCGGTGCGGAAATCGAAGTACGGAAAGACTTGTTCTCTCGTCCGATGCAAGACGGAGGCTTGCATAAGCTGAGCTTCGGTGTGAACGGCGCTTATACTTATACGTGTGCCAAAGTGCCTTTGGCAACAGACCCGACCGGTTCGCAACTGGAAGGTGCTGCTCCTTGGCTTGCCAATGCCGACCTGACTTACTTGGTGCGTAAAGGGCGTAATTCGTTTACCAATACCTTAGTGTTCAATTATTTCAGCGACCGTTTATATACCATCGGTACGCAGGGATATCAGGACATTGTGGAGAACGGCATACCGACACTCGACTTTGTATCTTCGGCTAAGATTGGCGAGCATTTCACCGTCAGCCTGAAAGCGCAGAACTTATTGAACTCGGTTCATCAGCTGACCCGTAAAGGAAATGCGACGAACGAAGAAGTGGTATTAAGCAAGTACCGCAGAGGAATCGATTTCAGCCTCGGAGTGGCGTGTACGTTTTAAGAATTATAGCACACAGATGACACAGAAGCACACAGATTTACACAGAATCATTTTGTTGCGCTGTGTCTGCATAGAAAAAATAAAATCTGTGTACCTCTGTGTTTTCCGTGTCATCTGTGTGCTATATGATACCATAATCAGGACAATAAACCAAATTATAATTTTAACCAAATTATCGAACAATGAAAAAGTTTTTCTTAAATGCGATGTTGTTTGCCGCATTGGCAAGCAGTGTATCACTTACTTCTTGTAGTGATGACGATGACCCTCAAGGTGAAAACCCGGGCGGAGGTGAAGAACCGGTTGTCGAAACCGTAGAGCTTTCGGGTAATGTAGAGGGAACTATGACGTTGGATGCTGAAACGGAATACATCTTGGCTGGTACATTGACCGTACCCGATGGCGCAACGCTTGAAATCCCTGCCGGAACAACCATCAAGGCAAAACAAGGTTTTGATAAATACATTATTGTTGCTCAAGGCGGTAAAATCAATGCACGTGGTACTGCTCAGGCTCCTATTATCTTCACCGTTGAAGACGAAAGCAATGCCGGACCGGGTTATTGGGGCGGACTGATTATCAACGGCAAGGCTCCTATCTCAGGTCCTGCCGGAACTACGGCTATAGGTGCAACCGAAGTAGATAACAACATGCCTTATGGTGGAAGCGATGCTGCCGACAATAGCGGTACACTGGAGTACATCGAATTGTGGTACACCGGTGCCCGTTCAAGTGCGGATATCGAGCACAACGGTTTGACCTTGAACGCTGTGGGCAACGGTACAACCATTAACAATGTATATATCGTAGAAGGTGCCGACGATGCCATCGAATTCTTCGGAGGTTCGGTAAACGTAAGCAACTTGCTTGCCGTAAACTGCGATGATGATATGTTCGACTTCACCCAAGGTTATTGCGGAACATTGTCTAACTGCTACGGCATTTGGGAAGAAGGTTTTACCAGCACCGAAGAAGACCCGCGCGGCATTGAAGCCGACGGTAATTTGGACGGAAACGGTCCTGACCATACGCCGCAATCAGACTTCCGTGTAGAAAACATGACTATCGCTAACTTCTCTGCAAGCCAGTCTATGCAGGATGCAATTAAAGTTCGCCGTGGCGCTACGGCACACATCACCAATGCGTTAGTAATGGGTACAGGAGCCGTTGAAAACCTGATTGACCTGAATGACGGAAAAGGCGGTGCAGGCGAAGCTACCGAAATAAGTGTAAGCAATCAGTTGGCGAACGCTACGACCGACGGTGATTTGAATGCGGAAGGTACATACGAAGGCGTTGTAATCGAAGCTGGAAATACCGGCGCAAATACCAGCGCATTGGCATGGACAGGCTATGACTTCCCGGGTGAAACCGAAGCTCCGGAACCTGAAAAAGCAGAGCTTTCGGGCGACATCGCTTCGGATATGACGCTGGATGCGAATACCGAATATACGATTAGCGGTGCTGTAGTGGTAAAAGACGGGGCTACCCTGACCATCCCTGCCGGCATGACTATCAAGGCAAAAGAAGGTTTCGGCAACTATTTGCTCGTAGAGCGTGGCGGTAAGATTATGGCAGAAGGAACGGCTGAGGCTCCTATCACCTTTACTGCAGAAGATGAAACCAATGCCGGACCGGGTTACTGGGGTGGATTGATTATCAACGGTAAGGCACGCATTTCGGGTGTAGCCGGAACCGTAACCGAAGGCGCTACCGAAATCGACAATAACAAGCCGTATGGAGGCGATGATAATGCAGATAATTCAGGTGTATTGAAATACGTGAAGCTGCTGTATACCGGAGCACGTTCAAGCGCGGACATCGAACACAACGGGTTGACTCTGAATGCTGTAGGTAATGGAACGGTGATTGAGAACCTTTATATTGCGGACGGTGCCGATGATGCTATTGAGTTCTTCGGAGGCTCGGTAAACGTAACCGGACTGCTTGCCGTAAACTGTGATGACGATATGTTCGACTTCACCCAAGGTTATTGCGGAACATTGAAGAATTGCTACGGACGTTGGGAAGCCAGCTTCACCAGCACCGAGGAAGACCCGCGTGGCGTAGAAGCCGACGGTAACTTGGACGGAAACGGTGCCGACCATACGCCGCAATCCGATTTCACTATCGAGAACATGACTATCGAGAATTTGTCGAAAGCAGCCGAAATGGTAGACGCTGTCAAGATTCGCCGGGGCGCGAAAGCTACAATCAAGAATGTGCTGGTCATCGGTACAGGTGCTGTAGATGATTTGGTAGACTTGACCGATGGAAAAGGTGACGCACAGGCTACTACAAGCATTTCTGTAACCAACGGATTGACTTCAACCCTTACAGGTGAGGAAGTGAAGGGCGAAGGAGAAGTGACTGTAGCCGAAGGCAATACAGGAGCTTCTGCCGCCGACTTCGGATGGACAGGATACTCATTCTGATTCAGACGGAAGATTAAAATGAAAAATGTCTTGCCCGGACTTGCATCAGCAGGTTCGGGCAATTTGTTTTCTAACGTATTGTAGCTATCCTTATCTTCAGATTTATCTCTATTCTTGTTTAAGAGCCTGTTTAAATTTTGTTCAGCAACATTCTTATCGCGGCAAGTTTTACCATTTCTTCTGTCGAATCGAACGTAAATTCGTAGTTTTGGCAGAGCCTCCTATAATTATCAAGCTTTATCCCTGTTTTTATGAAGGTACCTTCGTAGGGCGATGAAGGTGCCTTCGTGAAGCGGTGAAGATACCTTCGATGGCAGATGAAGGTATCTTCATTGGAACGCGGATTATGCTTCACTCAATCTGCGTGAATCTGCGCTTTTCATGATGCCACTTAATTTTGTACACTTACTTAGTTACTTATTATGTTTTGAGAAATTCTTTTGAATTATTTTGAGGTTGTCTGCTGGGACTTATAGTACCATAAAGATAGGGGTGGTTTTGATTTTTCTTATATTACTGGCATATAAATCAAGATTTATATCTAAATTTGTCCGCGTTTAGTAAAAACGAATGATGCAATTATGGACGAGACAGATGCTGCCCTGCGCCGGAGGGAAATCTACAAGGTGACGTTGACGGGCAGCGTAGTGAACATTGTGCTGACGCTGTGCAAGTTTGCCGCAGGCATATTAGGGCGCAGCGCGGCGATGGTGGCGGACGCGGTGCATTCCCTTTCCGACCTTGCCACCGATGTGATTGTGTTAGTGTTCGTGCGCATTTCCGGCAAGCCGGAAGACAAGGGGCACGACTACGGGCACGGAAAGTATGAGACCTTTGCCACGTTGCTCATCGGGGTGGCGTTGCTCGTGGTGGGCATCGGCATCCTGTGGAGCGGGGGCGAGCGGATTTACGCTTTCCTGCGGGGCGAGACGCTGGAGTCGCCGGGCTGGATTGCCTTGTGGGCGGCGCTGGTCTCGATAGTGTCGAAAGAAGTGCTGTTCCAATACACGCGGAAGGTGGGGAGGAAATACGACAGCCCTTCGGTCATTGCCAATGCCTGGCATCACCGGAGCGATGCGTTCTCTTCCATCGGGACCGCGGCGGGCATCGGCGGAGCCATCCTGTTAGGCGAAGACTGGCGGGTGCTCGACCCCTTGGCAGCGGTCATCGTGAGCTTCTTCATCATTCAGGTGGCGATAAAACAGTTGGGACCGTGCCTGGACGAGCTGTTAGAGCGTTCGCTTCCCGACGATGTGGAGCAACGCATCACCGACTTGGTGCTCTCGGTAGACGGGGTGTCGCAACCGCACCACCTGCGCACACGGCGCATCGGAAACCGCTACGCGATAGACCTGCACATCCGCATGGACGGCAACATGCCCCTGCGCGAGGCACACGACCGTGCCACCCGCATCGAGCAGAAGTTGCGGGACGAGTACGGGAAGGATACGTACATCAATGTGCATGTGGAGCCTGAGAAATGATAGGATTTCACCACAGATTACACAGATTTAAACAATTTGATTATCTGTGGTGAGAGGTTGGACGTTTGTAGGGGCAGGGTTTGCCTGCCTGAATACATATACGTGGATGCATACGGGCGGGCAGACCCCGCCCCTACAATGGTTGGACTATAATAATCTGTGTAATCTGTGGTGAAAGATAAAGATAAAGGAAAAAAGATATTAGTGACGGGCGCGAGCGGCTTCATCGGGAGTTTCCTCGTCGAAGGCGGGCTGGAGCGCGGGATGCAGGTATGGGCGGGCGTGCGCCGGAGCAGCAGCCGGAAGTACTTGCAGGACGGGCGCATCCGTTTCGCCGAGCTTGACTTTACCGACTCCGACCGCTTGGAAACCCAGCTGAGACGGCATAAGGAGGAACACGGCGGGTGGGACTGCATCGTGCATTGCGCGGGCGTGACCAAGTGTCTCGACAAGGCGGACTTCGAGATAGGCAACTACTGGGCTACGCGCCATTTCATCGAGGTGCTGATGCGGCTCGATATGGTGCCCAGCCAGTTTGTGTACCTCAGTTCGCTGAGCGTGTTCGGGCCTATCCATGAGCGGGACTATAGGCCTATCGTTGAGAACGACACCCCTCAGCCCAACACGGCATACGGGGTGAGCAAGCTTCATGCCGAGGAATATATCCGTTCGTTAGAGGGCTTCTCGTGGGTGATATTCCGCCCTACGGGCGTTTACGGTCCGCGCGAAAGGGATTATTACCTCATGGCGCAATCCATTAAGCGGCATGTGGACATCTCCGCCGGATTCCGCCGGCAAGACCTTACGTTTGTATATGTAAAGGACTTGGTGGAAGCCATCTATCGGGCGGTGGAGCGGGAAGTGACAGGACGCGCCTATTTCGTGAGCGACGGGCAAGTGTACCGTAGCCGCACGTTCTCCGACTTGATACGCCGTGAGTTGGGCAATCCGTGGCTGGTGCGCTTCACGTGCCCCTTGTGGCTTCTGAAGGCGATATCGTATGTGGCAGGGAACGGGGCGAAGCTCGTACGCAAGACCTCGACACTCAATCCCGACAAGTACCGCATCATGAAGCAACGCAACTGGCGGTGCGACATCACGCCGTTAGAGCGGGATTTGGGCTACCAGCCCCGTTATTTATTGGAAGAAGGAGTGAAAGAAACGATTGAATGGTATAAGGAAGAAGGGTGGTTGTAAAGGATTTCACCACAGATTGCACCGATTAAGGAAATTTGATTATAAACCTGTAGGGGCAGGGTTTGCCTGCCCGGATACATATACGTGGATGAATACGGGCGGGCAGACCCCGCCCCTACAATGGTTGGATTATAAAATCTGTGTAATCTGTGGTGAATGATACACCCTATAAACGAAATTACATGAATCTGAAGACAAATTTATTCGAACGGGTAGAGAGTGGGAAAGGGCTGTTTGCGGTAGAGACTATCAGCCTGATTTATAACGCGCTGACCAGCATCTTGATATTGCTGCTCTATACGCGCATGGACCATCCGGGCACGATGCTCTTAGAGCGGGCGGGCATCGTGGTGCTGACCTTTACGCTGATATTCCTCTATCAGGCGTTTCCGTGCCGCCTGACGGCATTTGTCCGCATGGTGGTGCAGATGAGCCTTTTGGCGTACTGGTATCCCGACACGTTCGAGTTCAACCGCCTTTTCCCGAACCTCGACCACATCTTCGCCAGCAACGAGCAGGCATTGTTCGGGTGCCAGCCTTCGGTGGAGTTCGCCAAGCTCTGCCCTTCGATATGGTTTAGCGAGCCGTTCAACATGGGGTATTTCTTCTATTATCCGATGATGCTCATCGTGGTGGTGTATTACTTCGTGAAGCGTTTCGAGTGGTTCGAGAAGATTTGCTTCGTGCTGGTCACCTCGTTCTTCATCTATTATTTCATCTACATCATGTTGCCCGTGGCGGGTCCCCAGTTCTATTTCCCGGCTATCGGCATGGATAAGGTGAACGCGTGCGATTTCCCCGCCATCGGCGATTATTTTAATACGAACGATTACCTGATACCCGGTCCGGGCTTCGACCAAGGTTTCTTCTTCAACCTCGTGGAAGCCTCGCAAGAAGTGGGCGAGCGTCCTACGGCGGCTTTCCCCAGTTCGCACGTAGGCATATCCACCATCGTGATGATTATGGCATGGCGCGTGAGCAAGCGGCTGGCATACATCCTCTTGCCGTTCTACGTCCTGTTGTGTTGCGCTACGGTCTATATCCAGGCGCATTACCTCATCGATTCCCTCGTAGGCTTCTTCTCCGCCTTCTTCGTCTATCAGCTCGCCACGCTGATGTACAAGCGTTGGTTCATCACCCCGGCGTTTAAGCTGATGGGATAAGGAAGAATTAAAAATTAAAAGTTATGATGCCGCAAGGATAATTTTTAATTTTCAACTTTTAATTCATCCTGTAACTTTTCCCGTAAATCTGCATAGGGAATATACCTCTTTGAAATCAAGTGAGTTAGAAGAATTACCTCGTTTTGGGGTAATGAGCTGGCAACCGTCCTGATTGCCGTGGTCTGCATCGCTTTGCTGTTCGGGTAACTCTTGCGAATGCAAAGATAAGAAAAGGTATTGAATATGCCAATAAATACCTATTTTTCATTACCTTTGCCGCAAAAAAGAAAGAATGAATGACATTTGGAATGAAATATGTTTTGAGCTAAGAGCTTGCATTCAAAATAATGTCTTGGAAAAGGATTATGAGAACGCAATTTGCAATTGTATGGTGCTTCTCGGTTGGAAGAAGTTTAGAGGTGAAATCATAACGCAATACCCTGTACAAGCTGGACATGAGAACAAATATGCTGATATTGTAATTATACAAGATGGCGTTGAGCAGTTTGTGCTTGAAATTAAACGACCAAACCACATATTGCAAGAAGAAGATGAAAGGCAGCTATTTTCTTACATGCGCCTACTAAAACACCAAGTGATTTTCGGGCTTTATGTGGGTGATAAGATTCGTCTATACTACGATGATGTTTCTTCCCAACAACTTCCTGAACAAGTCTTTTCTTTAGACATAGAAGAAAACAATCCTGATGGACTTAAGTTCGTGAAACTCTTTTCTAAGGATTCATTCAATGTGCAGACTGTAATGGATTTCTGCAAAGAGCAAAAGGCAATATTCCAAAAGCATAAACAAATACAGGATGAAGTCATCAAAATACTGTCTGATACAAGCGGAAACATTTTCAAGGATGCGTTAAAAGAAAAATACCTAAACGAAGGGCATTCTGAAGACTGGGTAGAGTCCGTGCTTAACCAGTTTATTTTGACTGTTTCTCCACTGATTAAAGGAAACCAATCAGAAGTGGCAACTGTAGTATCCGATTACGAATCTGTTGTTTCACATGTAGTTAATCGCGATAAAACTAAATACGGCTTTTTAGGGAGTGGGCCATTGCCTAAAAGAAAATTTGTATGGAGTGTTGTCAGACATTTTGTAAGTGAAAACCCGAAGACATATGATGAATATGCAAAGATATTTAACGGCCTAAAGCCTGATTCACAAGGTGTAATTAGAACTTATGATTCCTTGTCTAAAACGCAAATGATACGCTATTTTACAAAAGAAAAGGAATGCTTGGAAAGTATAGATGGAGTAAAATTTGTTGTCTGTAATCAGTGGGGCGATTTTAATATTGCTCCTATCGTACGTTTCGCAAATTCGCAGGGATATAATGTCGTCGAATACAAGTGAAAAACACTGGTAGAATTGTTTTGGTATGCCCGAAACACAAACTTGCTACCATAGAAAAACAAAGTTTCGATTTTGGAGTAACTCATAAGCCTTTGGGCAACTTAAAGGACAGCTTACTGTTTCTTTCTGAATAAACGGGAAGTCCAGAAGGGTGCAACCCCGTTGGCTCATTGGGGCGTTTTTAGCATTAGCGTCAGCGGTGCGTGAAGAAAACGCCCTAATGAGCTATGGCTTTTGTTCCCAAAAGCCTGCGGCGGTGTTGGCAGTTTGTCTTTGCCTTTCTCTTTTTGCCAGCCTTGTATGATGTTCCGTGCCGTTGTGCCGGTATGATTGCCTGTCGGCACATGGGCATACAGGTTGGGATGGTGCTGCCGTTCCCACAGCGGACTTGATGAGGACTGAAAATCCGATGAATTGATGATTGGGTGGTCTAACACATTGAAATACATTGCAATATCCTTTCATCAGCGTTTCATCAAACCGCTCGCCAAAAGAAAAGCGATGAGTAAGGCTGTGTCCGTTTTCTCTTTTCATCAGCCATATCCATTTGTTGAGTGTTTGATGAGGATGTAAACCGCTGTTATTCTTTATGTTTATATATGCTTTCATCAATTCATCAAAATAACAGGTGTCGTTTGTGTAATTTACCGTACCGTATTCCGGCGGACTTGCAGGCAACCACAAAAACGTTGAACTGTTGAATTGAACAGATAACATTCTGACATATTGCAAAATACATTCTAAACAATCTCTCAACAAAAGCATATCGCCCAACAAACGGATACGAAAAGAAAAGGCAAGGTCGGAGTGGAGTTACCGTTTGCCCTTTCTTTTCAACAGCCATTTTCTTTTATTGAGTGTTTGTTGAGAGTATATCTTGTTATATATCAAAATATTATCTACTACATTCAACAAAATACAATGGTTATATTGACGGTTGTCAGCCTAACACCAGTATTTGTGACCGCTGCCCAATGCAACCCACAGCACTAGTCTGTCTTTTCGCAAGCACAGCCTTTCCAACAGGGCATTGCGCACCCTTGCAGCATTGGGTGTGTTGATACGGAAAGAGAGTGCCACGACCATCGGCAAGGCATATACATCCGCATAATAGCCGTTGGGCAGCCTGACGCACCTTTCCACCTCGCAAGGCTTCAATACTCCGCTTTTGTACACGGCTCGGATGGCGGCACGGAGTGTCGGGGCGATTACACCAAACAACCTTACCAACTCCATTTCGTTCATCCACACGGTGGCGGCATCGGACGGTACGGCAATTCTGCCGCACCCGTCCACCGTGATTGTTGTCTGCTTCATATCCCTGCCACTTTGATGTTACCGAATGACTTGCTCAGCTTGTCGCCAAGCATCGTAAGGTCGTTGTCCAGCTTTTCCACGGTTATCTTCGCATAGATTTGGGTCGTTTCGATGTTCGTATGTCCCAAAATGCGGCTTACGCTCTCTATCGGCATACCCTTGCAGAGGGCCAGGGTTGCGAATCCATGACGTGAGCAATGGAAGCTTATGTCCTTATTCACACCGCATTCCCGTATCATTTTCTTCAACGGCTTACAGATTGACCAATAGTTCAGGTTGGGAAATACGAAGTTGTTTTCTTGGAACGGTCGGTAACGCTCTATTATCTGCAAGGGAATGTCCAGCAGTTTCACTTGGAACGGTACGCCCGTCTTGTGCCGCTTGGAGATAATCCACTTCTCGCCGTTCACTTCCACGATGCGGTCGGTGGTCAGTTCCTTGATGTCCACGAAAGAGAGGGCGGTGAAGCTCGCAAAGATGAACAGGTCACGGA
>CASFRN010000117.1 GCA_949296855.1 uncultured Bacteroides sp. | reverse complement strand
TCGCTTCTGTGATGAGGAAGATAGCGGGCTATCTGACGAAGAACAGGAGCGAAAAGGACCAAAAAATCGCCCAAAGCACACACGAAAACGGATACATCAAGCCAAGAAAAACTTTTTGGAGAAATTCAAAACAGCTTCTAAGTTTCCGGCATTGATTTCTTTGTAGAAATACACTTTCGGAAGGTTTTCATTGTTTCCGGCTGTTGTGTTTCCCGCGGGCTGGGCTTGTCCGCATCCGGCAGTGCCTATCCATGCAAGTACTGCGCACAGGAGTGTTTGAAATGTCTTTTTCATGTTTCATTTTATTTTTAGGTTGTATGTTCGGTGTTTATATCGGTCTTCACACCGTTTTCTTGCATTTTGCGGGTGACGATATTCACATATCTACATTTGTGTCACGGTACAAAAGTAGAAAGTTTATCGGGATGCGAAAGTACACTTATTACAGATTTTCTGACCACTTTTACGGGTGGGGACGGTTCATACTTCATCCAAAGGCTTCAGCTTGGGATGCTTCAGTTGCTTGAACTGCGAAGGAGAGAGTCCGGTTACGGTACGGAACTGGGAACTGAGGTGGGCCGCGCTTGAATAGTGCAGCTTGTCGGCTATTTCACCGATGGTCAGTTCGTCGTAAACCAGCAGTTCCTTGGCACGTTCTATCTTTTGGGCGATGTGGTATTTTTCGATGGTGGTTCCGTTTGTTTCCGTAAACAGTTTGCTGAGCGCACTATAGTCGCGGTGGCATTGCCGGCTGACGTAGTCGGACAAGTTCGCCTGGTCTGCCAGTCCGTCTTCTTGTACGTACCGGATGACCGCTGTGCGTATTTGTTCGATGATTCGGGTGCGCTTGTCGTCTATCAGTTCGAAACCGCAATCTTCCAAATCCCGGCGTATGGGGGCAAGTGTACCTGGCGGCAGAGGTTGTGGGAGAACGACGGTTCCTAATTCGACACTGACTGGCTGTATGCCGTGTTTCTGGAATAGTTGGGTCACGATGATGACACAGCGGCGGCATACCATGTTCTTGATATGAATGATGTTGTCGGTATTCATAAGTATGTGTATAAAACTGTTTTGGATTTCTGCAAAAAGTTTTTATGAACATCCGCAATGAGCCTCCTGCAGGGGCGGGGTTAGCCCGCCCGTAGGCGTCTACGTGGATGCTTTCGGGCAGGCAAACCCTGCCCCTGCAGGTTTACTGGCAAGATACGGACATCCTTTAGAGTTTTTTCTTGTCAACCGTCTATATTGCATGCGTTTCGTGCCATGGCTTTGGCCGTTGCACGGTCGGGCTTGCCGGTGCCTGTCAGTGGCAAGGCGTTGACCGGTATGGTTTGTTTCGGTCTCCAGTAGGCAGGAAGTTGCCCGATGGCTTTACTGACCGCTTCCTGGCCTTCATCTGATAAGGAAGTGGCCTGGACCAGCAACACGATGCGTTCGCCGAACTTGATGTCGGGAGCGGAAGTGATGAGGAAAGGAAGCGGCAGCAGCGGTTTCAAAGCTGCTTCCACCTGTTCGATTTGCACTTTTACTCCGCCTGTATTGATGGTATTGTCTTTTCTGCCGATGACGCGGAATTGCCTGGAGCGGTTGAATTCGACAATGTCGTTTGTCGTGAGCCGTTCGGGACATACCAGCGGAGCATCTATGACCAATGTGTTTTCGTCTGACAGGGAAAGTGCCACCTGGTCGAAAGGAGTGTACCACTCGGATGCATCGGGACCGTTTAATTTCCGCAAGGCGATGTGTGAAAGGGTTTCGGTCATGCCGTAGGTGCTCCATACACCGTGGGGAAAGGAGCGCAGGGTTTGCACGATGGCGGGGTCGACCGCTCCTCCTCCGATAATCAAATGCCTGATGTTTTTCAACCGTTCGCATTCGATGGGGTTTTGCAAGGAATTGTAGACCTGCATAGGTATCAATGCGCCGAATGTAAGGGGCAAATCTATACTTTGCAGGGGATGGCCGCACGGGGTAACGGGAATCAGGTTAAGTCCTGCTACAAGGGCGCGTACTATCACCATTTTTCCCGCAATGTATTGCAGGGGCATGCAGAGTAAGGCGTTTTCCCCACGTCTGAGATGCAGGAAAGAAACCGTCAGCATGGCACTGTTCATCATGCGTCGTTTTTCTACATGAAGAGCCTTAGGCGTTCCTGTAGAACCGGATGTATGCACTTTTACCGTATCTGAGCCGTCGAACCATTCGGCGAGGAAATCGGACAAAGCCGCTAAGAAACTTTCTTCACCCTCTTGTTTATGGAAGTGTGTTTGCAGGCGGCTGGGCTTCCCGGATGTCGCACGGGCATCTTCGGCAGTATAGGTCTTGCCTGAAATGGTTATGGTTTGATTCGGTATTTCAGTGGTAAAATCGTCCATGTCAGCAATTACATAATGAGTCTTTTCAGTATGGTTCAATGTAATCATTCTCAGTTCTCAATTTCGAAAAGGTCCGGCTCCGATTGTTCGGGGAAGAACCAAAGGCAGTCTCCTTGGATATCGAGCGGGTAAGGAATGTTGTCGGTAAAGAGTTTTCCTGTACCCAACCCCTGAGGCATCCGAGGGTTTAGCGTAGCACACCATTGGGCGATGCTGTTCAGTCCGACATTCGATTCGAGCGCCGAAGTGACCCATGAGCCGATATTGCGTTCATTGGCCAAGCTAATCCATTCTTCGGCTCCTTTCATTCCGCCGTGAAGCGATGGCTTCAAGATGATATATTGCGGGCGGATGGTGTCGAGCAATTGGGCTTTCCGCTCAGGGGTGTTGATGCCTATCAGTTCTTCGTCCAATGCAATGGGGATGGGGCTGTCTTGACACAATTTCCTCATTTCTTCCCATTGTCCGGCACGGATGGGTTGCTCGATGGAGTGCAGATGGAACCGGCTGAGCTGTTCTAATCTGTCCGGTGCTTCGGCAGGCGGGAAAGCCCCGTTGGCATCTACCCGAAGCTCGATTTCATCGGGTGAGAAATAATGACGGATATGCGCCAGCAACTCCAGTTCACGTTCGAAGTCGATGGCTCCTATCTTTACTTTGATGCATCGGAATCCGGCTTGCATCTTTTCTTCTATCCGTTGGTACATTTCATCGAAGTTGCCCATCCAAATCAATCCGTTGATAGGAATGCCCTGCTTTCCTTCTGAAAACGGTGTATTCCAAAACCGGAGGCTTCCGGAGCGCAGGTGGCAAAAAGCCGTTTCCAGCCCGAAAAGCATCGACGGATAAGGGCGCAATGCTTCGTAGTCGATGTTTCCGTGTTCGGTGGTCTGCAGGCAATGGCAAGTAAGCACATCTTCGTAATCGGGGATGTCATCGCAACTCAAGGCAGGAAGCGGCGCACATTCGCCGATGCCGTATTGTCCGGTTTCGGTATCTTTCAAGATGAGATACCAGACCTTGCGGGTGAGGTAAACTCCTCTGGATGTGCCTGCGGGTTGCTTGAAATGTAAGGTTCGGGGTATAATTTTAATGGTGTACATAAGGCTTAAGGTAAATTAGGATATTTCGACCAGTCGGGCTTGCGCTTTTCCAAGAACGCTTTGCCTCCCTCTTGGGCTTCTTCGGTCATGTAATACAACATGGTGGCGTCTCCAGCCAGTTCCTGGATACCTGCCTGTCCGTCCAGTTCGGCATTAAGTCCGGCTTTAATCATGCGGAGGGCAAGGGGACTGTGTTGCATCATGGTTTCCGCCCATGCAACGACTTCATCCTCCAGTTGACCGAAAGGTACGACTTTATTGACTAATCCCATTTCCAAGGCTTCCTGAGCCGAATACTGGCGGCAGAGGAACCATATTTCGCGCGCTTTCTTCTGACCTACGACACGGGCTAAATAGGATGCGCCGAAGCCTGCGTCGAAGCTGCCTACCCGCGGACCGGTCTGGCCGAAGATGGCATTCTCGGAAGCGATGGTCAGGTCGCATACTACGTGGAGCACGTGTCCGCCTCCGATGGCATAACCGTTTACCATGGCAATGACCGGTTTGGGGATGGAACGGATTTGTTTTTGTACATCGAGGATATTCAGACGGGGCACGCCATCAGAACCTACATAGCCTCCGTGTCCTTTCACGTGCATATCTCCCCCTGAGCAGAATGCCTTGTCTCCTGCACCGGTTAAAACAACTACATTGATGTCCGGACATTCGCGGCAATAGAGCAGGGCATTGCTTAGCTCCATGGTCGTATCGGGGGTGAAAGCATTGCGGTACCGCGGACGGTTGATGGTGATTTTGGCGATTCCGTTATAAAAATCGAAAAGGATATCGTTGTATTCCTTGATGGTTTTCCATTCTCTTTGTGCCATAATTCGTAAGTTTTATTGTTTCAGTTTGTGATAATATGCTTTTAGTAATTGGGTGTCGCGGGTTTTGTCGGTAAACACTTCCAGCAGCAGGGGGTGGGGCGTGGCGGCGGGTTGCATAAATGTTTTCAGTGCGGTTTGCAGTTCGCTTTCGTTGTGGGCTTGCAAGTAGTCGAAGCCCCGGTCTTCCGCCCACGCCTTTCCTGACGCGTGATGGGTGCCGATGACGAAACGATGCGCTTCTTCATCGAGTGACAACCCGGGAAGCGCATGAAAGATTTCACCGCCTTCGTTGTTGAGCAACAGGATACGGACGTTGTTTCTGTAGTTTGGGTTCCATAAGGCGTTCATGTCGTAGAAAAAGCTCAGGTCGCCTATCAGGATAAAGTTCAGCTTGTCGGGCGATGCGGCGGCATAACCGATAGCGGCTGACAGAGAGCCTTCGATGCCGTTTACACCTCGGTTTGACTGTACTTCCACTTCTGCGGGTAAGTCAAACAATTGGGCATAACGCACCGTCGAACTATTGCCCAGATGCAATATGCTGTGGGCAGGAAGCCGGCAGATGACTTCTCCGATGGCGTGCATCTCCGAGTAATCAAACGTCGGGCAAGGAAGGACTTTCAGTTTTGCTTTCCATATCTGCGGATATGGAGGTTCGCTTTTGTTTAAAGCTTCTGCAGCCTGCTTCCAAAAAGCGGACGGTTCGGTTTCGATGACGGTGGTCAATGATTCGAACAAGTCTGTCACTTCGCCATCGGCACATACATGCCAATGCTCAATGGGCGGATGCTGGCGTAAGAATTTCTTCAGGCGTTTCGAAATAATGTGTCCGCCGAAAGTAATCAGCAATTCAGGGCGCATCGCTTCTTGTGTTTCCTTATCCATCGGATAGAGAAGCTGGTCGATGTGGCAGATTGTCTCCCCAGCCATCACCGGATTGCCGATGGTTTCGGCTATCCACGCAAAATGCTTATATAATAAGGTAGGGGAAACGGACGGAAAGGACTGTTTCGGATTGGCTTGTCCGGCTATAACCATTCGTTTCTGATAAGAAAGCAAACGGTCGGTAAGTATCGGGTCCCATTCCTGGATGCGGGTGATGACACGCGCTTCGGGTAACCGGGTTACGGGAAACTGGAAGAACGGTTCGCTTATCGGCACATTGATGTGGACGGGACCTTTTCCGTGATGACAGGTTTCCAATAAAGCTTCATTGATGAGGCGGTTGCAGAACCATTCATCTTCTTCGGTCCGTACATCTGGCAGGTTGACCGATTTCTTCACTAACTGGCCGAACACGCCAGGTTGGGGCAAAGTCTGTCCGTCCATTTGTCCAATCCATGCCGCAGGACGGTCGGCGGAGATAATCACCAAAGGTATTTGTTGGTAATAGGCTTCGGATACGGCAGGATGCAGGTTGAGCAAGGCACTGCCGGAAGTGCAACATACAGCGGCAGGGGCATTGTCGTGCAATGCCAGTCCGATTGCAAAGAACCCGGCACTGCGCTCATCGGTCACCGGATAACAGACAAAGCCGGGTATGTGGGTAAATGTCTGCACCAGCGGAATGTCGCGGCTTCCGGGACAAAGCACTATCCGCCGGATGCCGTGCGCACGCAATAATGCTGCAAGTTGCAATATATTTTTCTTATCTGTATACATCTTCTTTTGTTCTATGAAACGGCTCGTCTGGTTCCTGTTATCGCCTGACAGAGAACGTGCGGCATTTTGAAGTCGAACGTCACGTCATTTCTTAGAAGCTGTTTTGAATTTCTCCAAAAAGTTTTTCTTGGCTTGATGTATCCGTTTTCGTGTGTGCTTTGGGCGATTTTTTGGTCATTTCCGCTCCTGTTCTTCGTCAGATAGCCCGCTATCTTCCTTATCACAGAAGCGAAAAATGCCTCAAAAACTCATCCCAAATCATCGCACGATAAATTCAAAACAGCTTCTTGGCGTTTGCCTGAGGGTGGGAATCAAATGCTTGCGCCTACAATATATTCAGCATCGTTTTCAGTTTGTGACGGGTTTCTTCCCATTCTGTTTGTAAAGTGGATGAAGGCAGGATGCCTCCTCCTGCAAAGAGCGTACTCTCTTTATCGGTAATCTTCATGCAGCGCAGGTTGACATAAAGCGAGGTATCTCCTGCCGGGTCAATCCAGCCGATGATGCCGGCGTAGTAATTCCGGTCGTATCCCTCGTAATCGTTGATAAATGCGTAAGCCTCTTGTTTGGGAAGTCCGCAAACGGCAGGTGTGGGATGCAGCTCGTTTAAAATGCTTCCCAACCGTGAAGTCTCTTTCAGGGTAAAGGTAAAATCGGTTTTCAGGTGGACCAATTGCCCTGCCCGTGCCGTATAAGGCCCTTTCTCTGTAATCTTGTTGCCAAACAGTTTGAGGGTGCGCCGGATGTAGTCGCTTACAAACGCTTGTTCGCGCCGGTCTTTGTCGCTCCATTCTGTAGGCATCGTGTCACCTTGCATCGGCATGGTACCTGCAAGCGACACAGTGTGCCATTGGGTATCGTGTCCGCTTAATATGATTTCAGGGGTGCTGCCCAACCAGGTACCTGTTTCGGGGGTGTGGCAGAGTGAAACCATCATGCGCGGATAACTGTTGCATGCATTGACAAAGGCGGAGAGCGGTGAGAATCCTTCGGGCAGTTGCTGGCGGGTGCGTCTCGACAGCACTAACTTTTGGAATGTGCCTTGCCGTAAAGGCTCGATGAAGCGGTTGAACGCTTGCAGATAGGCTTCTTTCTCTTCACTGGTAGAGGCATATTGGATATGGGCCGTTGCCGGAGGCAGGGGCAGTTCGGTTGGTGCCGGAATCCGTTCGGGATGTTCTTGGGCAAAACGGTTTAATGTTTCGCTGATGGCATCCCAGTTTTGTGCAGTCCGGTTCGGCCGGATCAGCACAATCGGGTGCTGTTCGGTCGAGCGGAAAGGAGCCAGCAGAAAACCTCGTTTCCCGTTTACGTCGTTCAGGCTGTCGAACGCTACAGTTTCTCCGTTATCTTGTAATATGAGGATAGGCTCATCGGTCCACGGCTGGCGGTAGAGGGCAAAATTTACCGTGCTTCGTGTCAGACTGTCTATCAGTTTATGGATGGCTATGGAAGGTTGGTTCATACCCGTTTCTTTATAATCAGGTTAGTGACACGGGCGGTAGATATCAGTTTGCCCTCCGGTGTGACGATGTCTACGTTCCATACGTGCTGGGTGCGTCCGCAGTGTACGATGGTGGCTCTTGCCTCTACATAGCGTCCTTCTCCCACGGGTGTCATGCCTACATGGTTGGCGCTTACCTGAATGCCTACTGGCTCTTCGTCTTCCTTGCACAAGTATATTGAGCCGTATCCGCTGACAATTTCGGCACATGCCAAAGAGGCTCCTCCGTTTAAGATATCGACAGGAGTGCAGGGACGTGCGGTATTTTCATTGACGGGCATGGTTGCCTTTACGTATCCATCCTTTACTTCGGTTAATCTGATGCCGAGGTGTCGGGCGATGGGTTCTTTCAGTTCGTAGGGTTTACCGGGTTCTATTTGCATATTCTTCCTCTTTTTATGATTAATCAACGTGCAAAGTTACATTTATTTTATGGCATTTTCTATCTTTCGATTCAAAATCTGATGTAATTTTGCGGTGGATTTTAAAAAGATGTTTTTTATGGATGCACAAAAACTGAAAGGGCACGGAGCCATGCTTTGTGCCAATGCCATGTGGGGGCTGATGTCTCCGCTGGCGAAGCTCGTGATGGTAGGCGGGCTGGTAACGCCGTTGGTAGTGACCGATTTGCGTGTCTTCGGAGCGATGCTTCTGTTTTGGCTTGTTTCGTTTTTCCGTAAACCTGAACACGTAGGACATAAGGATTTGGCGAAGCTGTTTGTCGCTTCGTTGCTTGCCATCGTATTCAATCAGGGATGTTTTATTTTCGGCGTAGGGCTGACATCGCCTGCCGATGCTTCTATTATCACGACCAGTATGCCATTGTGGGCGATGGTGCTTGCCGCTTTGTTTCTGAAAGAGCCGGTTACAGGAAAGAAAGTGCTGGGCATCGCTTTCGGGGCCACGGGTGCTTTGTTGCTGATATTGGGCAGTTCGCATACCGGAACGGGTTCATCTGTGTCGGGCGATAAAAGCATCTGGGGCGATTTATTGGTCTTGACCGCTCAGTTGAGTTATGCGCTTTACCTGGTGCTTTTCAAGAATTTTGTAAGCAAGTATTCGGTGTTCACCATTATGAAATGGATGTTTACTTACGCTTTCATTTGTTTGCTCCCGTTTTCGTATGACGATTTGCTGGCTACCGGTTGGTCGAGTTTGAGTCTGGCGGAAATCGGCTCGATTCTCTTTATAGTCGTAGGAGGTACGTTCTTGTGTTACATCTTTGTAATCGTAGGGCAGAAGAACCTGCGTCCTACCGTTGCGGGTATGTACAATTACGTTCAGCCGGTCGTAGCGTGCATTGTGGCGATTTGCTGGGGCATGGACACGTTTAATTGGGTGAAAGGCATTTCTATTCTTCTGATATTCGGGGGAGTTTATATGGTGACCCAAAGCCGTTCGCGTGCGGAATTAGAAGCTTACCATGCTTCCCGTCAGAAAACGGAAGACGGCCGTTGATACATCGGCGATAATCTTTTCGGTGTCTTCAAAACGATGTTTGGAATGTTTTACCAGCACCGCAAGAGTGTATCGTTTGCCATCGGGAAGCAGCACAAAACCGACATCGTTGATTCCTATCCATTCGCCTTGCGCATTGCGGTCGGAGGTGCCGGTTTTGTGTCCGATTTGTACGTCAGTCCCTTGCAAGGGAAAAGGCAGCCTCGACTTGCCGGTCTGGCAGGATAGCAGGGTTTCGCGAATGAAGCGGGTATAGGTGGTATCGATAGGTAACGTGTCTGTAACGAGGCGGTCCATTAGTTGGGCTGCGGAAAGCGGAGTGCTCCAGTTGTCATAGCAACGGGAAAGGTCTTGATGCATATCATTCTCGGTAGCAGAAAGCGCAAAGCCGCTGCACCCGATGGAGCGCAGATAGCTTTCGGTTTGTGCCACGCCTCCGGTATAATCGAACAAGATGTCACACGCATTGTTGTCGCTTAGCTGAAGGGTATAGGTTAAAAGTTCGCTGACAGACAGACGGACACCTCCCTTCGGATAGCGGTCGCGCAAGGGACTATAGGTATCGGGATGTAGGTCTTCTTCTTCGATGGGGATAGAAGTAGAAAGAGGCAAACGGTGTACGTCCAGGTAATGGGCAACCGCCAAGGATTGATGGTACTTCATGACACTCATCAATGGATAGTGTGCTTCGTTGTTTAGGGTGAGGGTGTCTTTTCCGTCAACGATAAGGGCAACACCCACTTGTGCGTCTGCCTTGGCGATGATTCCCTGAAGTTGTTCCCGTAATTCATTGCCGGCTTGGAGCGGGCATACGGTATATAAACCGAAGAGGATAAAGAGGTAGTAAAGTTTCATGGCAAGGCCGTGTATAGGGATTATTCGGTGATTTCTATCAAGTTTCCTTCCGGACCTTCGATACAGCTTTCGTAATATCCGTCGCCGGTAGTGCGCGGTCCGTCTATTACTGAATAGCCGTCTGTGCGGAGCTGTTCAGTTAAACGGTCGACTTGTTCTTTTCCTCCTATGCTGAAAGATATATGGATAAATCCTTGTCGTAAGGGGTTCTTTTCACACGCTATCGTATCGGGACATGAGATAATTTCCAGCCGTGCTCCATCGGAAAATGACAGGAAGTAGGTTTTCAGTCCGGTGCGTGGGTTATGGTATATTTCATTGGAAACCGCTTCGAAATAATGTATAAAGAAAGTACGTGCAGTTTCCAAGTCGTTTACATACAAGGCAATGTGGTCGAGCTTCATATTATATTTATATAATAACGGGTTAATGGTTTAGAAACTCTTTTGAATTTCTACAAAAAGTTTTTCTTGGCTTGACGTACTTGTTTTCGTGTGTGCTTTGGGCAATCACGATAAATTCAAAACAGTTTCTTATTTAATTTATTAGGGTTCTTTGCTTGTAAGTGCCACATCTGGTGGCCGAACAAATTTCGTGCTTCGACTCGTTCGAAGCCGAGTGACAGGTATAAATGTTCTGCTTGGGGATTCATTGCATCGACTAACAGTCCTGCCCGTTCATATCCTTCGGCAAAAGCTTTGTCACGCAGTGTCGTGAGTAGTTTGTTCCCGATGCCGAGTCTCCGGTATTCGGGCAGTACACCTAATGAGTCAAGGTAATATTCATCGGGATTGGTTTCGTCTTCTATGCTTGGAAACGCGTGTCCCGTCCGTTCTTGAATCAGGCGTAACGTTGGTTTGCGCAATTCGTGAAGGCGTGCGCCGTCATATCCTACAATCGCTCCAGCTTGCACTCCATTGATGTCTGCGACGAGCGAGTTCCGGTAACTGTATTGGGTATCATCCATCCGTACTAATTCTTCAAGGATGCTTTGATAGTTCTCGCCGCAATACATCCGCATCAATTCTTTACCCAATGCCATTGTTAGTGCGGTGGCGATAATGGGTGCATCGTTTGTGGTGGCAGGGCGTACCGTGATAAGATTTGTATTCATGTTCGCTGACAGTATGATGGTTTCTATGGAAAAGAGAGGTCCTATGATGTGAAATGGAACTCAGAGGTACAAAGCTACAGGGAAAAATCTGTATGTCGACAAATGCTAATAACTCTGCATCTTCGTACCTCTGCGTTCAGATTTTGTTTAGACGCTTCCTTTTCGGTTTGCTAATGATAAGTTCCTATGCTTGTTTCTTCTCTGCCGTGGCTTCAGCCTGAAATTCGTCTTCTCCCCAGTGGGTTTCGGCTTCACGTTTCTCGCGTTCGATAACCTCTTGCGCTTTACGTGGGTAAAGAATCAAGCGGAGTGAATGGTCGTAGGTCATGTAGCTCCACATCCAGTTGAAGAGGACATTGAGCTTGTTCCGAACGCCGAGGATGGAACGCAGGTGTACCACCAGCCACAAGAACCAGGCGATCCAGCCTTGGGTCTTCAACGAGCTGAATTCGGCTACGGCTTTGTTTCTTCCTACGGTAGCCATGCTTCCCAAGTTGCGGTAACGGAAGGGTTTCTGTTTTTTCCCTTTCTGCAGGCGTATCAGGTTTTCCGCCAGCAGGCTTCCTTGCTGGATAGCTACCTGTGCCAGTTGCGGATGTCCGTTGGGGTATTCCTTGTCGCCGTTCATGATACACTGGTCTCCGATGCAATAGATATTGTCGAATCCTTCCACCTTATTGTTTGCGTCTACCTTGATTCGTCCTCCACGTCCGATAGAAGAGGCAGGCATATTGCCGATGCTCTGGGCACGCACGCCGCTCACCCAAATGAATGTGCGGGTAGGAATCTGGGTGCCGTCTTCCAATATCACCTTATGGTCGCGATAGTCTAATACTTTCTTGTCCAGCCATACATTGATGCCCATTTCACGTAAGAACTCGGCTGATTTTTTGGAAGATACAGGAGCCATGCCCGAAAGCAGGCGGTTTCCTGCCTCAATCAGGTAGATTTGAAGCAGGTTTTCGTTCATGTCGGGATAGTCTTTCGGGAGGACGTAGCGTTTCATTTCCGCCAATGCTCCGGCGATTTCCACTCCGGTGGCTCCTCCACCTACGATGACGATATTTAATAGTTCGCGGCGTTCCTGTTCGGTGGCGCAGGTCACGCTTCGTTCGAAATTACTTAATAAAGCATTGCGCAATCCCATGGCTTCTTGCAATGTTTTCATCGGGATAGCTTCCCGCTCGATGTTCTGGTTCCCGAAGAAGTTCGAGGTCGTGCCTGCCGCCAATATCAGGTAATCGTATTCGATTTTGCCGATAGAAGTCTGAAGGATGTTCTTTTCGGGGAAAACCAGGCGGGCTTCCGCCATCCGGTAATGCACGTGCGAGTTCTTTCCGAAGATTTTCCGGAAGGGGAAGGAGATGGAACTCGGCTCGATGCCTGCAGATGCCACTTGGTAGATGAGCGGCGGGAACTGGTGATAGTTGTTCTTGTCAATCAGGATGACTTGAAAGTCGGACTTCGATAGTTTGTTTGCCAGTTTAAGGCCTCCGAAGCCTCCTCCTACAATGACAACCCTCTTTTTACCTTTTTCTCTTTCAATGTTGAAACTCATATCATTTTGTTTTTGTGTAAAGCTGGTGCAAAGTTACAACTTTCTCAGGATTAAAACACGCCTTCGGCCGTAAATTAGGGAAAAATTTCCGTAATTCGTATGCAAAACCTATCGGGCGCTTTTCCGTACCTTTGCTTTTGTAATCTGAAAAGAGCAATGCGGGATTAGGCGCATCCGTCCGGCTGAATGATAAATTTCTGTAAAACGGGTAGGATTACCGGGGCTCAGGCCATACAGATATGAATGTAACTTTTTATCTTTGTGCCCGTAAAAACGATAGAAAGACATGGATTATAATTTCGATGAAATAGTGCCCCGCCGTGGCACCCGTTCGTACAAATGGGATTCGGCGGCGGACGCGGATGTGCTTCCGATGTGGGTGGCGGACATGGATTTCCGTACCTTGCCCGCTATCGTGGAGGCTCTGCAACGGAGGGTGGCGCACGGCATCTTCGGTTATACCAAAGTGCCCGACGCCTATTACGATGCGGTTACGGGCTGGTTCTCTGCCCGCCACGGCTGGACGATAAGCCGCGAATGGATGATCTATACCATCGGTGTGGTGCCCGCCGTATCGGCCATCATCAAGGCGATGACCCGGCCGGGCGACCGGGTGATTGTGCAGACTCCGGTGTATAATTGCTTCTTCTCTTCCATCCGCAACAACGGGTGCGAGATTGTGACAAGCCCGTTGGTGCGGATGGGAGATACGTATGCGGTCGATTTCGACGATTTGGAAGCCAAGGCATCCGACCCCAAGGCGAAGGTGTTCTTGCTCTGCAACCCCCACAATCCGGCGGGGCGGGTATGGACTCCCGAAGAATTACGCCGCATGGGCGACATCTGCATCCGCCACGGCGTGTTCATCATCGCCGACGAGATCCATTGCGAGCTGGTGATGCCGGGCTATGTCTACACGCCTTTCGCGTCGCTGGGCAAGGAATACGCGGAGCATTCGTCCGTTTGCGTTTCGCCCAGCAAGGCGTTCAACATCGCCGGGCTTCAGATAGCGAACATCGTGACCGCCGACGGGGAAACCCGGAAGAAGATAGACCGCGCTATCAATGTCAACGAGGTGTGCGACGTGAATCCCTTCGGCGTAGAGGCGTTGATAGCCGCTTATAGCGAGGAGGGCGGCGAATGGCTGGAGCAATTGAACGCGTACATTGCCGGAAACTATCGCTACATGCAAGCGTTTTGCAAGGAACACCTCCCCGCATTCCCCGTGGCGGAACTGGAAGGCACGTACCTGGCATGGATGGACTGCTCGGCATTGGGCATGAAGTCGGAAGAACTGGAAGAGGCGTTGCTCGGCGAAGCCAAGCTGTGGCTCAATGCCGGGACGATGTACGGAGCGGAAGGCGAAGGCTTCATGCGCTGGAACCTGGCTTGCCCGCGGAAGAATGTAGAGGAAGGCCTGAACCGCTTCCTCCGGTTTGTGGATGAAAAGAGGAGTTGTTCTTAAGGAGTTAAAGGGAGTTATTTCAGGGAGTTAAAGGGAGTTAGAAGCCAATACACAAGACTATTGGCATTTAACTCCTGCCGAAGGCATAACTCCTTCTAACCCCCTGAAATAACTCCTTCTAAAAATAAAAGTTTAATTTAAAATAAACAATTATGGAATCTGTAGTAAAACTTTATTCGTTGCCGTACTCCAATGCGAAGACATACGGAGCGGCTCTGTTGTTCGTGGTCGGCAATGTCGCGTTGCCTCAATTGTTCCATTTGATTCCCCAAGGCGGGATGACGTGGCTTCCCATTTATTTCTTCACCCTGGTAGGCGCTTACAAGTACGGCTGGAAGGTAGGCCTGCTCACGGCTATCATTTCCCCGTTGGTCAACTCGGCATTGTTCGGCATGCCCGCCCCCGCGGCGCTTCCGGCCATTCTGCTGAAGTCCGTCCTGCTGGCGGCAGGTGCCGGCTTCGCGGCTCATCGCTTCCGTAAGGTGTCGGTGTTGGCTCTGCTGGCTGTAGTGTTATTTTATCAATGCGTCGGCACTTTGGGCGAATGGGCGTTCTTCGCCGACAGCTTCCACGCGGCGGTCCAGGATTTCCGCATCGGCATCCCCGGCATGTTGCTCCAGGTGTTCGGCGGCTACGCCTTCATCCGTTGCCTGATTAAATAAATTGAAAATTGAAAATTAAAAATTAAAAATTAAGTGGCTAATCAAAATTAGCTTATAGCACGCAGATGACACAGATGAACCGATTTTCACAGATTATTCCTTAAAATCATATCTGTGGCCATCTGTAAAATCAGTGTCCGTCTGTGTGCTATCGAAGTCACACGCCCGTAGTAGCGGAAGTGTGCTCCGCGATGTGGCGCACAAACTTGTCGAAGGTCACCAGCTCGCGCATCTGCGCCCGTGCGTACGCTTTCGGCGCGCCCTCCTCGTCCAGCGAGGGAGCCATCATGTAAACAGAATAGTCAATCATAGTCTTAGTCTTTAGTTTTCAATTGTTAATTGTCAATTGCAAAGTTACGCAATCCGCTTCGTAGGACAATGGATTTGAAACGGGCGAATGTAAAAATCTGTTAATGAAAGTGTGGAAATTTACCATATGCCTACTTATGATGTT
>CASFRN010000116.1 GCA_949296855.1 uncultured Bacteroides sp. | reverse complement strand
TTTCGGAAAAATCCGTATCTTTGCCTATGCGGAAACTTAGAACTTAAAGAGTATGGAAAAGGCAGCAGTCAAAGGAATTCCTTACGGAGTGGCGCGCTTCGATGAAGTGCGGAATGAGAACTTCTATTATGTAGACAAGACGATGTACCTTCCTTTATTGGAAGGTGCAAGCAAGTACTTGTTCTTAATCCGTCCGCGCCGCTTCGGCAAGAGCGTGTTCGTAAGCATGATGCAGGCGTATTATGACATTGCCAAGGCAGACCGCTTCGATACATTGTTCGACGGATTGTGGATTAAGGAACATCCCACACCGCTGAAGAACGCTTTTCAGGTGATTTACTTCGACTTCTCGTTGGCGGGGGCAGGCATGGAAAGGTTAGAATATACGTTCAACGACTATTGCTGCACCGTGTTAGACCGGTTTATCGAACGGTATCAATCGTATTACGATGAGAAATTCTTTGAAGAAGTCCAGTCGGCGACAGATGCAGCCGACAAGCTCCGTTCCATTAATGCGAAAGCGCATGAACTGGGCTATCCGCTCTATCTGATTATCGACGAATACGACAATTTCACTAATGTCATCCTCAGTGAAGGCGGCAAGGAGGTGTTCCGCAACCTGACCCATGCCAGCGGTTTCTACCGTGAGTATTTCAAGATTTTCAAGGCAATGTTCACCCGCATCTTTATGATAGGTGTGTCTCCCGTCACGCTGGATGACCTTTCGAGCGGTTACAATATCAGTTGGAATATTTCACAAGACCCGCGGTTCAACTACATGCTCGGCTTCTCGGAGTCGGACGTGCGCACCATGTTCCAATACTACAAGGATAACGGCAAGCTGCGTCCCGATGCCGACATCGAAGCGATGCTGACGGAAATGAAACCGTGGTATAACAACTATTGCTTTGCTGAAGAGTATATCGATGAAGAACGGCTGTACAATTGTGACATGGTGCTCTACTACTTGCGCCACCAAGTCGCCTTTAACCGTCCGCCTAAGGAAATGGTGGACATGAACATACGTACCGATTACAAGAAATTGCAGATGTTAGCGGACATTGATAGGGGCAACCTGAAGGAGAAACGGATGAGCGTCATTGAGGAGATAGCGGCTACCGGCTCGATTGTGATGACGTTGAAAACCTCTTTTCCGGCTGAATACGTGACCGATGACGAGAATTTCCGAAGTCTGCTTTACTATTACGGTCTGCTCACGATGAAAAAGAGTCTCGGCAGACGCATCGAAATGGAAATTCCGAACAATTGCGTGAAAGAGCAGTACTGGAGCTTCATGCGTGATTATTTCAACCGCAGTTCGCATGTAGACATGAGTGCTTTACAGGATGAAATGGATTTCATGGCATTTGATGGGAAATGGAAGCCTTTAATTACCCGCATAGCTGAGGCATACCGGGAAAACTCCTCGATGCGCGACAGCATCTTGGGCGAGCACAACCTGCAAGGGTTCTTCAAGGCATACCTTGCCCTGAATACCCTTTACCTCGTAGAGCCTGAAATCGAGCTGAACTACGGATACAGTGATTTTCTGATGTTGCCCGACAAGGCACGCTATCCGGAGACAACGCATAGTTATATCTTGGAGTTGAAATACGTGAAGCCTACAGCTACGGATGCGGAAGTGGAGGCAAAGAGTATGGAAGCCGACGGGCAATTGCGTAAGTACAGCGGTGATAAGATAGTGAAGCGGCTCTGTCAAGGTACGCAGCTTCATTTGCTGAAAGTGGTGTTCCGTGGGGCGGAGATAGCCCACTGCTCAGAAACCAATTGAATTTCCCAAATCTCTTCCATGCATTTGAGTTTACGTTTGGATTATATTATCGGTACAAATAGCATCCTTTTATGGTTTCCGTCCCAAAACCGTACGTTCTCCGAACCAAAACCGTATGTTTTTGGGATGGAAACCGTACGGTTTTGGGACGGAGAACGTAAAAGGGAGATAGCTTGGCGCAGATTATAATGCTTTCAATCAAGCATTAATACGTGCCCTGCCAAACAAACTTATCAGAGAGAATTTAAAATAGTTCCTTAGTGTTCGTGATAATCGGTTTCCATATAGTCGTAAGCGATGTATTGCCCTTGGGCGTTCTTTTGCCTGCCTTTGGACTTTTTGCCGCTCAATCCGGCTTCGCGTAAGAAGGTGGGTACGCCGGCTGTTCCTTCGGCATCCAGCTTCAGATAACGGATGCGGTCGATGCGTTCGGCATCTCTTGGGTCGGGTAGTGTATAGTAGAAGCATACGGGAGCGATGTTTGTCCGCTCTATGCCTTCTATCAAGAAATGATAGTGGTTCTTAGTGTCGTACACTTCCAATATCAGTCCGGGCAAGCCTTTGAACTTCCACGGACCGTTGTCAATCGCTATTTCCGAGGTGAACCATGCCTGATAGTCCCGCCCGTGGTAACTGCACGTGGCAAGCTGGCAAGGATATCCCAAGAGGGTTTTCGTGCTGTCTTGCAGCGTCCAGTTTTGTCCGGTATAGTCTTCTTCTATCAATACGCTCGTTACTCCCAATGATGCATACGTGCTGAGTTTGCCTTCGGGATAGTTCTTGTAGATGTAATTATTCGAAACCATGTTGGCATTGGGCATCTGGTCGTAGTTCTTCGAACGGATGGCACGCACCATCGCATCACCCCAAATCCGTTTCCCATTGGGCGTTTTCCATATCGAGTCGGCACGGAAAGCGGTGTACGAATAGAATTGGCTGATGTTTTTCCCGATGCGGAGTATCGTCCGGTCTGTTTTCGTATCGGTGCCTAAGGTGTCGAGTTTCATCGTACACCGGTATGTGCATTGCAGGATAGCCGGTTCCAGTTCTTTGATAAAATCGACGGTTTGTGCGTGTGCGGATGTCAGGAAGCACAGCGCAAGGAGTGAAAAGATAATCTGTTTCATGGTGTCTTTGGTTTTGGTTTGGGGCAAAAGTAGGGAAACCCGATGAAACGGAAGCGATAAAACCGTTCGGTTTTCGTTCGATACCGGTTTGGTTTTTGTTCGTAATGTTATAGGACACAGATTTTATTTACAATTTCAATGCCGCATGAGAATGTATCAAAACAAAATTTGGCTATCAAAAAACATTTGTCATGCTGAACGTAGTGAAGCATCTCGGATGCGTCTACGTGGAGGTACACGAGATCCTTCACATGCGTTCAGGATGACAATACAACAACGATTTTTCGCAAACCAATTTTGTTTGACTATAATACTGTATCTGTGTGCCATGAAAACATCAGCTTGTTCAGAAGCCTTGGATGAAGCGGTCGAAGTCTTCTGCCGAGCCTTTCTTGCCGCATAGTTTCCCAAGGAGGTTCTTGCGGGCGGAGGTGATGGTTGACTTGGCTCTGCCCATTAAGCGGGCAATGCCTGCGGGCTGTATATCGGCTTTAGCCAAGAGGCAGATGCGTAGTTCCCGCTCATCGAGGGTGGAGAGGGCGTAAAGCCGCTTGGTGAATTGGTTGAATGTGCGGTCGATGGTCTGTTGCAGGACTATCCAATCGGCTTCGGAGAGTTCGCTGAAATCTTCGGCTTGATGGAACTTGATGTAGATGTCCGACTGGTGGAAAGATTGCACAGCCAGTTCCTGTTCGCGCATTTCGGCTTCCGCCTGGATGTTGCGTTGGCGCAGTTGCTCTTGCTGGATTTGCAGGAGGCGTTTCATCTGTAAGTTCTCGTCGGAGGTGGAAGCTAATTGCTTTTCTAAGTCTTGTATCAAGGCATTGTTGCGCTCGATGTAGGCTTTGCTCCGGCGGAATTGTTCTTCCC
This sequence comes from uncultured Bacteroides sp., assembly GCA_949296855.1. Taxonomy (GTDB): domain Bacteria; phylum Bacteroidota; class Bacteroidia; order Bacteroidales; family Bacteroidaceae; genus Phocaeicola. The sequence goes on along the minus strand of CASFRN010000116.1, from coordinate 4,357 downwards.
GTTGGCGTTCCAGTTCTTTCAAACGTTCGTTCTGCTTCCGGCGCAGGTTGCGCAGGTAGAACAGGTAAGCCGTTCCGGTTCCGGTTATCAGCAGTCCTGCCAATAAGTAAACTAAGATAAGCGTGCGCTGCTCGGCGTTTTTCAGTTTCAGTTGGTTGTTCTCCCGCTCGCGTAATTGGTAATTGTAGGTAGCTTGTGCCTTGGTGAGTGCTTCGGTGCGGTTTCGTTTTTGTATGGAGTCGGTATAAACAACGTATTGTTGGAAATAGCCGGCGGCTTCCTTATACCGGTTTTGTCCGGAAAGGATGTTTGCCATGTCTAAGCTTGCCTTCTGCTTGTTGTAGACCGAGCCTCGTTCTTCTATCAAGCGGTTGTAGTGCATGGCGGAATCTGTTTCCCCGGTCTGATGATAGAGTTGGGCTTTCAGCTGGTAGAGCACGGTGCGCACACTTTCGTCTATATCGGCGGGAGGCGATTCTAATAAGTTCCATGCCGGTGTATAGTCGCCTTGGCTCAGGTAAAGGGCAGCCATGTTTTCTTTTACGTAGAATGCCAAGGAAGCGTTGCGTATCGTTTCCGCCTTCCGCAAGGCTTCTTCGTAATAGAAGAAAGCACTGTCGGTTTTCCCTAAATCCGCATAGGTGCCCCCAAGGCTTTTCAAGATGAATATTTCCGATAGGGTGTCTGCTGCCAGTTGCTTGTACGATAAGGCTTTGAGTTGTGCCTTTAGGGCTTCGTTGTACACGCTCTGAAACCAAAAGAGATGCCCCATTTGGAAATAGATGCGTTGCATGAGCCGGGTATCTGTTTGGGCGGAAGCGGCGTTCAGGGCTTGGTGGTAATAATCCAAGGCACGGGGAGCATCGCCCATTTTGGCGTATATCCGTCCGGCATAATAGTAGACTTCGGGCAATAGCTTCCGGTTGTCTGTCTCTTCGTAATAGCGCAGGACGTTTGTTATCAGGCTGTCGGAGTGATGATACAACTTGCTTTTCCGGTCGTACACCATGTGCCGGTTCTCGAATTTGATGGTCAAGAAGTCATAATACATCCGTATGGCTTCGGGCTGATCTTGAACTTTTTCTTTGTAGTCTCTCAATGGGTAGTAAGGATTGCCCGGCTTGCCTTCTAACATTTCATTGATTTCTTGTAATTCGACAGGCATGACATCCTTTTCCTTGCAAGCGGGCAGAAGCGATGCAAGGAAAAGGACAAGCAGGAGGATGTTTCTTGACAGCATAGGCATTCTTTTTCTTTACTTTACCACTAACATCAGCCTTACGCTTCTCGCGGTCTTTATCTCCACTTTCGGATCATCGGCGAAAAGTTTGCGGAGCTTGGTGACAAACACATCCAGGTTGCGGGACGCGAAAAAATCGTCTTCTACAAGTAATAGCTTAATCATAGTTCCTTCATGATTAAGGGTAAAAAAATAGTGAATTCGGTAAATTCGCCTTCTATGCTGTTGACAATGATTTTCCCTCCGTGCGCTTCCACTACCTGCTGCACGAAGTTCAGCCCCAGCCCGAAGCCGGACACCTTGTTCTTGCACTTGCTTCTGCCCGCCTTCCCGCGTTCGTATTTATTGAAGATGACACGCTGATCGGCGAATGAGATGCCCAAGCCATTGTCGTACACCTTAATGATGGAGTCGTTGTCGTTGCAGTCGGAAGTGATGCGGATGTCCACACTTTCTTTCGAATACTTGACGGCATTATCTATCAGGTTGCGGAAGACTTCTTCCAGGTATTCCGCGTCCGCACACACTGTCGGTGTTTGTAAATCGAAGGTAAACGTTACCGGCTTGGCGGCTTTCAGCTTGAACCTTTCCGCCAGCTTATCCAAAATGGGCTGCAACGGTACGGTTTCCTTATGCATTTCCAACTTATGATTTTCCAGCTTAGACAGTGTCAATATTTTATTGGCGAATGTCAGCACCTTGTCTGTTTCTTCCTCTGCTATCGTGAGAAACCTTTCCTTCACTTCCGGTTTGTCATCCAGTCGTCCGTTATGCAGGAAACTCAATGTCGTGAAAATGGTAGTAAGAGGAGTTTTCATGTCGTGCACCATAGCGTATGAAAAGTCTTCGCGTACTTGCATGATTTCCCGGAGTTTGGCTATGATTCTGATTTGATAGATGATGCACCCGACAACAAAAATCAAGATAACGATTGTTGCTATAATGAGCACCCCCATCTGTTTCAGGAATATCCGATGAGGACTTGTAACTATCATTTGAATGCCTTGCGATAAGTCGGATGTGATAGGTATGACTTTAGATTTCATCATTCCCCATCTATGTACATGTCCGTAAAAGTCACTTGAAGATAAGATCTTTTGGCTTTTAGTATCTATTTTATTTATCAATATTGGGCATTGCAAATCCGCTTTTTGTAGCATATCAGATGCTATCGAATCTATTTTCATCAAGGAAATTTCCAATCCTATATCAGACAGCCCTTCGTTCAGGCTTACGATTTCAGGAGCAAGTTCATTCTTGCTTGCATCAGAAGGGATGCTGGTTCCTACTATTTCAGTTCCTTTGGGTGCCTCCTGAAATCGAATGGAAATCTCTCTTCGAATGGCTTTCAGCAGGATTGTATTACATTCTTTATATAGATTCTTTTCAAGTGCCGTATATGCATGATATAGCCATAGTATTTGAAGAACAATAATGGCGACTATTCCTATAAAAACGACTATGTTAAGCTTTCCATATTTCATTCATGATGTTTTGGGTGCAAAAATAATAACTTTTTGATAACATTGAAATAACATTTGAACTAATTGTAATGGAATATCTTTGTGGCATGAAAATTAGAAACAATAATTAGTTGAATTATGAAGCAATGTATATTTGAATTAAGCGAGGATTCCATGCGTAACATTTACGGTGGAAAAGAAAAAGAAATTTATTATCTTGATAAAGAAGGCAATGTAAAGGTAAAAGTAATAATTGTATAGAAGCAATAATATTCTTAACCTAACGATAACATAGAGATAACGTAAGAATACATAGCATAGCCTTATCTTTGCAACATCAAAACCAAGTAACAACAGTTTTAAATCGAAAAAAAGAGATGGAAAATAGAAAACACAATCTAACGATTTGGTTTCGTTACGGACTTCTGTTTGGATTTATCATTGGTATTGTAATATTAAAAATCATTTTAAAACAACTATGAATAATAACGCAATATTGACAAATACAATTGCTGCAGGTATATGCATTTATGAGGCTTGTAATGCTTTGGGCGTTTTCTAACAAAATGGCGTGAGAAATTTATGCTTGAAGGATTACCTATATACCTGATAATTGCATGATTTATGTAAGACTCTTTAATCAGATGAAAAAGATTCCGGTTATATCGTTTCTGCTTATCGTGCTGATTTCATCCTTGACCTTGGTTATAATCACGAGGCAAAGGACAGCTCCCATAGTGTCTTCTTTCTGTAAGGAAGGATATGTATCGTTGTCGGAAGATGGTATGAATTTTTTGTTTGATACAGGAGCTAATATGACAATATTCTATGCAGATACGATGCCGGAATCTTTTTATTATTTAAATAGTTTGGTTGTAAAAGACATATCCGGAAATCAGATTCCCGCTAAGCGGATTTTCTCTTTTTATCCTACGTTTGGATTAATGAGAGGGAATTTACGTACCGTCTGTTTGTTGCCTCGGAAATATCAATGGGGAGGTTATAACGGAATAATAGGAACTGACTTCATAGACAATTGCAATTGGTTGATTGATTTCAAGAAAGGGAAAGTATACAGTGATTCTTTGTCTGTGGAAAAGAAAGCGGATTTGTCCATACATTATGAAAAGGATAACGGTTTATATTGCGCTGACTTTGAAATAGACGGGATAAAATGTACCCGCATATTGATTGATACAGGATACGACCGGAGTGATTTTATGTTTAGAATTCCGGAATTGAATCAAATGCATGGTATACGTTTCTGTAAAGAGGATTCGTGTTATGGAGTTGCCGGTAACGGGTATCCTATAAAAATCTATCAAAAGCCTTACGGTAATATAAATGGAAAGCGTTTTGCAAACGTCACTTATGCAGCGTCTGATTCCCGTAACATAGTCGGAATCCTATTCTTTAAACGTTTTTCGTTTATTGTCTGGAATACTAAAGAACAAGTCATTGAGTGCTTTCTTTGAAAATGTTACCTTATCTTTGCAAGCATAAAAATCAATTAAGAGCCTGTTTAAATTTTGTTCAGCAACATTCTTATTGCGGCAAGTTTCACCATCTCCTCTGCTGAATCGAACGTAAATTCGTAGTTTCGGCAGAGCCTCCTGTAATTGTCAAACCAAGAGAAAGTCCTTTCCACAATCCA
>CASFRN010000115.1 GCA_949296855.1 uncultured Bacteroides sp. | reverse complement strand
CGCAACAACATCCGTTTCGGCAAGACGGATGCAACGGACGAGGAAATCATTGCCGCCGCCAAGAAAGCCTGTTGCCACGACTTCATCATGCGCTTGCCGCAAGGCTACGACACGATGGTTGGCGAAGGTGGCTGTACTTTATCTGGAGGCGAGAAGCAGCGCATATCCATTGCCCGTGCCATGCTGAAAGACGCACAAGTCATCCTGCTGGATGAAGCTACCGCCTCGCTCGACCCTGAAAATGAAGTGGAGGTGCAAAAGGCTATTGATTCTTTGATTAAAGGGCGTACCGTCATTGCCATTGCCCATCGGCTTAAAACGATTAAGAATGCCGACCGAATCATCGTCCTTGACAACGGGCGGATACGGGAAGAAGGCACGCACGACGAGCTTATCCGAAAGGAAGGGCTTTATGCCCATTTGTGGAATATACAGGAAAGCATTTCCGGCTGGAAACTGTAATCATAAAATCCCTATTTTTAGGTATTTCCAATTCCAACGGAATGCGTTTACTTTGCAATGTTGAATCAAAACAAAAACAATCATGAAGAAAACAGGAGTATTTTACGGTTCTACGACCGGGACGACAGAATCAGTAGCCAATCTGATAGCGGAGAAATTAGGCATTGCGCAGGCAGACGTACACGATGTCAGCAAGATGAGTGCCGATGTGGCAGGGGTATACGAAGCCTTGATATTGGGCACCTCCACGTGGGGTGACGGCGAATTGCAGGACGACTGGTATGACGGCATCAAAGTACTGAAAGGCATGGACCTGAAAGACAAAATCATCGCCTTGTTCGGATGCGGCGACTCGGAATCATACGGCGATACGTTTTGCGACGGCATGGGCATCCTTTACGAGGATTTAAAAACCAGCGGATGCCGTTTTATCGGTGCCGTTTCCGATGCGGATTATACATACAGTTCGTCTATTTCGGTCATTGACGGCAATTTCGTAGGGCTTGCCATTGATGACGTGAATGAAAGCGAAAAGACGGAAGAACGCATCGCTTCTTGGACGGATATGCTGAAAGCCGACTTAGCGTAAAAGAACCGGGTTGATAGTTGAGACTGAAGGCAAAAGATCCTCTATCTCAGCTATCAACTGATTATATCCAACCATAAACCATCAACTGAACATGGAACTGAACCCCGCCGACCTTAAAGTCTTTCTGAATCACATTTATGAGTTTAAGAAAGGAGTACGCCGCATGGTGTTGTATACCACCAATAAAAAGTACGAAGATTTCGCCGTCAAACGTTTGGCAAACCAACGTATCAAGTTCATTGTGCAGCAAGTGGATGACGAACGCATCAACTTGTTTTTCGGGTGTGACGAATGCATCGAAGCCATCCGCCTGCTGGTCAACCGCCCGCTGAACAAACTGACACCGGAAGAGGATTTCATTTTAGGGGCTATGCTGGGATATGACATCTGCGTGCAATGCCGCCGGTATTGCGACCGAAAACAGCGAAAGATGGTATCGTAAATGTGAAGATTCGCGGATTTTACCTACCTTTGCCCCGCAAACAGAATATACAGACAAAATGAAAACATACCGGACTTATCTTTTCGACTTCGACTATACGCTTGCCGATTCTTCGAAAGGCATCGTGATGTGCTACCGCATCGTGCTGGAACGCCACGGACATACGGGCATCAGCGACGGAGATATCAAACGCACCATCGGGAAAACCTTGGTGGAATCGTTTTCCATCTTGAGCGGGGTGACCGATGCCGGCATCTTGGAAACTTACCGGAAAGAATACGTGAAAGAGGCTGATAAATACATGACGGCAAACACACGCCTCTTCCCCGAAACCGCCGAAGTCTTGGCGAAACTGAAAGCCCAAGGAGCGAAAATCGGCATCATCTCGACCAAATACCGCTACCGGATTATGGAACTGCTGAGTCATGCGCTTCCCGAAGGCACTATCGACCTCATCGTAGGAGGAGAAGACGTACAGACACCCAAGCCTTCGCCCGAAGGCGTATTCCTCGCACTCGAAAAACTGAACGCGGAGAAAACTTCTACATTATATATAGGAGACAGTACGGTAGATGCCGAAACCGCCCAAGCTGCCGGAACGGATTTCGTAGGCGTGCTTCACGGCACCACTACCCGCGAAGAGCTTGCCGCATATCCGCATATCGAAATTATGAGCAACCTTACGACATTACTATTTTACCACCCTTAAAAAAGAGCAGAAAGCCCATAACAGTCTGTTTTATCAAGGCATACAACTGCACTTTTTGTAAGATTATTAATCTTGCGGCTTGAAGATTATTAATCCTACAGCATGAAGATTATTAATCTTACAATAAAAGCAATCGAAAGACGCACCGCAATTAAAATAAAAAAGGAGACCTTTTCAAAAAGCCTCCTTTCTTCAATTTCCTTTTTACATTATGCTTCAGCTTCAGTCTGAGCAGGGATTACAGATACATAACTTTTATCCCTACGTCCTCTCTTAAAACATACGGTTCCGTCTACCAATGCATAAAGAGTATGGTCACTTCCCATACCTACATTTGCGCCGGGATTATGAACTGTACCTCTCTGACGAACAATAATGTTACCAGCCTTGCAAACTGAACCGCCGAATATCTTTACGCCTAATCGTTTGCTTTCCGATTCACGGCCGTTCTTCGAACTACCTACACCTTTCTTATGTGCCATTTTCTTCTACGTTTTAAATGATTAAGCAATAACTTGTTTGATGGCCAATTCAGTAAACTGTTGACGATGGCCGTTCAGTTTTCTGTAGCCTTTTCTTCTCTTTTTGTGGAATACACGTATCTTGTCGCCTTTTACCAGCGGAGATACAACTTCACAAACCACTTTCGCTCCTTCTACGGTAGGAACGCCTACTTTCACTTCACCGTTGTTGTCTACCAACAAAACTTTGTCAAACTCAACAGACGCACCGCTTTCCGCATTTTGAATGTGCTGAACGAAGAGTTTTTTTCCTTCTTCAACCTTGAACTGTTGACCGTTAATTTCTACAATTACGTACATTTCTTTTTTTATTAAACGGGTTTTCTCCGTAAGGTGAATCTGCCCCACAGACTACTTGTCTACCTCCACGGACTAAATCGGCTGCAAAGATACAGCTTTAAATCCATACAACCAACTTTTTATACATTATTTTCACTGCAAAAACTTATTTTCATTTTCATTTACCGCAACAAAAAAGGGATACACCCGAAAGCGTATCCCTTCATCGTGAATGATGGTATGAAAAAATTATTTATTATTCTTTCCTTCCAATTGTTCTTTCAATGCAGCCAAAGCATCGATATCACCCAAAGTAGTAGAAGCGGCCTGATTCTGAATCATCGGAGCTTCTTCCTTCTTTGCCGCACGCTTAGCTTTTCTTTCCGCCTTTTCTTCAGCCTTCTGAGCATCTTCGAAAATGCGGCTATGCGACAAGATGATACGCTTAGCGTCCTTATTGAATTCGATAACCTTGAACGGCAATTTTTCATCCAACTGAGCTTGCGAACCGTCTTCTTTCACCAAGTGTTTCGGAGTTGCGAAACCTTCTACACCATAAGGCAAAGAGATGACAGCACCCTTATCCAACATTTCGATGATGCGTCCTTCGTGTACCGAACCTACTGTGAATACGGTTTCGAACACATCCCAAGGATTGTCTTCCAATTGCTTGTGACCCAAGCTCAAGCGGCGGTTTTCCTTGTCAATCTCCAATACAACGACATCAATGTCGGCACCAATTTGAGTGAATTCAGAAGGGTGTTTGATTTTCTTCGTCCAAGACAAGTCGGAAATGTGAATCAAACCGTCAACGCCTTCTTCGATTTCCACAAATACACCGAAGTTAGTAAAGTTGCGCACTTTAGCGGTATGCTTAGAACCTACCGGATACTTTTCTTCGATAGTTTCCCATGGATCCGGTTTCAATTGTTTGATACCCAAAGACATCTTACGTTCGTCGCGATCCAAAGTCAAGATTACGGCTTCGATTTCATCGCCCACCTTCATGAAGTCTTGAGCCGAACGCAAGTGTTGTGACCAAGACATTTCAGACACGTGAATCAATCCTTCTACGCCCGGAGCGATTTCAACGAATGCCCCGTAGTCTGCCATAACAACAACTTTACCTTTCACATGGTCGCCTACCTTCAAGTTCGGGTCGAGGCTATCCCAAGGATGCGGAGTCAGTTGTTTCAGACCCAAAGCGATACGTTTCTTTTCGTCATCGAAGTCGAGGATAACCACGTTCAGTTTCTGATCCAACTGAACAACTTCATGCGGATCGCTTACACGGCCCCAAGACAAGTCGGTGATGTGAATCAAACCGTCTACGCCGCCCAAGTCGATGAATACTCCGTAAGTAGTGATATTCTTGACAGTACCTTCCAGTACCTGGCCTTTTTCGAGTTTGCTGATGATTTCTTTCTTCTGTTGTTCCAGTTCTGCTTCGATAAGAGCCTTGTGAGAAACAACAACATTTTTGAATTCCTGGTTGATTTTAACCACCTTGAATTCCATGGTCTTGCCTACGAACACATCGTAGTCACGGATAGGTTTCACATCAATTTGAGAACCCGGCAAGAATGCTTCGATGCCGAATACGTCTACAATCATACCGCCCTTCGTACGGCACTTGATGTAACCCTTGATAATTTCTTCGTTTTCGAGAGCTGCGTTCACACGGTCCCAAGAACGTGTAGCGCGTGCTTTCTTGTGCGACAAAACCAACTGGCCTTTCTTGTCTTCTTGGTTTTCGATGTACACTTCTACAGTGTCACCTACTTTCAAATCGGGATTATAGCGGAATTCGCTCAACGGGATAATACCGTCCGACTTGTAGCCGATATTGACCACAACTTCACGTTTGTTCACCGCAATGACTGTACCGTCGACAACCTCGTGGTCACCTACCTTGTTCAAGGTGTTGTCGTAAGCCTTTTTCTGCTCTTCCTTGCTTGCAGCCGAAACAGCATCACCGCTTTCATAAGCCTCCCAATTGAAATCTTCAATAGGCTTTACGTCTTTTAAGTTTTCCATTAAATTAAATAATTGTTTTGTAAATAATTAATTGTGTTAGACTTTATATTGATCTAAAATCGGGTGCAAAGGTATAACTAATTCCTGAAAGTGAAAACTTTTATGCACTTTTTATTTTAAAAGGAGTTCTTCAACTCCTTAGAGCCTGTTTAGAAACTGTTTTGAATTTATCGTGCGATGATTTGGGATGAGTTTTTGAGGCATTTCCACTTCTGTGATGAGGAAGATAGCGGGCTATCTGACGAAGAACAGAAACAGAAAGGACCAAAAAATCGCCCAAAGCACACACGAAAACGGACACATCAAGCCAAGAAAAACTTTTCGTAGAAATTCAAAACAGTTTCTTAAATTTTGCTCAGGTTTATTTTGAGAATACAACTTTATCGGAAAATTCAAACAGGCTCTTAACAAATTAATCTTCCAATGAATATTCTATCGTCGTAACCACCCTTACTTTTTTAATATAAGGCGTATTGGCATCGCGGTCGCTGATGCTGAACTGTCCTTGATTGGCATGGCGTATCTTGCCCAACTTACTTTCCGAATCTTTGGCAAACTTTTCCGCCGCCTCGCGTGCGTTCTTAGTGGCTTCTTCTATCATGCCCGGCTTAATCTTATTCAAGCTGGTATATTCAAACGACACATTGTAACGGTAATCACCTCCCGTAATGGCTATCCCCCGCTTCAACAGTTCACCCTGCTCACTGATAAGCTTACGCACCAAGTCAACCTTAGTAGAAGTGACAGTAATGACCGACGTGACATTGTAACGATAAGGCGAATCGTTATTGCTGTAACGCTCCGCCTTTTGGTCGATTATCTCAGGAGCATTGACACTGATTTCCGCTTCTTCGATGCCTTTTTCCTTCAAAAAGCCTAATATCGTTTGGTTCGAACGCTTGATGTCATCATAAAGCGCACCTAAGTCATTACCCAAGCTCTTGTACACCAAGGGCCACGTCACCTTATCCGCCGGAACTTCCATCTCTGCAAGCCCTTTTACGTTCACGCTACGATCCTTTTGCGCAAATTCGCTGAATCCGTTTTTAATAAACAGCCCTAACAAAAGCATGCCTATAGCCAATATAATGGCCTCAATTCTCCAATTTTTCATAATCCATCCGTTTTTTTAGTTCCTTTATACCTATTATTATATAGAGGGCAAGATACGAAGAAATTTGCAAAGTCTACGTATCCTGCCTGTTAAAATAAACAATCAAGAGACACGAAATGTTCATCCCTACACATCCAATCCGTACACGTTACGGTAAATTTCATCGCGTATTTGCGGATAACGCGAGTCGATTTCATCCACTCCTGAAAACATCAGATAAAGCGGCAATCCTTTCCCGCCGGCTCTATACGGAGGTTGACGGTAATCTTGCGCACACAACTTGAAACCGCAGCGTTGGTAAAACCCGATGCGGCGGCGGCTCATTTCATCCTCGGGACGCTCCACCTCTAATACGATAGGGTAATCTGACAAAAGCGCTTTCAATGCCTCCATAACCCGCCCTCCATATCCCCGATTGCGCACTGCGGGCGAAGTGGCAAGATGCTCCGCATAATAAAAGCCGTCCAGTTTCCAGATTGTTATCAGGCCTATCAGTTCTTCGGCTTTGCCTTCATCCTTATCAGTCAGCAGATAACAATAAAACCGGTCGTTCTTATCTGCGTTGCGGCGCTGGTCCTCATCGTCTCTCCGCTCTTCGACCGGAAAAGAAAGATGCAACAATTCTTCTACAAACGGATAATGAGGATGCTGTGTGTTAATACGTGTAAATACAAGCATAAGTTTTTAAATTTGTAAGTTTGTAATCATTTAAAATCTATTCCGTATAGAAACGAATCATTTGTTCAAGAGCACGTTCGCATACCGGACAAAAACAAGGAGCCTCGTTTATTTTCATCCGACATTCGGTCGTAGGGCGGTATATGCCCTTCAAGGTATATCCGGCACCCTCATACACCCCTACCCGAGTGTATATGAGGGTAGAATCGGTTTCAGCCGGTGTAGGAACAGGCGTTCCTTCCGGCAGCATGTCTTTCCATTTACTGCCGAAATCTTTCAAAGTCGTAATATTGGGTTCCCACGGCTCTACCGTATACGGATAAAGCGGGCTGGGAGCTTCTACGTAAGCGTATTCATCCGCCAATCCTCCAAAACTATGCCCGAATTCGTGCACTATCACGGGCTTGAACATCGCATGATGGGCGGTAGTAAGCAAATAAGCGTTATAAATGCCTCCACCTCCACAAGTATCGGTATTCGCTAAAATGATGATATGCTCGTAAGGAATACCCGCCAACCAATTATGCATAGCTTTCACCGAACGGGTTGTAAGGTAGCGGTCTGAATAGAAAGTATCGAAATGAGCCCCGACCGCCGTGTGCTTCCATTCACCCTTACGCGGAATGCTCACGCCGCTATCCTGCGAAACCGATTCGACCGCCACGACATTAAACCTGTTTTTCATCCGCTTAAAAGGTTCATGGGCAAAGATAGCGTCGCAAGCGTCTTGCGCATCCTTATAAAACAAGCCCATCTCGTCTGCCGTATATCCTTCTGCCAAAATGGCAAGGTCAACGCATTCGTCCGCCGGCCCGCTTTCAAGCAAATACCGATGCGGAGTAACCCGTACCGTCCCACGTTGATGAATCAAAATGTCTTTCGGGTCTACCTCATGACTCAATGTAGCACAAGGCCGACGATAAATGTCCTTCAACCGAATGGTCACCACAACCGGCCGCTTAGGATAAGGCATAAGGAATGTATTCTCAAAGCCACGCGTTGCCGTCCGGGCCTCTTTCTCGCCTAACCATTCTTGGAACAAACTGGAAAACGAAGTGCGGTAAATCACCTTGCCGCTCTCTTTATCGGTCATAGTCAGGTCTCCATTCCCTTCTACCGGAAGCCGGTCAAGAGCATGACGGCGTCCGGCCCAGCCCGGAAGCGAAACCAATTCGTCTAAACTAATAAATTGACGGTCTGCATTTCCTGTAAACAAATAATCGCCCCGAAGTGTCTTATCAATGAAATAATCATCGAAATCTTGTGCGTTTCCCCCTATCCACGTGAAAAAAAACATAAGGGATATAACCAATCTTCTTTTCATAATTCAATACGTTTAGAAAGCAAACTTAAGAAAAATCTATGGAATATCCGCCGAAATCCGGCAGATTAACGCGATAAAAATCAACCTCATGAACTGTGCAGAGTCCAACAGCAAGTGCAACATTACAAAATATTTTTGAAAAAACACAATTTAGGTGTATCAAATTGTAGCTTTTCTCTTGGCCTTCTATTGAGTTTGTACTGAACTTTCTTGATGTAAGCATCCGTAAAGTCGTTAAAATCAGCCTTTTTAGGGATATACTTTCTGATAAGTTTGTTGGCGTTTTCAATGGCTCCTTTTTGCCATGCGGAGTATGAATCGGCAAAATAGACGATGACTTTGTCCCCGCCTTTGATTGTCAGCCCTTTCGTGATGTCCAAATGCGCGGCAAACTCGCATCCGTTGTCCGTAGTGATAGTCCTGACGTATTTCCTGTAGGGGAACAGCAGCCTGACCACAGTTTTCGCCGTCGTGACAGCCTTTCGCCCTTCTTTCAGCCTTTCCATCAGGATGAAGTTCGTGGAACGTTCGGTCAGCGTGAGGATGGCATGGCCGTATGAATCCACGATTGTGTCCATCTCCCAGTCCCCGAAGCGTTTGCCGTCGGCCTCGGCGGGACGTTCGTGGATGCTTGTGCGGTTGGCGATGTTAGTCGCCTTAACCGGCCTCTTCCGCCTGAGGCGGCGGGTATACTTCAACTCATGGGGCATATGCCTTGCCAACTTCCCTGTCGTGTCTGCATGGACATGATTATAGATGGTCTGCTTGCAGATATGCACGCCTTCCTTACGCAAAACGCCTGCTATCTGCCCTGGAGACCAGTCCTCCTCAATCATGCGGTCGATGTGCCACCACAGTTCGTCTGGCTTGCGGTGGTTGCCCTTGAAGCCGTGTTTGCGGCTGTCGCACTTGGCTTGCGCCTGTTTCCACACATAACTGCCATCCGTCTTCGCGTTACGCCTGATTTCACGGCTGACCGTCGATTTTGAAACCCCTATTTCCTTTGCTATGCGGGTTTCGCTCCATTTCCTTTGCAGGCCAAGATAGATTTCGTACCTTTGAGCCTCGATTAGTTGATTTGACATAACAATACAAAGTTAATTAATCGTGGGGAGACGGCGGTCTCCCTTTTTTATTTTTTT
>CASFRN010000114.1 GCA_949296855.1 uncultured Bacteroides sp. | reverse complement strand
CTAGCGTTCATCCTGAGCCAGGATCAAACTCTTCATTGTATAATTCCTTAATCTAATCTCTGTCCCGGATCCCGTCCTTCTTCTTCCTTATCGGAATTGACTCTCTCTTCCTCGTCGTCTCCTATCCAAATCCTATCATAGAACTCGTAAGCTTCCAAGACCTCGCCGCCGAATCAGCGGCGTTGCTTCCCGAAAGCGAGTGCAAAGGTACGGCTTTATTCCGATCCTGCAACAGGCAGGACGGTTTTTTTTCCGGAAAATTCCAACCATTACATGCAATTAGCTGACTGACACGATGTTATAAGGGACATGTCACACGAAGAAGATTCACAAAGGGGAAGGAAGCACTCCTTTATTTATATATTACGCGCGGGAGGAGGAAAAGGAAAGGGGGATTCCAAAAGAAGGCAGGGGAGGAAATATAAGGAAAGTCAAGCTGCGAAAAGAAGGGCAAGCCGGAACGGGGAAGGCATGCCCTTGCGGGACAAGTACCGCACTGGCGGGATTGACGTACCGAAGCGGTCGGACTCCGGTCCTCCAAGGGCAGGACTCCAGTCCTGGCAGTATAGGATTTTGCAAGGACTCGGATACATAGGACCGGACAAACGGCTGGATGTATAGAGGAGGCAGAAAACCGCTTTTTGACGAAGGCGTCTTCATCTGCTATCGAAGATACCTTCAACCACCATACGAAGATACCTTCATCGCCCGATGAAGGTATCTTCATCAAAACAGGGATAAAGATAGAAACTTTTGGCAAACACAGATAGAACCGATTTTCGTAGATTATTTCATTAAATAATGTCTGTAGTCATCCGCAAAATCAGTGTCATCTGTGTGCCATGATATAAGCTAATTAGGAACTGTTAAGTAACTAATCAAAATTATCTTATAGCACACAGATAACACACATGAGACTGATTTACACTGATTATTTTTAAAATAATATCTGTGGTCATCTGTTAAATCAGTGTTATCTGTGTGTCATAGTATAAGTTAATTCTGTACACTTACTTAACATTTATAGTTTATTCATAAACCGTTCACGGTCTACGATGTAGCGGATGTGAGTGGCTTCGCCTACGGTGCCTTTGGTGTCGGATGCCGTGATGCGGAAGGTGAGTTTCCTTCCTTCCTCTTTTTCTAATACAGCTGTAGCCGACACTTCTTCGCCCAGTGGCGAGGGTTTTACGTGGGTGGTCTCGATAAACGCCCCTACGGTGGTAGAGCCTTCGGGAAGCCGGTCTTTCGCCGCATTCATCGCGGCGTTCTCCATGAGCGCTACCAGTGCGGGGGTAGCGAATACTTCCATATCGCCCGAGCCTAAAGCTATGGCGGTGTTGGCGGAAGTCACTTTTGTCTTGCTGATGTAAGTTGGTTTTTCCATTGCTATTGTTTTTTTAGGGAGTTAAAGGGATTTATTTCAAGGAGTTATGCTCGCTTTGCTCGCAGAAGTTAAAAGCCAATAGTTTTGATAATGAGAGCCAATTCCACAAGACTATTGGCATTTAACTCCTGCCGAAGGCATAACTCCTTTTAACCCCTTCTCAATTCCATTAATCTCGCCAAATCATTTCCCGACGGGTGCTGGTAAACGCGCAAGCCGAAGCGGGGGAGGACGGCTATGAAGTGATTGAACAAATCGTTCTGTATGGCTTCGTACGTGAGCCACTCGATGGTGTCGGCAAAGCAATAGACCTCTAAGGGCAAGCCTTCGGGGGTGGGCTGCAACTGGCGCACCATAATCATCATGTCGTGGTTCACCTTTGGATTTTTCTGCAAATAAGCTAACAGATACATCCGGTATGCCTGCAGGTTGACCATCGGCTCTCCTTCTTCTTCGGGAGCTTCTATCCAACCCTTTTCTACGTAGTTCCGCACTTCTTCAACGGTGCAGAAACGAACGGTGGTCATGTCGATGTAGAGCGAACGCTTGATGCGGCGCGAACCGTTCTCCCACATCCCGCGCCAGTTTTGGAACGAATCGCTCACCAAGGCGTAGGGAGGGATGGTGGTGATGGTCTTGTCGAAGTTCTGCACCTTGACCGTGGTGAGCGACACTTCCAGCACATACCCGTCGGCACCGTATTTCGCCATCGTCACCCAGTCGCCCGGACGGAGCATGTCGTTCGCCGAGAGCTGCACTCCAGCCACCAAGCCCAAGATGCTATCTTTGAATATCAACATCAGCACCGCCGCCGACGCACCCAGCCCAGCAAGTATCGTCGCCGCGTTTTGGTCGATAAGAATGCTGATGATGAGGATGATGCCCACCGCTATCGCCAGCAAAAACACCATCTGGTAAATGCCTTTCAAGGGACGGTAACGCAACGCCTCGTGCTCGCTCGATATCTCATAAATCGACTTCAGAAACGAGCGGATAAGCATCAGCGTCACGACAATCAGATAAATAAGGCACGCCTTCAGAAGAATGGCAAGCACGTGGGGATAACCGTCGAACACGAAAGGCAGCAGCAAGTAAAAGATGATAGGCGGAATCATCCGCGAAAAGCTGTGCAGCATGTCATCGTTGAACAAATAATCGTCCCACGTGGCTTTGGTCTTCGCCGTTATCTTCCGCACCGCCGGAATCAGCGCATGGCGGAACAGTTTGGTCACGATGTAGGAGACCAGCAGGATGACAAGAATCATCGTCACCCGCGTAGTCCAGTTCAGGTTCGCCTTGTCGATGCCCAAATCTAACAGAAGACGGGCTATTTCTTCGTCTATATGTTCCATAACAAGAATTATTTGGTTTAGCGAGGCAAATATACGAAGCTTTTTTCATATATTTAGCCACGAAAAGATGTATAACCTGTTAAGATTCGCTTATGGCACGCATTTATTCTTTCTTTTTCATCGGAATCTGCCTCATCCTGACCGCTTGCATCCGCGATAACGTAGCCTACGGAGAAGCGGGCATCGCGCCCGGAGACACCCTGCCCGAATTCCATATAGAGTTGGACGACGGCTCGGAGCTTTCCACTTCCGACCTGCGCGGGAAAGTCTCCGTATTGGTATTTTTCCATACCGGATGCCCCGATTGCCAACGAGAGCTGCCCGTTATCCAAGCCTTATATAATAAGTATCAGGGAAACCCTTCTGTCGCCATTTATTGCATCAGCCGGGAAGAGGCTGCAAGAGATATCGAAGCGTATTGGGACACCCACGGGCTGACCTTGCCTTATTCGGCGCAAGAAGACCGGAGCGTGTACAACCTGTTCTCGGAGCAAGGCATCCCGCGGGTGTATGTATCCGGCGCAGACCTGAGGGTATATAGTACATATACGGATAATCCGATAGCGGGGCTGGAAGAACTCATTGAAGACGTAGAGAGAATGAAGAATGAATCCGCCACAGAGATTATAAAATGAAACACAGATTTTCGCAGATTCACGCAGATTAAATTCAAAGACTATATCAAAATAATAATTAATTTAATTATAATCCGCGAAAATCTGCGTAAATCTGCGTTTTTAAACAAATGGTTTCATTAACTTTGCCGACAATTAATAAATTACTAATACCAAAATAAATAATCATGAGTTTGAAAATTGTAGTTTTGGCAAAACAAGTACCAGACACACGCAGTGTAGGGAAAGACGCCATGAATGCCGACGGCACCATCAACCGCTCGGCTCTTCCGGCGATATTCAACCCGGAAGACCTGAACGCCTTGGAACAGGCACTCAGACTGAAAGACACACATCCCGGATCTACGGTCACCATGCTGACTATGGGCCCCGGACGTGCCGCTGAAATCATTCGTGAAGGACTTTACAGAGGTGCCGATAACGGCTATCTGCTGACCGACCGCGCTTTTGCCGGAGCCGATACGCTGGCTACATCGTATGCCCTCGCCACGGCCATCCGCAAGATAGGCGATTATGACATCATCATCGGCGGACGCCAAGCCATTGACGGTGATACGGCTCAGGTAGGCCCGCAAGTGGCAGAGAAATTAGGCTTGCCCCAAGTGACTTACGTAGAGGAAATCGAAGAAGTGAACGGCAAGTCCATCCGCGTGAAACGCCACATCGACGGAGGCGTGGAAACCGTAGAAGGCCCGCTCCCCATCGTATTGACCGTGAACGGAAGTGCAGCCCCTTGCCGCCCGCGCAACGCCAAATTAGTGATGAAATACAAACGTGCCTTAGGCGGACAAGAAAAAGCAGCCCTCACCAAAGACGGAGCCGCACTGCCCTACGCGGACTTGTACGAGAAACATCCGTACCTGAACATCACCGAATGGAGCGTAGCCGACGTGAACGGCGACACAAAACAATGCGGTCTGTCGGGCTCGCCCACCAAAGTGAAGAAAATCGAGAACATCATTTTCCAAGCAAAAGAGAGCAAGACCCTGACGGGAAGCGACGCGGATGTAGAAAACCTGATTGTAGAACTGTTGGCTAACCACACTATCGGATAAAACTATGAATAATGTATTTGTATATTGTGAGATGGACGGCACACACGTTGCCGATGTCAGTCTCGAACTGTTAACGAAAGGACGCAAATTAGCGAATGAATTAGGATGCCAACTGGAAGCCATCTGTGCCGGAAGCGGACTTGCCGATGTAGAGAAACAAGTGCTTCCGTACGGCACAGACCGTGTGCATGTGTTCGATGCTCCGGGGCTGTTCCCCTACACTTCCCTGCCCCATACTTCTATCTTGGTGAACCTCTTCAAGGAAGAAAAGCCTCAAATCTGCCTGATGGGCGCAACGGTCATCGGACGCGACTTGGGTCCGCGCGTATCTTCCGCCCTGACCAGCGGACTTACCGCCGACTGCACCCAGCTGGAGATAGGCGACCACGAAGACAAGAAAGCGGGCGTTACGTATAAGAATCTCCTCTATCAAATCCGCCCGGCATTCGGAGGAAACATCGTGGCTACGATTGTCAATCCCGAACACCGCCCGCAAATGGCTACGGTGCGCGAGGGCGTGATGAAGAAAGAAATCCTCGACGAGAACTATCAAGGCGAAGTCATCCGCCACGATGTAGCGAAATATGTTCCCGAAACCGATTATGTGGTAAAAGTTATCGACCGACATGTAGAAAAGGCGAAACACAACCTGAAAGGCTCGCCCATTGTGGTAGCCGGAGGTTACGGTATGGGAAGCAAAGAGGGCTTCGACATGCTCTTCGAATTGGCTAAAGAGCTTCACGCCGAAGTAGGCGCGAGCCGTGCCGCCGTAGATGCCGGCTTCTGTGACCACGACCGCCAAATCGGCCAAACCGGTGTAACCGTTCATCCGAAGCTCTACATCGCTTGCGGCATCAGTGGGCAAATCCAACACATCGCCGGAATGCAAGACGCAGGCATCATCATTTCGGTGAACAGCGACCCGAACGCGCCGATTAACTCGATTGCGGATTACGTGATTAATGGAACGGTGGAAGAAGTAATCCCCAAAATGATTAAGTATTATAAGAAGAACAGCAAGTAATCTTTTTTCTTTAGAAGTTAAAGGAGTTAAAGAAGTTAGAGAAGTTAAAGTCAATAGTTTTACTTATGACACAAAGTTTCAAAGATTTATTTGCTTGGCAGAAAGCACATCAGTTCGTATTATTGGTATATCAACTCACCAATAAATACCCAACATACGAACGGTTTGGACTATGCTCACAATTTCAACGAGCTGCTGTATCTATCCCTGCCAATATTGCTGAAGGTTATAAGAAAACAGGCAAAGCCGACAAACTCCGCTTAATGAATATCGCACAAGGCAGTTTAGAAGAGTGCCGATACTACATACTCCTTTCCAAAGATTTAGATTATATTACAGAAGATAATTATTTAGAATTAACCAGAAGTATCGAAGATGTCAGCCGTTTGCTCAATGCTTATTGCAAAGCTGTAACAACCTATAAGTATGATTAATCAAGCAATTATACTTTAACTTCTAAGGAGCTTGCGACTGATAACTTCTATAACTTCTATAACTTCAGAAAAATGCCAAACTTTTATACTGAACATCCCGAACTCAAATTCCATCTCAATAATCCGATGATGGAACGCATCTGCGAGCTGAAGGAACGCGGATACAGAGACAAAGAACAGTATGACTATGCGCCGCAAGACTATGCCGACGCACTCGACTCATACGACAAAGTGTTGGAAATTACCGGAGAGATTACCGGTGAAGTAATTGCAGCCAATGCCGAAGGCGTAGACCAGGAAGGTCCGCACCATGCCAACGGACGGGTGGAATACGCTTCGGGTACGAAACAGAACCTCGACGCCATGGTGAAGGCAGGACTGAACGGAATGACCATGCCGCGCCGCTTCGGAGGACTGAACTTCCCGATTACCCCATACACCATGTGCGCCGAAATCGTGGCGCAAGCCGATGCGGGCTTCGGAAACATCTGGTCCTTGCAGGATTGTATCGAAACCCTGTATGAATTCGGAAACGAAGACCAGCATAGCCGTTTCATCCCGCGCATCTGTGCCGGAGAAACGATGTCGATGGACCTGACCGAACCCGATGCCGGAAGCGACCTGCAAAGCGTGATGCTGAAAGCCACTTACGATGAAGCCAATAATTGCTGGCGCCTGAACGGCGTGAAGCGTTTCATCACCAACGGAGACGCTAACCTGCACTTGGTATTGGCTCGTTCGGAAGAAGGTACGCACGACGGACGCGGACTCTCGATGTTCATCTACGACAAGAACGATGGAGGTGTGGACGTGCGCCGCATCGAGAACAAATTAGGCATCCACGGCTCGCCCACCTGCGAATTGGTATATAAGAACGCGAAAGCCGAACTCTGCGGAGACCGCAAATTGGGACTCATCAAGTACGTGATGGCATTGATGAACGGTGCCCGCTTAGGCATCGCCGCCCAATCGGTAGGATTGAGCCAAGCCGCTTACAACGAAGGACTTGCCTACGCCCGCGACCGTAAGCAGTTCGGTAAAGCCATCATCGAATTCCCCGCCGTATATGACATGTTAGCTACAATGAAAGCGAAACTCGATGCCGGACGTGCTTTGCTCTACCAAACCTCACGCTATGTGGACATCTATAAGGCATTGGACGACATCGCCCGCGAACGCAAACTGACTCCCGAAGAACGTCAGGAGCAGAAACGGTATGCAAAGTTGGCGGATAGCTTCACCCCGTTGGCTAAGGGCATGAACTCGGAATACGCCAACCAAAACGCATACGATTGCATCCAAATCCACGGAGGTTCGGGCTTCATGATGGAATATGCTTGCCAACGCATCTACCGCGACGCACGCATCACCAGCATCTACGAAGGAACGACCCAACTCCAAACCGTAGCCGCTATCCGATACGTGACCAACGGCTCGTATGCCGCTACTCTGCACGAGTATGAAGCCATTCCTTGCGCCCCCGAATACCAAGGCTATATGGACCGCCTGAAAGTGATGACCGGGAAATTGGAAGCATGCACCGCAAAGGTGAAAGAAGCGCAGAACCAAGAGTTGCTCGACTTCACCTCACGCCGCTTGTATGAAATGGCTGCGGTCTGCGTAATGAGCCACTTGCTCTTGCAAGACGCTACGAAAGCGCCCGGACTCTTCGCCAAGTCACTCGACGTATATGTAAATTATGCCGAAGCCGAAGTGGAAAAGCACCATAGCTTTATCCAGAACTTCCAAACCGAAGAATTAGATAACTACCGGAAGGCTTAGAGCCTGTTTAAATTTTCCGATAAAGTTGTATTCCTGAGCAAAATTTAAACAGACTCTTACAGAGCAGGGAAAAATTAAATGCCATTCCAGCTCCCTTTAAACAAAGGTTAATGGAATGGCATTTAATTTTTTTCAAATCGATAAACTTATCAATTCTCTTTGGCTTCCCAGCCCAATGCGCTGGCGCCTAATACGGCTGCGTCAGCATCTTTCAGCTGAGAAAGGAGCAATTTGGTCTTTCCTTTATAAATGTTCAATACATTATCTTCCATCGCTTTCTGAATAGGCTTCATGATGTAATCGCCCGATTTTGCCAAGCCGCCGAAAAGGATAATCGCTTCAGGGCTGGAGAAAGCGATAAAGTTGGCAAGTGCCCGTCCGAGGATATCGCCCGTGAACTGGAAAATATCTTGCGCCAACTTGTCACCTTTCACTGCCGCATCGTAAACGTCTTTCGACTGGATTTCTTCCGCTGGGACATTACGCAATAAACTCGGCTCGGAACGGGCTACAAGAAATTCGCGTGCAGTACGCGCCACGCCTGTAGCCGAGCAATACGTTTCCAAACACCCTTTGCGTCCGCATCCGCAGATACGTCCATCCTTTTCCACCATAACGTGTCCCAGTTCGCCTGCAAAGCCATCATGACCATAAACCAACTGACCGTTAATCACGATTCCGCTTCCTACACCGGTACCAAGGGTAATCATGATAAAGTCTTTCATACCGCGGGCCGCACCATACGTCATTTCACCGATAGCCGCTGCATTGGCATCGTTGGTCAGTGCGGTAGGGATACCCAAACGTTCTTCGAACATAGCTGCCAAAGGAATAACGCCTTTCCAAGGCAAATTGGGAGCAAATTCGATGGTTCCGCTATAATAATTTCCGTTAGGCGCGCCTACACCCATGCCTTTAATCTTATCCGGACCCCCGAATTGTTCTACCATGGGGAGCAGTTTAACGCATACTGCTTCTACATATTCGTTTACATCTTCATGTTGTTGTGTTTTGATAGAATCGGATGCCAACACGTTTCCGCGTGAATCCACAATACCGAACACCGTATTCGTTCCGCCGATGTCCATACCTACTACATAAGGCTTTTCCATGTTTTCTGCCATGTTATTAAATCGTTTAAAGGTTAGTTATATAGGAGCAAAAGTAAGCATTCGGACACAATGAAACAAATTTTTAACGGATTTATTTAAGTTGTAATGTAACTTTTTATAGCTTTGCAGTGTCTAAAACAGACAGAAACCGAAGCGAAGAAAACATGATACGACTAAAAGACATCAACAAAACTTATCACAACGGAGCACCGCTCCATGTGTTGAAAGGCATCGACTTAACTATCGGAAAAGGCGAATTCGTTTCCATTATGGGAGCATCCGGATCGGGCAAGTCCACCTTATTAAATATATTAGGCATCCTCGACAATTACGACTCTGGCGAATATTACCTGAACGATGTGCTTATCAAAGACCTAAGCGAAACACGTGCGGCAGAATACCGGAACCGGATGATCGGGTTCATCTTCCAATCGTTCAACCTCATTTCATTCAAGAATGCCATGGAAAACGTAGCACTGCCTTTGTTCTATCAAGGGGTAGGACGCAAGAAGCGGAACGAGCTTGCCATGGAATACCTCGATAAGTTAGGGCTGAAAGAATGGGCACACCATCTACCCAATGAGCTTTCGGGAGGGCAAAAGCAACGTGTAGCCATTGCCCGCGCCTTGATATCGAAACCCGAAATCATCCTTGCCGACGAGCCTACCGGTGCATTAGACAGCAAAACTTCGGTAGAAGTGATGAACATCCTGAAAGACTTGCACGACCGGGAAGGGCTGACCATAGTCGTGGTGACCCACGAAAGCGGGGTCGCCAATCAAACCAATAAAATCATCCATATCAAAGACGGCATCATCGAGCGGATAGAAGACAACATCGACCACAACGCATCTCCATTCGGAAAAGGCGGATTCATGAAATAACAGGACTATGATTGATTTAATAGAAGAAATATACGGCACCATCATGCGCAACAAGATGCGCACGGCGCTGACGGGATTTTCCGTGGCATGGGGCATTTTCATGCTTATCGTTCTGCTGGGTGCGGGCAACGGACTGATACACGCTTTCGAAGGACAGTCGGAAAACATGAAAATGAACTCGATGAAAATCTATCCGGGATATACTTCAAAAGTGTATAAAGGCATGCAGGAGGGGCGAAACATTTCGCTTGATAACCGTGACCGGGAACGGAGCGGAACAGCATTCCCCGAACATGTCATCGCAACCGGAGCAACGGTAAGCCAAGGCGAAGTGACCTTGAACTACGGAAAAGAATACCTGACCATCGGAGTAGGCGGCGTATTCCCGAACTATCCGGAGCTGGAAGCCATCCAGTTGAAAGAAGGACGGTTTATCAACGAACGCGACATGCAGGAACAACGTAAGGTCATGATACTTCACCGGAAAACGGTAGAAACCTTATTTCCTCACGGACAACCTATCGGACAATATGTAAACGCAAGCGGAGTAGCTTACCAAGTGGTAGGCGTGTACGAAGACCAAAACAGCTTCTCGCCTTCGGCGTTAGCCCCTTTTACCACAGTACAAGCAGTATACGCCAAAGGAGACAGCATTGACAACATCACCTTCACCACGAAAGGATTAGCGAGCGAAGAAGACAATGAGGCTTTCGAAACCGGCTATCGCCAGATGTTGGGCAGACAGAAAACATTCGACCCAACCGATGACGGCGCCATCTGGATATGGAACCGCTTTACACAATACCTCCAACAGCAGACCGCCACGCAAATCTTGCATATCGCCATCTGGGTCATCGGCATCTTCACCTTGCTGAGCGGCATCGTAGGCGTAAGCAACATCATGCTGATTACGGTACGCGAACGCACGCACGAATTCGGCATCCGCAAGGCATTGGGTGCGAAACCGATGTCCATCCTTTGGCTGATTATCTCGGAAAGCGTCACCATCACGACTTTTTTCGGATACGTAGGCATGGTGGCGGGCATTGCCGTAACGGAATACATGAACGTGGTGGCAGGCAAGCAGACGATGGATATGGGCGTATTCTCGATGACTTTCTTCGAAGACCCGACCGTAGACTTGTCTATTGCCATCGAAGCAACGCTAACTTTAATTATCGCCGGAACATTAGCCGGACTTTTTCCTGCCCTTAAAGCGGTAAGAATCCGTCCGATAGAGGCATTAAGAGCAGAATAGACAATGTGCCAATGTGAAAATGCGGAAATGTAAAAAAAAGACAAGAATTAACACATCAGCACATTATTAATTAGCAAATCAACATCATGAAACTTTTCGATTTAGACGTTTGGGAAGAAATACTGGTCACCATTACTCGCAACAAGACCCGTAGTTTGCTGACAGCTTTCGGTATCTTTTGGGGCATTTTCATGCTGATTGCCCTCATGGGAGGCGCACAAGGCATGCAAGATATGCTCTCGCGCGAGTTTGAAGGATTTGCCACCAACTCAGGTTTTATGGGAGCGAACAAAACCAGCAAGGCTTACAAAGGATTCCAGCAAGGACGCACTTGGTATTTGGAGAACAACGATGTAGAACGCATACGGCGTAGCGTAAACGAAGTGGAAGTAATTACCCCCAGCCTGGCCAAATGGGGAGTAGACGTCATCTATAATGAACAAAAAATATCGGGTACCCTGAAAGGATTATATCCCGAATACGGCACGATAGAAGAACCGCAGATCGCATACGGCAGATACCTGAATGATATGGACGTGAAAGAACGCCGGAGGGTGTGCATCATCGGCAAACGTATTTACGAAACGCTCTTCCCCGGAAAAGAAAATCCATGTGGCAAGTTTATCAAGATAAACGGCATTTATTATCAAGTCATCGGGGTCAGCCTGTCTACAGGCAACATTTCGATAAACGGACGCTCGGAAACGTCGGTCACCATCCCGTTCTCTACCATGCAACAGAACTATAATTTCGGACAAAACGTACAACTGCTGTGTTATACCGCCAAAAAAGGATATTCCATCAGCGAAGTGGAAAAGAAAATAGACCAGGTAGTGAAGCAAGCACATTACATCCATCCCGACGATAGCCAAGCCACAATTTTAGTCAACGCCGAAGCCATCTTCAGCATGATGGACAACTTGTTTTCAGGCATCCGCATCTTGGGATGGATGGTAGGATTGGGTACATTGCTTGCCGGTGCCATCGGCGTCAGCAATATCATGATGGTAACGGTCAAAGAACGGACTACAGAAATCGGCATCCGCCGTGCCATCGGAGCAAAACCCAATGACATCCTCCAGCAAATCTTATCGGAAAGCATGGTGCTGACCATCCTGGCAGGTATCGTTGGCATCGCTTTTGCGGTCTTTCTACTGAATGTGGTCGAAGTCGGAGCTTCCGAGCCAGATGCTCCCGCCCATTTCCTCATCAGCTTTTGGGAAGCCGTCGGCGCTTGTGCCTTATTATTGGTGTTAGGATTACTTGCCGGACTTGCGCCCGCCTATCGGGCAATGTCCGTCAAGCCGATTGACGCCATACGTGATGAGTAAACTTAAAAACAGAAAACAAAATAAAAAAAAGCTATATGAAGAAGTTTATGAAAATAGCGGCACTGGTGCTGGTTGCCGCTGTATTTATCGGAACCTTCGTGTTCCTTTACCAGAAATCCCAACCTGAAAAGGTAAGTTATCAAATCCTGAAAGCCGAAACAAAAGATTTGAAACAAACCACGGTAGCTACCGGCAAGATAGAGCCGCGCGATGAAGTAGAAATCAAACCGCAAATATCAGGCATCATCGCCGAAGTCTATAAAGAAGCGGGACAAACCGTAAAACAAGGAGAAGTGATAGCCAAAGTCAAGGTCATCCCCGAACTGGGTACGCTCAACTCGGCGGAAAGCCGCGTACGCCTGGCAGAGATGAACGGCAAGCAAGCCGAAATCGACTTGGAACGTATGGAGAAACTATACAACGACAAACTGGTAAGTAACGAAGAATACGAAAAAACACTTCTTGCCGCCAAGCAAGCCCGTGAAGAACTGCAAGCCGCCAAAGACAACCTGGAAATCGTAAAAGAAGGCATCACCAAAAACAGCGCCTCGTTCAGCAGCACGCTGATACGTTCTACCATCGACGGCTTGATACTGGACGTACCTATCAAAGTGGGAAATTCGGTCATCATGAGTAACACGTTCAACGACGGAACCACTATTGCCACCGTAGCCGATATGAGCGACTTAATATTCCGTGGCAATGTAGACGAAACCGAGGTAGGGCGCATCCGTGAAGGCATCCCCGTGAAAATCACCTTGGGAGCCCTCCAAAACATGCAATTCGACGCCGTACTGGAATATATCTCGCCTAAAAGCATCGAAAACAACGGCGCAAACCAATTCGAAATAAAAGCTGCCATTACCGTCCCCGATAGCGTGACCATCCGTTCGGGATACAGTGCCAATGCCGAAATGGAGCTACAGCACGCAGACGGCGCGCTGACCATACCGGAAAGTGCCGTAGAGTTCAGCGGCGATTCTACGTTTGTTTATGTTCTTGCCGACAGCACTTCTTCCGTCCAGCGGTTTGAACGCCGCCGCATTGTGACCGGTATCAGCAACGGCATCGATACGGAAGTACGCCAAGGATTGAAAGCGGGAGAAGCCGTACGCGGACTGAAGATTGAAAACTAAACTCTACACGATTATGAAACCAAGACACATACTTATCTGGGCATCGGCGATATGCCTCCCGCTGCACGCGCAGCAAGAATGGACGTTGAAGCAATGCATCGACCATGCCATCGAACACAACCTCACCATCAAGCAACAGGAAGCTAACGCCGAACAAAGCAAGGTGGAACTGAACACCGCCAAATACAGCCGCCTGCCCAACCTGAGCGGAAGCGCCTCACAATCGTTCAACTTCGGGCGCAGCCTTCAGGCGGATAATACGTATAGCAGCATCAATACCAAAAGCACCGGATTCAGCCTCTCCACCAGCGTGCCGCTCTTCACAGGTATGCAAATACCCAACAACATCGCCCTCTCGAAGCTGAACTTGCAAGCTGCCTTAGAAGACCTGAACGCAGCCAAAGAAAACAT
The DNA here is from genome assembly GCA_949296855.1 of uncultured Bacteroides sp. Taxonomy (GTDB): domain Bacteria; phylum Bacteroidota; class Bacteroidia; order Bacteroidales; family Bacteroidaceae; genus Phocaeicola. The sequence goes on along the minus strand of CASFRN010000114.1, from coordinate 2,421 downwards.
CAGCATCCAGGTGGCATCCGCTTACCTGCAAGCGCTCTTCAATGAAGAACTTGCCCGTGTGGCGCATGAACAAGTAAACTTGAGCAAAGAAATGCTGACGCAAAAGAATGCCTTCTTCCAAAACGGGAAAGCCTCGGAATCGGAACTCTACGAAGCCAAGTCGCGCGTGGCGCAAGACGAACTCTCGGCGGTGCAAGCCGACAACAATTACCAGTTGTCCTTGCTCGACCTTAGCCAATTGCTCGAACTCCCCTCGCCCGACGGGTTTGCCATCGTCTCGCCCGAAACGGATGTCATTGAAAAACTGGGAACACCGCTCCCACCCTCCGATATCTACGCCGAAGCTCTACTGATAAAACCCGCCATCAAGGCGGCTCAATACCGGCTGGAAGGAGCGCAGAAAAGCATCCGCATCGCACAAAGTGCCTATTATCCGCAACTGAGCCTGGGAGCGGGGCTGAGCACCAACTATTATAATGTGTCGGGCAGGGAAAACGGGAACTTCGGCTCGCAATTGCGCGATAACTTCAGCCAATATGTGGGACTGACACTGAGCGTACCCATCTTCAACCGCCTGGCGACACGAAACCGGGTACGGAGTGCGCGCATCCAGCAGACCACGCTGGGCTGGCAACTGGAAGACAGCAAAAAAAACTTGTATAAGGAAATCCAGCAAGCATATTATAACACCTTGAGCGCCCAGACGCAATATGCCAGCAGCCGCACCGCAACCAAAGCCGCACAAGCCTCGTTCAACTTAATGAAAGAGAAATACTTGAACGGGAAAGCCAACGCTACGGAATACAACGAATCGCGAACGGCATGGATGAGCGCCGTGTCCGACCAGCTTCAAGCCAAATACAACTACCTGTTCCGCTTCAAGATACTCGACTTCTACCGGGGCATCCCGCTGGAGCTGAAGTAAGGGATAATGCACACAGAGGCACGGGGACACAGAGAAAACTGATTTATAAATCAATGAAATCTATTCTCTGTGCCTCCGTGCCTCCGTGTTTTAACTTATCCATCAAACAATAAAAAAGCATCCGTCTGAAAAGACAGTTAGCCGCTCAGGATGAGACAACTACAGTTTCAGTCTGTTCCAGCAAGATAAAACTATAGTTTCAACAAGGCGAAACAAAAGTTTCAGCTTGTCAAAACGATGGTTTCAGCATAATAAAACGACCGAAAACCCTTACTTGCTTTTGAGAACAAACCTTTTGCCTTGCTTATTCCAGATGTAAATACACCTTCAGCGTATTGACATACTCTTCGAAAGCAGCCCGCCCTTCGGGGGTAATGCGGCAAGTGGTGCGGGGACGTTTCCCTTCAAATCCTTTTTCGATAACGATGTAGCCCGCCCCCGACAGTTTATCAAGCTGCACACTCAGATTGCCGGCGGTAGATTCGGTCTTTTCTTTCAAGTAAACGAAATCAGCTTCCTCTTTCACCATCAGGATAGACATCACGCCAAGCCTTAGCTGGGAATGCAGCAGGGGATTCAGTTCTTTCGGCATAACTTCTTGGCTTTACGGTTAATGATATGTCCGGGAATAATGGTCATTAGAGTGAAACAGAGGATATATAAAGGTATTGCCCAAGCCATGTAAAGCGGTATGTTGCAGATGGCGCAACTTGTCACCACTCCTCCTGCGGCGATACTGAACAACCCTCCAAACGTCAGGCTTCGTTCACGGATAATAATCCCTTGCGCAACACTTCCGAATCCGACAATGATAAAGGCGTATGCAAACATCAGCACCCAGCAGTTGTATCCGCAAAACATAAGAGCTATGCAGATCGCTACAAATACGCAAGCTATGATGCCCACGCTCTTCCATATCCCAGAAGAAATTTTATCAATGTAGCTGGACGAATGTGGCTTTACGTTGGCTTCTTTTCTCTCTTCTCGCTTCATGACCGGATACCCGATAAGGGGAATCAGAAACCAAAGCCAGTTAACCCAAGGATTTCCGTCTAGTATGATTGCCATGACATAAACGAGGATAGCCGTCAATACCGACACGTATCCCCATATTAAAAGAACATTCCCGTCGCCTACTTCCAGTTTATTTTTCGTCTCCTGAATCATCCGAGTGATGAGCTCCAGGCTTTCTCTTTCGTTTAATTTCTTTTCTTCCATAACGATAAAATGGTTTATATTATAAACTAAATAGACTAAATGAAAGCAGGAACGCGCGCTTCTTCCTGCTTTCATTTGCAAATATAGAATAGTTTATATTATAAACCAAATAAAAATGAAAAATTTTGCATCTGTTATGCTTTTAGATATAAACGAGGCTGTCTCAAAATATAAATAACCTTTCATTTTGTCATCCTGAACGGAGTGAAGGATCTCGAATACACAAGCTGATGCACACGAGATTCTTCGCTATGCTCAGAATGACATTACTTTTTGAT